>NZ_JARQTO010000007.1:0-62418 GCF_029577735.1 Exercitatus varius | reverse complement strand
TTTTGACCGCACTTTATACCATCGCAAAAGTGCGGGCGATTTTTTATCTGTTTTTTCAATCGGTAAACGATTCGATTTGATTTAAAGTTCCGCCAATTCTGCGGCAAAAGCCGCCACTTTATTCCAATCCGTATATTCGATTTCAACCGTCGGATCCGTTTCGCCTCCCGTAAGTTTCATGATCAAGCGGATCATCGTTCGATCAAAAAAATTATAGCGCGGATAAAGTAACGCGCCGGCAAAAACGACGGAAAGGGTTGGTCGCCATGAAATCCGCTGCAAAAACTTACGCACGTAAACGTTGGTTTCCGGCGTGTTTTTTTCTTCCTTACGCGCGGTCAGATTCACACCGAAAAACGCCGTCGTTTTTTGATTTAAAAGTGCGGTCTGTTTTTCGATAAATTCGTAAAGCGCTTTGTGGAAATGTCCGTAGCGGACGGACGCTCCGATGACAATGCGCTCAAAATCGTTTAAATTTTTGCCCGCACTTTGTTCGAGAGAAACCACTTCGGCATGAATTTTCCGTGCGATAAACTCAGCGATTTTCTTGGTTTGTCCGTCACGGCTTGAATAAATAATCAAGGTTTTCATTATGTTCTCCAAAACGCCGGGCTGAATAACGCCAGTAACGTGAAAATCTCAAGTCGTCCGCATACCATCGCACCGGTAAGAATCCATTTTGCGCTATCCGGCACTTCTACAAAATTGTTGCTGACAATACCCATACCGGGACCTAAATTGTTCAAACAGGCCAGCACGGCATTGAATGCGTCAAAGGGTTCCAGTCCGCAGGCGATAACCGATAACAGGCAAATCACAAATAACAGCGCATAAGCGGAAAAAAACGACCAAATACTGGAAATGACTCGGTTATCTAAAATCGAATTTCCCCATTTTATCGGATAAACCAAATTGGGATGTACGAATAATTTCAGCTCGCGCAAACCTTGCAAATAAAGCACTAACACGCGGGCCACGCGTAATCCGCCTCCGACCGAGCCCGCACAGCCGCCGATAAAGGACGCAATAATCAGCAACATTGGGATGAAAGAAGGCCAGTGAGCAAAATCGGCAGTAGTGTAACCGGTGGTGGTTGAAATGGAGACCGCCTGGAAAACCGCTTGTTCCACGCTTGTCCACCAATGCTCGGACGATTGATGGCTGACTAACGCAAAAGTACATAGAGCGATAAGCACGATTTGGATCCGAATGAAAAAGCGAAATTCGGGATCCCGCAAATAAATTCTTAAAAAATGGCCCCCGCGGATTTCAGAAAAAGCACGGAAATGCAAAGCGAAATTACAAGCGGAAATCAGCAAAAACACCACGGTAATCATATTAATTGTCGGGCTGTTGAAATAACCCATACTGGCGTCATGGGTGGAAAATCCTCCAATCGACACCGTGGAAAAACTGTGACTGATAGCATCGAATCCCGACATTCCCGCCCAATAATAAGATAAAGCGCAAAGCGCCGTGAGCGAAGCATAAATGAACCATAACGTTTTGGCCGTTTCGGCAATGCGCGGCTGCATTTTTTGTTCTTTCATCGGTCCCGACATTTCGGCCCGATACAATTGCATGCCGCCGATGCCCAACAACGGAATAATGGCAATCGCCAACACGATAATCCCCATGCCGCCCAACCATTGCAAAAACTGGCGGTAAAACAAAATGGCTTTCGGCAGATTATCCAGCCCGGTAATCGTCGTTGCGCCCGTGGTGGTTAACCCTGAAAAGGCTTCGAAAAATGCCGACGCCGGCGTCAAATCCGGTTCGTCGAACAGCATAAACGGCAAGGCGGCAAGACTGCCCAATACCACCCAAAACGACACAACGATAAGAAAACCTTCGCGGGAACGCAATTCTTCCTTATGTAAATGGCAACTCCACCACAGGCTTGTTCCCACCGCCAGACTAATTACAAAAGACTGAATAAATGCCGTACCGCCGCCGTCGTCATACATTAACGCAACAAATGCCGGCGCAAGCATCGTAAAGGAAAAGCACATGACTAAAATGCCGACAATCCGAATAATGGTAAAAATATGCACAAAATTTCTCTATTTAATTTGATTCAATACCAATTGTCCCGCGAAACGCTCGGTTAATTCTTGGTTAAACGCCGCAAGTTTATCACCACTTATCGCCGGAATAAATTGCACATTTTGCCAAAAACACCGATTTTTAATCACAGTATTATATTTTCGCATAGACGCGGCGACCGATTAATTCGACCGTAATCTAATTTCTTCCTCAAAATCGCCCGCACTTTTCGGGATTAAATACGGCAAAAAACATCTTAATTTTTGACCGCACTTTACCAGAAAGTTATTATACGCGCTAATCGATAAAAACCCGAATTATACCCAATGAACAATATCACCATCCACCACACTCTCGATACCTCGGGGCTCCGTTGTCCGGAACCCGTGATGCTGGTACGCAAACAAATTCGTCACATGCAGGACGGCGAAATTTTACTTGTCATCGCCGACGATCCCGCCACAACGCGCGATATTCCCAGCTTCTGCCAATTCATGGAACATACGTTAGTGCGCGCCGACACGGCGCAATCGCCGTTTCATTATTGGGTGAAAAAAGGGAAATAAGTCACAAAATCACACGCATTCCGAAAAGAAACGCCCGTTCCGAGCCATTTTTAAATATGGCGATACGGCAATTCGATGTTGTGTGATCTTTCTCACAAAATCAAACGCCGCACATTGATTACCTTAGCGGATAGGTATAGATTGCTTTCATGACCATTTATCATTCTTACAAGGAGTAACGACATGAAAATTATGGCGGTGTGCGGACACGGAATCGGCAGTAGCTTTATGATGGATATGAACATTAAAAAAGTCCTGAAAAAATTGGGCGTGGACGCAGAAGTGGAACACACGGATTTAGCCTCCGTAAACGCAAATGATGCGGACTTATTTGTAATGGCCAACGATATTGCCGACAGTAGCGGTTTGCCTAAAGACAAAATTCTGGTGATAAAAAATATTGTCGGCACCAAAGAGCTTGAAGAAAAACTCTCCGCCTATTTTAATCAATAACATTACCTGTCGGGGATAAGGAGAAATCGTATGGACGGCTTACTCTTTTTTATTTTGGATATTCTGAAAGTCCCTTCCGTATTGGTGGGATTAATTGCCCTTGTCGGTTTGATTGCTCAGAAAAAAAGCCTGTCTGATACCATCAAGGGCACCGTCAAAACCATTCTTGGGTTTATTGTGCTCAGCGGCGGGGCGACGGTGTTGCTTACATCATTAACGCCGCTCGGCAATATGTTTGAACACGCCTTTAACGTGCAGGGGATTATTCCGAATAACGAAGCGATTGTGTCAATGGCTATCGAAAAATATGGTACGTCCACCGCACTTATCATGGCGTTCGGTATGGCGGCTAACATCATTGTGGCACGTTTTACCCGCTTAAAATTCATTTTCTTAACCGGTCACCACACTTTCTATATGGCCTGTATGATCGGCGTCATCCTGACCGTTGCAGGATTTGAAGGCGTACAACTCATTTTTGTGGGCGCGTTGACACTAGGATTGATTATGGCGTTCTTCCCGGCGTTAATCCATCGTTACACCCGCAAAGTAACCGGCACTAATGAGGTGGGATTCGGCCATTTCGGCACGTTAGGATATGTGTTGTCCGCCGTAATCGGCGGCATTGTGGGCAAAGGCTCTAAATCGACGGAAGAAATGGATTTGCCGAAAAACCTCAGTTTCTTGCGTGACAGTTCTATCTCTATCTCCCTTACCATGATGGTGATTTACTTCATTTTGGCTATCGCTTCCGGCAGTGAATATGTCACCGCTAATTTCAGTAACGGTCAGCATTATTTGGTTTACGCTATGATTCAGGGGATTACCTTTGCCGCCGGCGTATTCATTATTCTGCAAGGCGTACGCTTAATTTTGGCTGAAATCGTTCCGGCATTCACGGGCTTCTCGGAAAAATTAGTGCCTAACGCACACCCGGCGTTAGATTGTCCAATCGTGTTCCCTTATGCGCCGAATGCCGTATTAATCGGCTTCCTTGCCAGTTTTGCCGGCGGCGTCATCGGGTTAGCTTTATTGGGACAACTGAACTGGGTGCTGATTTTACCGGGCGTCGTTCCGCACTTTTTCTGCGGCGCGACCGCCGGAGTATTCGGTAATGCAACCGGCGGGCGCCGCGGCGCCATTATTGGTGCCTTCGCTCACGGTTTACTCATTACGTTCCTGCCGGTTTTCCTGCTTCCGGTGCTAGGATCTTTAGGTTTCGCCAATACCACATTTTCCGATGCTGACTTTGGCGGTGTAGGCATTGTATTAGGTTACATGGCGCAATATTTGTCACCGAATGTCATTACTGCGGTGATTGTCGGTATTTTTGCGCTGTTAGTGATATACAATTACACGGCCAAACAACCGCAACCGGTGGAAAACGACGAATAAATCGATATATTTCACAAACAAACTCCAGTAGAATAAGACTACCGGAGTTTTTAATTTTCTTTATCTAAAATGACCGCGCTTGAACGCCTTTTTCATGCGATTTTATTTGAATTTCTAGCAATTATTATTTCCATCTTTGCCGTCAAGCTTACGACCTCTCATCCCACGACCGAAACGGGTATCGTGATTGTACTGATTTCCGTTATCGCCGTATTCTGGAATATGTTGTTCAACTGGATTTTCGATAAATATTTCCCCGGCGCACGCGAAAAACGTCGCACATTATTACGCATGTTTCATACGCTGGCGTTTGAAGGCGGTTTATTAGCTTTCACTTTACCACTGGTTGCTTTCATCTTAAAAATCAATTGGTTAGATGCATTTATTATGGATATCAGTCTTACGTTATTGATTGTGGTATACACTTTTTTCTTTAATTTGATTTACGATCACCTACGGGCCGTAATTTTACGTCAAAGCTAGTTTTGGCATTTTGTCATTTATCGGGTATCCTTAGCGCAACTAAAAGGAAAGATTATGTCTGAAATTAAACTGAATTATCACAAAACCCGTTTTCTGACCAGCGCCGCAAATATCAAACAGCTGCCGGAAGATAAAGGTATTGAAATTGCATTCGCCGGGCGCTCCAATGCCGGAAAATCCACGGCACTGAATGCGCTAACCAATCAAAAAAATCTGGCGCGAACATCTAAAACACCGGGCCGCACACAGCTAATCAATTTGTTTGAAACGGCGCCAAACTGCAAACTGGTGGATTTGCCGGGTTACGGTTATGCCGCCGTGCCCGAACAAATGAAACTGCAATGGCAAAAATCACTGGCCGAATATTTGCAAAAACGCGAATGCCTTGGCGGTGTGGTGATTCTGATGGACATCCGACACCCGTTAAAAGATCTCGATCAACAAATGATAGAATGGGCGGTTTCCTCTGATTTAGCGGTTTTATTACTGTTGACCAAAGCGGATAAACTCAGTCAAAGCGAGCGCAGCAAAACCGTTAAAATGGTACGTGAAGCGATTCTGCCGTTTCAGGGCGATATTCAGGTTGAAGCGTTTTCGGCACAAAATAAACTGGGCATCGATCGCTTATCGGCCAAACTGGACGAATGGTTTGCCCCAAATTTTACGGCGGAATAACAAGCGACCGTACAATTTTGTGAACGTCATTCCAAATTGCAGTAAAACCTTTTCAAATTTGACCGCACTTTTCTTATAGTTCTCCGAAATCGTCGTTTTGGAGAATTTTTATGTCCCTCGCTATTGTTTACAGCCGGGCGTCCGTCGGGGTTCAGGCGCCGCTTGTGACTATTGAAGTGCATATCAGCAACGGCAAACCTGCATTTGTACTGGTCGGATTACCGGAAAAAACCGTTAAAGAAGCGCAAGATCGTGTCCGCAGCGCTCTGCTGAACGCCCAATTTAAATACCCCGCTAAACGGATTACGGTAAATCTTGCGCCGGCGGATTTACCCAAAGAAGGCGGACGCTTTGATTTACCCATCGCCCTCGGTATTCTGGCGGCATCAGGACAAATTGAAGCCAAACGCCTGCGCCAATTCGAATTTCTCGGAGAGCTGGCATTAACCGGCAATCTGCGCGGCGTACAAGGCATTATTCCGGCCATTCTGGCGGCACAAAAAGCCAAACGAAAAATGATTATCGCCGCGCAAAACGCTAACGAAGCTTCATTGATTTCTCATCAGGAAACCTATTACGCCAATTCATTACTGGATGTCGTACAATTTTTGAACAACCAGATGACATTACCCTCAGCCGATCAATTGACACAGCAAAGTGCGGTCAATTTTTTTAAAGGAAATCAAGCGGATTTAACGGATATTATCGGTCAACAGCACGCCAAACGCGCCTTAACTATCGCCGCGGCAGGACAACATAATTTATTGTTTCTCGGCCCGCCCGGCACCGGCAAAACCATGTTGGCAAGCCGTTTAACGGGATTATTACCGGAAATGTCCGATCAGGAAGCCATTGAAACCGCCGCCGTTACCAGTTTAGTTCAAAACGAATTGAATTTTTCCAACTGGAAACAACGCCCGTTTCGCGCTCCGCACCACAGCGCTTCCCTGCCGGCATTAGTGGGCGGCGGCACCATTCCCCGACCGGGGGAAATTTCTCTGGCCCACAACGGCGTATTATTTCTGGATGAGCTGCCCGAATTCGAGCGCCGGGTGCTGGACGCGCTGCGTCAACCGCTGGAAAGCGGTGAAATCATTATTTCCCGTGCTATGAGTAAAATTCAATTTCCCGCCAGATTTCAATTAATTGCCGCGATGAATCCCAGCCCTACCGGCAATTATCAGGGCACACACAATCGCACGACGCCGCAGCAAATTATCCGTTATCTGAATAAGCTTTCGGGGCCGTTTCTCGATCGTTTCGACTTATCCATCGAAGTGCCGCTGCTGCCACAGGGCGCGTTGCAAAGTAAAGACGAACGCGGTGAAACCAGCGCTGAAGTGCGGTCAAAAATTCTAAAGGTTCGGGAAATTCAATTGAATCGGCAAGGCAAAGTAAACGCTCACTTGGGCAGTAAAGAAATCGATCAATTTTGTCAATTAACCGAGGCGGACGCAGTTTTTTTAGAACAGGCGCTGAATAAACTTGGGCTGTCGGTGCGAGCATATCACCGAATTTTAAAAGTTTCGCGCAGCATTGCGGATTTAGCCGGCGAAGAACGGATCAATCACACCCATTTAGCGGAAGCATTGGGCTACCGTGCAATGGATCGACTGCTGATGAAATTGCACGACGGACGCGGATAACAACAAATTTGCCACGTGCGTTAACCGATAAATTAAAAAAAGCCTTTCTCATATGAAAGAAAGGCTTTATCGGAATTAAGGACGAATATCGCGCAAAATAGGATTCTGCATGGAAATCAATGTTTCGGTAGATTGAATTTCATCAATCAACTGAATTTTAGTCGCCAGTACGCTATGCAATTCTGCGATGGTGTGGGTCATCACTTTGATGAAAATGGAATAATTGCCCGTGGTGTAATAAGCTTCCACCACTTCATCAAAGGCTTCCAGCTGTTTAATGACTTTGTCATAATCTTTCGCCGATTTCAGGATGATCCCGATAAAACAGCATACGTCATAACCTAATTTACGTTCGTCAATCCGCACTTTAGTGCCTTCAATAATACCGGATTGACGCATCTTTTCCACCCGAACATGAATCGTGCCCGGGCTGACACCAAAGTTTTTCGCCATTTCCGCGTAAGGCGTTCGGGCATCTTTGGTTAATACACGTAAAATTTGTTGATCTAGCGCATCGATTGTCTGCATAACATCACCTCGTCACCTTATTAGGCTAAATTTTAGATTTTATTTAATTTTTAAATCGATTATTTAAATATATTCATCATTATAACATTTTTTAGTAAAAAGTGTTGAATTTAATTCTCTACCTGTTAAATAATATGTAACAAGCGTTAACAGTACGCAGCATTTTATTTATTCAAAGGTATTTTCATGAAAAAATCGTTTATCTTACAACAACAAGAAATCAGTTTTGCCAAAAACACATTTACAACAAAATTGGCCGAACATTTAGGATTAGTCGAAGTTCAGGGTCCAATCTTAAGCCAAGTCGGTAACGGGATTCAAGACAATTTATCAGGTAAAGAAAAACCCGTACAAGTTAATGTCAAAATGATTGAAGACGCCGTCTTCGAAGTGGTTCATTCATTAGCCAAATGGAAACGCCATACCTTAGCGCGTTTCGGCTTCGCGGAAGGCGAAGGTCTGTTCGTTCACATGAAAGCGTTGCGCCCGGATGAAGACAGCCTGGACCAAACCCATTCCGTTTACGTGGATCAATGGGACTGGGAAAAAGTGATTCCGGCAGGACAGCGCAATCTGGATTATTTAAAAGAAACCGTACGTTCAATCTACGCAGCCATTGTGGAAACTCAGGAAGCGGTAGAAAAAAAATTCGGGTTAAAAGCGTTCTTACCCAAAGAAATCACCTTTATTCACAGTGAAGATTTGGCACGAGAATATCCGCATATGACGGATAAAGAACGAGAAAACGAAATCTGCAAAAAATACGGTGCGGTATTCTTAATCGGTATCGGCGGCGATTTACCGGACGGCAAACCGCATGATATGCGGGCACCGGATTACGACGACTGGACAACGCCGTCCGAAGGCGAATATAAAGGCTTAAACGGCGATATTTTAGTCTGGAACCCGATTTTAAACCGCGCATTCGAGCTTTCTTCCATGGGCATCCGCGTAGATGAAACCGCGTTACGCCGACAACTGGCGTTAACCCATGACGAAGATCGATTAAACCTTGAATGGCATCGGGATTTAATCAACGGTCGCATGCCGCTTTCCATCGGCGGCGGAATCGGCCAATCCCGTTTAGCCATGTTATTGTTACAAAAACACCATATCGGTGAAGTGCAATCCAGCGTGTGGCCAAAAGCCGTAATGGAACAGTTTGAAAACATTCTCTAATAAAATCAATTAATTATGAATAATGATAATTTGACGCAGCATTTCGCTGCACATCGCCAAGAATACTAGCCGTCCGAGCATTTCCTCGGTGGCGGTATATGCCGAGGAAATTCTTCGTCTTTTCTGACTTTCTATTTCCCCTGCAAAAGTAAAAAAAGCACAATTTTGCCGTTGATTTCGTCAAGGGTACAGGATTCGTTTTGCTTTTTTTCAACCATTAATCATCAAAAGCAACAGGTGTAAATATGAAACAACTTACCGCTATTATTCAGCCTTTCCGTTTAGACGACGTACGCGACGCGCTCTATAACGTCGGTATTCATGGCATGACCGTAACCGAAGTAAAAGGTTTCGGACGCCAGAAAGGTCATACCGAACTTTATCGCGGCGCAGAATATGTCATTGATTTTCTGCCCAAAATTCAACTCGATATCGCATTAACCGATGACATGGTCGACTGCGCTGTCGACGCGATTTCTTCCGTCGCACGATCGGGAAAAATCGGCGACGGCAAAATCTTCATTAAACCGTTGGAACGCGTTATTCGGATTCGAACAGGCGAAACCGATGAAAGTGCGGTCTGATTTTTCATTGTTTTTTTCGGAATTTTTGAGGTAATAAGATGAAAAGACTTTCCTTAACGGCCATGCTTATGCTGCCGGGCGCCGCCGCGGCAAGCACCGCCGACTGGCTGCAATCGATCTCCGTCATCAGTGCGGGCGACACCACTTGGGTCATGGTTTCCACGATTTTAGTATTATTTATGACGATTCCCGGATTGGCATTATTCTATGCCGGCATGGTTCGCAAGAAAAACGTTCTTGCCACAATGATGCAAAGTTTCGCAACATGTTGTTTAATTGCAATTATTTGGGTTTGTTTCGGCTACAGTTTGGCATTCACGCCTAACATCGGGCTCATCGGCGGCGCGGATCGTTTCTTCTTAAACGGCCTGGATTTATTGACGGAAAAAGGTCTTGTCACGGTTTATCCCGGCGCAGCAAGCATTCCGGAATCCGTCTTTATGCTGTTTCAAATGGCGTTTGCCGTGATCGCCGGCGCCATCATTACCGGTGCCTTTGCCGAGCGAATGAAATTTTCCGCATTACTCTGGTTTGTCGGTTTATGGTCATTACTGATTTATGTGCCGACCGCACATTGGGTATGGGGGCCGGGCGGCTGGCTGGCATTAGACGGCGTATTGGACTACGCCGGCGGTACGGTAATTCACATTAACGCCGGCATTGCGGGTTTAGTGGCCGCCGTAGTCATCGGCAAACGGGTCGGCTACGGACGCGAATCGATGATGCCGCATAACCTAGTATTGACATTAATCGGCACCGCAATGTTGTGGATAGGCTGGTTCGGCTTTAATGCCGGTTCCGCCCTGGCGGCGGACGCACGTGCCGGCATGGCGCTTGTTGCGACGCAAATCGCCACCGCCGCAGCGGCATTAACCTGGATTTTCATCGAAGTCTGCCTTAAACACAAACCTTCGGCACTGGGACTGGCGTCCGGCGCCATCGCCGGTTTGGTCGGCATTACGCCGGCTGCAGGCTTCGTGTCGCCGCAAAGTGCATTAGTCATCGGGGCGATCACCAGCGCCGTCTGCTTTTTCACAGCCACTAAACTTAAATATTGGCTGGGTTACGACGATTCGCTCGACGCATTCGGCATTCACGGCATCGGCGGTATTGTCGGCGCGGTGTTAACGGGTGTTTTCGTGTCCACCGATATTTCCGCCACAGATACCACTTTATGGATTCAAATCGAAAGCGTGTTAATCACCATCGCCTACAGCGCCGTCGGCAGCGCTATTTTGCTGAAGTTAATCGACAAAACCGTCGGTTTGCGCGTCGGTTATGACGAAGAACGGCAAGGCCTCGATTTGGTCTTACACGGCGAACGGGTAGAATAAGGCTGAAAAGTGCGGTCAGAATTTTAAACGTTTTTCAAAAAATCTTTTAAATTTCGACCGCACTTTACGCGTCCACAAAGCTTAACGCAGCTCGCACCACTTCCGCATCCGCGCCCGGTTTGTAGGCATTTTCGCTGAGATAACGACGCCATTGGCGCGCGCCTTTGCAACCTTGGAATGCGCCCAGCATGTGACGCACAATGTGATTCAGATACACGCCCCGGCTCAACTGGCGTTCGATATAAGGCAACATGTTTTCTACCGCTTCACGGGCGCTGACAATCGGCGCCGACGGATCAAACAACGCCTGATCGACGGTTCCGAGCAACGACGGATTCTGATAGGCTTCGCGCCCCACCATAACGCCGTCCACCCGCTGCAAATGGGCGGTCATTTCTTCTAAGGTTTTTATTCCGCCGTTAATGCTGATGAAAACATGAGGAAAATCCCGTTTAAGCCGATAAACCCGTTCATAATCCAACGGAGGAATCTCGCGGTTTTCTTTCGGGCTGAGACCGGAAAGCCAAGCTTTACGCGCATGAACGATAAGTTCTCGGCAACCGGCTTCGGTCACTTTTTGTACAAAATCGCACAAGAATTCATAACTGTCCGACTCATCAATCCCGATACGCGTTTTGACGGTCACCGGAATCGAAACGGCCGCCTGCATTTTCGCCACGGATTCCGCCACCAAATCCGCTTTCGCCATTAAACAGGCGCCGAACATGCCGTTTTGAACGCGATCCGAAGGGCAACCCACATTCAAGTTCACTTCCCGATACCCTCGCGCTTCCGCCAATTTGGCACAATGCGCCAACTGCGCGGGATCGCTGCCGCCCAGTTGCACGGCAACGGGATTTTCCGCCGGCTCAAACTCAAGATGATCGTAACTGGCGTGCACAATTGCCTGAGTCGTCACCATTTCCGTGTAAAGCAGCGCATGGCGACTGAACTGACGGTGAAAATAACGGCAATGACGCGTCGTCCAATCCAGCATCGGCGCGACGGAAAAACGCCCGCGGTAAAAATGCGGTTGATTTTGCATAAAAAGATATCCTCGAAAAATTTTCCAAGGATTATACAGAACGACGAACGGAGAAAAAAGTGCGGTCAAAAAATCGCACGTTTTTTAAAAGCGAATTCTTCCTGCCGATAAAAAACGTGCGATTTTTTGACCGCACTTTAGCGTTTAAAGTCCTTTCAGCCGCTGATACAACGCCGCGTATTTCGCCCGTTTTTCCGCGTAATACGCGGTGCGTTCGGCATTCGGACGATAAATCGCTTCTAACGGCAAAGGACGGCAGAAATTCGCGATATCTTCATGAGGATTCAACGCAATTTGCGCCAATTTAGCCGCGCCGAGAGCCGGTCCCACATCGCCGCCGGTGCGATATTCCATGGTTCTGCCCGAAACGTCCGCCAGCAGTTGGCGCCAGTAAGCGCTCTTCGCCCCGCCGCCGATTAAAGCGATGTGATCCGCCGTCACGCCGGTTTCATGCAAAACGTCAATGCCTTCCGCCAGGGCGAAACTCACGCCTTCCACCACGGCTTTCGCTATGGAGATTTGATCGTCGTTATGGCTTAATCCCCAGAATACGCCTTTGGCATTGGCGTCGTTATGCGGGGTGCGCTCGCCGGAAAGATAAGGTAAAAAAATCGCCTCGGAATTGACCGCACTTTTTTCCACTTTTTGAAATAACGTTTGAATGTCCGCAATTCCTGCGGATTTTTGCACCCAATCCACGGCGGAAGCCGCACTTAAAATGACCGACATTAAATGCCAGCGGTCCGGCAAGGCGTGACAGAAACTGTGCACCGCTTTTTGCGGGTTCGCAGTGAATTTATCAGTGACCACGAAATACACGCCGGAAGTGCCCAAAGACAGCATAGCTTGCCCCGTTTTATACAAACCGATGCCGATAGCGCCCGCCGCATTATCGCCGCCGCCGGCCACCACCGGCACCGCATTCATTTTCCAGTTTTTGGCAAGATCCGCACGCAAATATCCCGTGATTTGATTACCTTCAAACAGTTTCGGCATATTGCTTTCGTCCAGTCCGCAGGCGTCGAGCAAAGATTTGTCCCAATTCCGTTCCGCCACATTCAACCACATGGTGCCGGAGGCATCGGACATATCGGATGCGTATTCACCGGTCATCATCAGGCGCAAATAATCTTTCGGCAACAACACTTTACTGATTTTTTCCGCAACAGCGGGTTCATGCCGACGAACCCACTTAAGTTTAGGCGCGGTGAATCCCGGCATCATTAAATTGCCGGTAATTTCGCGAGAACGGGGAACGCGTTTTTCCAGTTCTTCGCATTCGGCAAAACTGCGCCCGTCATTCCATAAGATCGCTGGCCGCAACACGTTGTTTTGTTTATCTAACAAGGTGGCGCCGTGCATTTGTCCGGTTAAACCGATGGCTTTTACCGCAGATAAATCCTGCTGCCGGGCAAGCGCTAACATGGCAAGATTGGCGGCATGCCACCAGTCTTCGGGATTTTGCTCCGACCAAAGCGGGTGCGGGCGGGAAATGGGAAGAGATTGTTGCGTGGCGGCAACGATACGTTGATTTTCATCTAACAGAACCGCTTTTACCCCGGAAGTGCCTAAGTCGATACCAATATACATAAAGGCTCCTTATTAAAAGTGCGGTCAAAAAAACAAAGATTTTTCAACCGCACTTTACGATGGAATTAACGATAAATATAACCGTTCACCAAGTTTTCAAGATATTCCTGTCGACCGGAAACCGGTTTAGGATCCAATGTTTGCGCCACTTGAGCCAGCGCTTCAAGGGAAGATTTACCGGTTAAAATCTGTTGTCCCAATTCGCCGTTCCAGCCCGCGTAACGTTGCTCCAGCAGATTTTGCAACACATTATCTTCCAGCATTTTGGCGGCGCGTTTTAAAGATAACGCCAGCACGTCGATAGCGCCGATATGACCGTAGAATAAATCCTCAGGATCGATACTTTGACGGCGGATTTTCGCATCGAAGTTGAAGCCGCCCGTGGTTAAGCCGCCGGCTTTTAAAATTTCATAAAGCGCTAACGTGTTTTCTTCCACGCTGTTCGGGAATTGGTCGGTATCCCAACCGAGTTGCGGATCGCCGCGGTTGGCGTCGATAGAACCTAAAATATCCAAGGCGGCGGCGGTAGCGATTTCATGCTGGAAGGAATGTCCCGCCAAGGTGGCATGATTCGCTTCAATGTTGACCTTGATTTCTTTTTCCAAGCCGAATTGTTTTAAGAAACCGTAAACCGTCGCAACGTCATAATCGTATTGATGTTTGGTCGGTTCCTGAGGTTTCGGCTCGATTAATAAGGTGCCGTTGAAACCGATTTTATGTTTATGTTCCGCCACCATTTGCATAAAGCGACCGATTTGCTCGCGTTCCCGGCGTAAATCCGTATTTAATAACGTTTCATAACCTTCACGACCGCCCCACAATACATAATTTTCTCCGCCTAAACGTTTGGTGGCGTTCATGGCGTTAAACACCTGGGCGGCGGCACGGGCGAAAATTTCAGGATTCGGATTGGTGGCCGCACCGGACATATACCGCGGATGGCTAAAACAGTTTGCCGTTCCCCACAACAATTTCACTCCGCTTTCCGCTTGTTTTTGTTCCAGAATATCCACTATCGTATTGAAATTGCTGACATATTCCCGATATGAATTGCCTTCCGGCGCGATATCCACATCGTGGAAACAGTAATAAGGCACACCTAATTTGGTTAAAAATTCAAAAGCGATATCCGCTTTTTGTTTTGCCGCCGCCAGCGGATCCGACATTTTTTGCCAACTGCGATCAAGCGAACCCACTCCGAACATGTCATTACCGTTCCAGCAGAAAGTATGCCAATAACACACGGCTAATCGTAAATGTTCCGCCATCGTTTTCCCTAAAATCACTTCATTCGCATTGTAGTGTTTGTATGCGAACGGATTAGTCGAATCCGCACCTTCATATTTTACTTTTTCAATTTTGTCGAAGTAGTTTGTCATAATGGTTTCTCCTAAATGGACATGAGTGAATAACGTTCGCAAGCATCATCGGAAAAAATGAGATTACCCGCAATTATGTTATTTCGTTTTTTCATTTCGATAATTCGTAATTGTGCGGGGGATCACAGAAATGAAAAAACGTAATGACATTATCAAATCTGATAATTGAATTTAGCCGACAAGATGCTCAAACTTCGTTCAGAGCTAAGTTGGTTGTTGCTCTAACGTCATTAACCTAACTATTCGAGGTGTCATTATGAAAATGAAAACGGCTTTATTATCGCTTGTTGCGGCGGTTTCAATCTGTTGCAATCCGGCTTTAGCAAAAGATTTAACCATTGGCATGTCTATTGACGATTTACGTTTGGAAAGATGGCAGAAAGACCGGGATATCTTTACCAAAAAAGCGGAAGCTCTGGGCGCGAAAGTATTGGTTCAGTCGGCAAACGGCGACGATGCGGCACAAATTTCACAAATTGAAAATATGTTGAATAAAAATGTGGATGTTTTAGTGATTATTCCTCATAACGGCGATGTGTTAAGCAATGTGATTGCGGAAGCTAAAAAAGAAGGAGTGAAAGTATTAGCTTACGACCGTTTAATTAATAATGCGGACCTGGATTTTTACGTATCCTTCGATAACGAAAAAGTGGGCGAATTACAAGCCGGCGCAATTGTTGAGAAAAAACCGGAAGGAAATTATTTCCTGATGGGCGGCTCGCCTGTGGACAACAACGCGAAATTGTTCCGTAAAGGTCAAATGAAAGTGCTACAGCCGTTAATCGACAGCGGCAAAATTAAAGTGGTGGGCGATCAATGGGTTGACAGCTGGCTTGCGGAAAAAGCCTTACAAATTATGGAAAACGCCTTAACCGCAAACAAAAATAACATTGATGCGGTCGTCGCCTCCAACGATGCCACCGCAGGCGGCGCAATCCAGGCGTTAAGCGCGCAAGGATTATCCGGCAAAGTGGCGATTTCCGGTCAAGATGCGGATTTAGCGGCGATTAAACGTATTGTGGAAGGCACGCAAACCATGACCGTGTACAAACCGATTACCAATCTGGCGGATAAAGCGGCTGAAATTGCGGTGGCCTTAGGTAAAGAAAGCAAAATTGAATCCAACGCTAAATTAAACAACGGGTTGAAAGAGGTGGACGCTTATCTGCTCGATCCGATCGTGGTCACCAAAGACAACATCGACAGCACCGTTATCAAAGACGGTTTTCACACCAAAGAGGCGGTTTATCAATAATTCGGCAATGTAACTTCTCAAAAGTGCGGTCAAAATTTCTTACGTTTTTTCGACCGCACTTTCAACCCAAAATCCGAGGATGTTTTTATGGCTCAATTATTAGAAATGAAAAATATCACCAAAAAATTCGGTGATGTAACCGCATTACATAATATTTCCATTTCGTTAGAGACCGGGGAAATTCTCTCTTTATGCGGTGAAAACGGTTCGGGCAAATCCACCTTGATGAAGGTATTATGCGGAATTTACCCGCACGGCGATTTTAGCGGGGAAATTTATTTTTCCGGCGAACCCTTAATCGCCAAAGGAATTAAAGATACGGAAGAAAAGGGCATTTCCATCATTCACCAGGAATTAACCCTGGTCAAAAACATGACCGTGCTTGAAAACATGTTTTTAGGCAATGAAATGGTGAAATCCGGCATTACCGACGACAACGAAATGTATTTACGCTGCAAAACCATGTTAGAGCAAGTACAGTTGGATATCGACCCGAATACTAAAGTCGGCGAACTGGGATTAGGTCAGCAACAGCTGGTGGAAATCGCCAAAGCCCTCAATAAACAAGTCCGTCTTTTAATTCTGGACGAACCCACCGCCTCCTTAACGGAAAAAGAAACCGCAATTTTATTGGATTTAGTGAAAGATTTAAGCGCTCATAATATCGCTTGCATTTATATTTCCCATAAATTAAATGAAGTTAAAACCATCTCGGATAAAATCTGTGTGATTCGGGACGGCGAACATATCGGCACCCGAGCTGCCGCCGGTATGTCGGAAGATGACATTATCACCATGATGGTAGGGCGTGAAATCACTTCGCTTTATCCTCATGACGCGCATCAAATCGGCGAAGAAATCCTGCGGGTTGAAAACCTGTCCGCCTGGCACCCGATTAATACTCATATTAAACGGGTCGACAACGCGAAGTTCAAATTACATACCGGCGAAATTTTGGGCGTCGCCGGACTGGTCGGCTCCGGGCGCACCGAAATGGCGCAATGCCTTTTCGGTTCTTACCAAGGCAAATATCAGGGCGATATTTTTATTCGCAATCAAAAAGTCAAAATCCGTAATTGTGCGGAAGCCATAAAAAATCAAATCGTGATGGTTCCGGAAGATCGGAAAAAACACGGCATCGTGCCGATTATGGGCGTGGGGAAAAACATTACGTTATCTTCTCTCAGACAATTCTGTTTCGGCGGAAAAGTGATTAATGAAGCCCTGGAAGAAACCGTGATCAACCAATCCATTGCCAAATTAAAAGTGAAAACCTCTTCGCCGGAATTAGCCATTGGCCGCCTGAGCGGCGGCAATCAGCAAAAAGCCATTTTGGCGAAATCGTTGTTACTAAATCCCCGAATTTTAATTCTGGACGAGCCGACCCGAGGCATCGACGTGGGGGCGAAATATGAAATTTACAAATTAATCAACCGATTGGCGCAAGAGGGAATGGCGGTAATTGTGATTTCATCCGAATTACCGGAAGTGCTGGGCATTAGCGATCGCGTATTGGTCATGCATCAAGGACGAATTAAAGCGGATTTAATCAATAACAATTTAACCCAGGAACAAGTGATGGAAGCGGCGCTTAAGGAGTAATCTATGACTAAGTTGAAATCCATAAATTTACAGGTTTACATTATGTTTATCGCCATCGTGGTGATTATGGCGTTCTTCTTTGTGGCGACCGACGGCGCCTATCTTAGCGCACGTAACATTTCTAATTTATTGCGCCAGACTTCCATTACGGGGATTTTAGCCATCGGTATGATTTTTGTGATTATCTCCGCCGAAATTGATTTATCCGTAGGTTCCATGATGGGATTATTGGGCGGTTTTGCCGCTATCGCCGATGTGTGGTGGGGCTGGCCGTTGCCTTTAACCGTCGCTGTGACATTAGCCGCCGGCGTAGTATTCGGCACTTGTACCGGCTGGTGGGTGGCATACCGGAAAGTCCCGTCTTTCATTGTTACTCTGGCGGGCATGTTGATTTTCCGCGGCATGCTGGTCGGCGCGACCAACGGTACGACGGTTTCGCCCATCAGTAAAGAAATGACCGTAATCGGGCAAGGTTATTTATCCGATACAACGGGCATGGTTTTGGGTATTGTTGCGGTGGTTTGTTTCCTGTTATGGGGATCTTATCAACGCAAAGCCCGCCAAAATCTTAATTTATCCGTGCCTAACGCGGGAAAGGAAACCATGAAATACGGCTTATTCGCCATTTGTGTATTAGGCGCGATTTATCTGTTAAATGATTATCGCGGTATTCCGTTCCCGGTATTGCTGCTCGCCGTTTTAGCCGTAGCGGGGATGTTTATTGCCCGCAAAACGGCGTTCGGCCGGCATATTTACGCCATCGGCGGCAACATTGACGCGGCGAGATTATCCGGCATTAATGTGGAAAAAGTAAAACTGATCATTTTCTCTATTAATGGTTTTATGGTGGCCATCGCCGGCTTAATCTTAAGCGCCCGTTTAGGTGCCGGCGCGCCTTCCGCCGGTCAAAACGCCGAACTGGACGCCATCGCCGCTTGTGTCATCGGCGGCGCCAGCTTAGCCGGCGGGGTCGGCAGCGTTTTCGGCGTGGTAATCGGCGCATTGATTATCGCCTTATTGGACAACGGCATGAGCATGCTGGACGTGCCGACTTTCTGGCAATATATCGTCAAAGGCACCATTTTATTACTCGCCGTATGGATGGATACCATGAGCAAGAAAAAAATGTAACCGATAAAAAACTTTCGAATTTTTGACCGCACTTTATCCAAGTGCGGTTATTTTTTTGAACTAAATCACATCCCGACAACAAATCCGTTTTCTTATCCGTTAATTTGGCTATGATAATAACCTGTTTCAGTTCAGGGAATCCAAATGACAAACGAGTATAAGTATTATCGTATCGCACTGCTTTTTAACGCCAACAAAGTCTATGACAGGGAAGTCATTGAAGGCGTCGGGCAGTATATTCAGGCATCGCAATGTTTGTGGAATATTTTCATTGAAGACGATTTCGTTTACCGAAAGGAAAGTTTGCATCACCTGGAAATTGACGGCATTATCGCGGATTTTGACGATCCGGAAACCGTCGCCATGCTGGAACATACCGCCATTCCGGTGATTGCGGTGGGCGGTTCTTATCAGAATCCTGCGTTTTATCCTCATCATCCCTATGTGGCGACCGATAATTATGCCTTAGTGGAAACCGCATTCCTGCATTTAAAACAAAAAGGTATCAATCAATTTGCCTTTTACGGGTTGCCCGCCGAAACGCCGAAGCATTGGTCGCAGGAACGCAAAAACGCCTTCATGCGGCTCATGCGGAATTACGGTCATCAAACCTATATTTATCTGGGCGAACAGGCGCATTCCGATAATTGGCTTGCCGTGCAATCCAAACTCTGCAATTGGATCAGCCATCTGCCGCCGCATACGGGAATTATTGCCGTCACCGATGCACGAGCCAGGCATTTATTGCAGGCTTGCGAATATCTCAACATCGCGGTTCCTGACGAACTTTGTATTATCGGCATCGATAATGAAGAACTCATCCAATATTTATCCCGCGTATCGCTTTCTTCCGTAGTGCAGGGCACCAATCAAATCGGTTATCAGGCGGCAAAATTATTGGATCAGTTGCTAAAAGGACAGGCCGTCGCCTCAACACCGATTTTAGTGCCGCCGTTACGGGTGGAACAACGCCGCTCTACGGATTACCGTTCCCTGCACGATCCGCTGGTTATTCAAGCCATGCATTATATTCGCCATCACGCGACTCAGGGAATAAAAACCGAGCAAGTGCTGGATCACCTGCGCATTTCCCGTTCCAATCTTGAACAACGCTTTAAAGCCGAAATGAACAAGACCATTCATCAGGTCATTCATGAGGAAAAACTGGACCGCGCCAAAAATATGCTGAAATTCACCGATATACCGATTCAGGAAATCGCGGAGATTTGCGGTTACCCGTCATTGCAGTATTTTTATGCGGTATTTAAAAAAGAACACCGGCAGACGCCGAAAGAATTCAGAGAACAATTTTCGGCTTATTAAACCAAAAGTGCGGGCAAAAAAACGAAAGAATTTTTGCCCGCACTTTAATTGAAACGAAGATGGCTATTGCGCCAGATAGGCCGCTAAATCTTCAATCGTGACCACGGCATAACCGAATTCCCGCGCGAATTTGATCAACTGAGGCGCGCGAGCCATGGTGCCGTCGTCATTGGTAATTTCACAAATGACGCCCGCCGGTTTATATCCCGCCAATACGGCTAAATCCACCGCGGCTTCAGTGTGCCCGCGACGGGTTAACACGCCGCCTTTCGCCGCACGCAAAGGGAAAATGTGCCCCGGGCGGTGCAAATCCGACGGTTTGGCGCCGTCCGCCACCGCCGCTTTCACCGTGGTCACACGATCGGCCGCCGATACCCCGGTGGATACGCCTTGCGCGGCCTCGATGGTCACGGTAAACGCCGTTTTATTTACGCTGGTATTATTTTGCACCATCGGCGGTAAATCCAACTGCCGACAAAGTTCGTCCGTAATACACAAACAGACGATACCGCTGCCGAAACGGATAAGTTTTGCCATTTGTTCGGTTGTGATCGTTTCCGCCGGGAAAATTAAATCCCCTTCGTTTTCGCGATCCTCATCATCCAAAACGAGTACACCGTTGCCTTGTTTAAACGCATTAATTGCGTTGACGACGCGCTCTTCGGCAGTGCCGAATTGAGCAAATAAAGACTGATTCATAGTAAATTCCTTGTAAATACATCGTACCAGAATCAGGGCGGGAAATGGGAAAGACCGTTTTACGATCGCAAAACGGTTTATTCTCTTTCATCCAGACTGTAACTGTTGGCTTTGGAATTTCACCAAATCTGCTGACTTTGCCTTACGACAAACGCTCGCGGGCTTGACCGCCAGTAGGGAATTTCACCCTGCCCTGAGAATGCGGCGATAGTATAGCGCAATTTACAGGGCGAAAAAACGATTTTATTTATTGAATTAAATTACATAAAATAGACAAACAATAGCAATTCTCGCCGCACTTTCCGTTTTGTGCTACATTTTCATAAAGTGCGGTCAATTTTATGAGGGTTTTTCCATGTCATCCGAATATGCTTATCTACAAGAAAAACGTAAACAGTTGAAACTGAAAGTAAATGAGGTTTGTGAACAGGCCGGCATTACACGGGCTTATTTTAATCAGTTGGTCAGCGGAAAAATCAAAAACCCGAGTGCAAACAAGCTTTCCGCTCTACATCGCGTGCTACAGATTTCAGCCCAAAACGATAAGCGAATCGGCGTCATTTTCGGGAAGTTTTATCCCGTGCACACCGGGCATATCAATATGATTTATGAAGCCTTCAGTAAAGTGGACGAAGTGCATGTGGTGGTGTGCAGCGATACGGAACGCGATTTAAAGCTGTTTTACGACAGCAAAATGAAACGCATGCCGACGGTGCAAGACCGTTTGCGCTGGATGCAGCAGATTTTCAAATATCAAAAAAACCAGATTTTCATTCATCATTTGGTGGAAGACGGCATTCCGAGTTACCCGAACGGCTGGGAAAGCTGGTCTAATGCGGTGAAAAAGCTCTTGAAAGAGAAAAATGTCAAACCGACTTTAGTCTTCAGCAGCGAAATTCAGGATAAAGCGCCGTACGAAAAATATCTGGGTTTGGAAGTATCGCTGGTCGATCCGCAACGGAAATTTTTCAATGTCTCCGCGACTAAAATTCGCACTAATCCGTTTCATTATTGGAAATTCATTCCGAAAGAAGTGCGCCCGTTTTTCGCTAAAACAATTGCAATTCTGGGCGGTGAAAGCAGCGGTAAATCCGTATTGGTAAATAAATTGGCGACGGTATTCAACACCACATCTGCTTGGGAATACGGGCGTGAATACGTATTTGAACAACTGGGCGGCGATGAACAGGCAATGCAGTATTCCGATTATCCGCAAATGGCGTTGGGGCAACAACAATATATCAATTATGCGGTGCGCCATGCTCATAAGGTTGCCTTCATCGACACGGATTTTATTACGACGCAGGCATTTTGTATTCAATACGAAGGCAAAGCCCATCCATTTCTTGATTCGATGATTCGCGAATATCCTTTCGACGTAACAATTTTATTAAACAATAATACGCAATGGGTGGATGACGGATTAAGAAGTCTGGGAGATGCAAAAGAACGCCAACGGTTCCAGCAACTGCTTAAGAAACTCCTGGATAAATACAATGTTCCGTATATTGAGATCGATTCGCCGAGCTATTTGGATCGCTATAATCAGGCAAAATTAATTGTAGAAAAAATTCTGAACGAAGAAGAAATTGCGGATTTAACTCACGAAAACGGTTCGGTTTTTGAGCAATAGGAGGCGCTATGATTCTTTTCGCGGGTGATCCTCATGGCCGCTACGATCATTTATATCCGTTTCTGCAAAAAAAAGATGAAGAAATTGCATTAGTGATTTTAGGCGATTTACAACTGACCTGTTCCGATGAATTAGATAAACTCAGCGAATTGTGCGACATTTGGTATATTCATGGGAATCATGACAGTAAAACTCCGGCAGCCTTCGATGCGCTTTGGAACAGCAAATGGAAAACGCGTAATTTGCATGGAAAAGTCGTTGAAATTCAGGGAAAACGCATTGCTGGACTTGGCGGTGTTTTTCGCGGACAAATTTGGATGCCGCCGAACAAACCGCTATATTTTGACCCGATTCATTTTTGCCAATATTGCCCGCCGGAAAAACTTTGGCGAGGCGGCGTTCCGTTGAGACATAGAACGTCCATTTTTCCGCAGGATATAGAAATACTGGAACGACAACAGGCGGATATTTTAGTTTGCCACGAAGCGCCCAAACCGCATCCCACAGGTTTTTATGCCATTAATAATCTGGCGAACCAAATGGGAGTAACGCAAGTATTCCATGGTCATCACCATGAGAATTTTGATTATCACGGACTAAACAGAAACAAATTCGAGATAATTAATGTAGGTTTCAGAAGCTTGACCGATTCAACAGGGAATTACTTAATTAAAGGAATAGACGATCGTTAAATTATGAAATCGTTTATATTGGAATAAAATAAAAAGCTCACAATTAATTGTGAGCTTTTTTAATTTATGATGAATTATTCCGCAGCTGCTTCAGTCGCAACTTCCGGACGATCTACTAACTCAATGTATGCCATTGGAGCGTTATCGCCTGCACGGAAACCGCATTTTAAAATACGGGTATAACCACCTGCACGTTGTGCAAAACGTGGACCTAATTCATTAAATAATTTAGCAACAGTTTCAACGTTGCGAGTACGAGCAAATGCCAAACGACGGTTTGCTACGCTATCTTCTTTTGCTAATGTAATTAACGGTTCAACTACACGACGTAATTCTTTAGCTTTTGGCAATGTAGTCTTAATGATTTCGTGACTAACTAAAGCACTTGCCATATTACGGAACATCGCTTGGCGATGGCTGCTATTACGGTTTAGTTGACGACCACTCTTACGATGGCGCATGATCTTATCCTTCTCAGAAAAATCTTAATCTTTCGACCAATTAATCTTCAGCAATACTTGCTGGCGGCCAATTATCAAGACGCATACCCAGTGATAGGCCGCGTGAAGCAAGCACATCTTTAATTTCAGTAAGTGATTTCTTACCAAGATTAGGTGTTTTTAATAACTCAACTTCTGTACGCTGTACCAAATCACCAATATAGTGAATTGTTTCTGCTTTCAAACAGTTAGCAGAACGAACTGTCAACTCTAAGTCATCAACAGGGCGTAATAAAATCGGATCAAATTCCGGTTTTTCTTCCTTGACTTCAGGCTGACGAACATCACGCAAATCAACGAATGCATCAAGCTGCTCTGCTAAAATTGTTGCTGCACGACGAATTGCTTCTTCGGGATCGAGAGTGCCGTTCGTTTCCAACTCGATAACTAATTTATCTAAGTCAGTACGTTGCTCCACACGTGCTGCTTCTACATTGTAAGCAATACGATCTACTGGGCTATAACAAGCATCTACTAATAAACGACCAATCGGACGTTCTTCATCTTGAGTATGTGCACGCGCTGATGCCGGTACGTAGCCTCGACCACGCTGAACACGAATACGCATACTAATCGACGCGTTTTCATCAGTTAAGTGGCAAATAACATGCTCAGGATTTACAATCTCAACATCACCGTCATGAGTGATGTCACCAGCAACAACAGGGCCAATTCCAGATTTGTTTAGTGTCAGAAAAACATCATCTTTATTCTGAACTTTAACCGCCAGGCCTTTCAGGTTCAAAAGTACTTCAAGAATATCTTCCTGAACACCTTCTTTGCTACTATATTCGTGCAACACGCCTTCAATTTCTACCTCAGTTACAGCACAACCTGGCATTGAAGATAGAAGAATACGACGTAATGCATTTCCTAGAGTATGACCGAAACCACGCTCTAACGGTTCTAAAATCACTTTAGCATGCGTTGAACTAATCTGTTCAATATCAACTAAGTGCGGCTTTAAAAATTCTGTAACAGAACCCTGCATTTTATCCTCTCTTTGCTTTCAAGCTTTAACTATTATTTAGAGTAAAGCTCAACGATGAGATGTTCGTTAATGTCTGCTGATAAATCAGAACGTTCAGGAACACGTTTGAATACACCTTCCATTTTAGCAGAATCAACTTCTAACCAAGTCGGTTTTTCTTTTTGTTCTGCCAATTCCAATGATGCTTTGATACGAGCTTGTTTTTTCGATTTTTCACGAATTGCAATCACATCATCAACTGAAACTTGGAAAGACGGGATATTTACAACGCGACCATTTACAATAATCGCTTTATGGCTCACTAATTGGCGAGCTTCTGCACGAGTAGCGGCAAATCCCATACGATAAACTACGTTATCCAAACGACCTTCAAGCAATACCAGTAAATTTTCCCCAGTATTACCTTTCAAACGGTTCGCTTCTTTATAATAGTTACGGAATTGACGTTCTAAGATACCATAGATACGGCGAACTTTTTGTTTCTCACGCAACTGACTACCATAGTCAGATAAACGCGGTTTACGAGCACCGTGTTGACCGGGTGCTGTATCAATTTTACATTTAGAATCGATAGCTCGCACGCCAGACTTAAGAAATAAATCTGTGCCTTCACGACGGCTTAGCTTGAGTTTTGGACCCAAATATCTTGCCATTTTCTTTCTCCAATTATCCTAATGTCCGATTAAACACGACGTTTTTTCGGTGGACGACAACCGTTATGAGGAATCGGAGTCACATCTGTAATATTCGTAATGCGGAAACCCGCTGCATTTAATGCTCGAATAGTCGATTCACGACCCGGACCCGGCCCCTTAACCATAACTTCCAAATTCTTTAAACCAAATTCTTTAACCATTTCAGCGCAACGCTCTGCAGCAACCTGCGCAGCAAATGGGGTTGATTTACGAGAACCACGGAAACCCGAACCGCCAGCTGTAGCCCAAGCTAAAGCATTACCTTGACGGTCAGTAATAGTCACGATTGTATTATTGAAAGAGGCGTGAATATGCGCTACGCCATCTACAACTTGTTTTTTTACACGTTTACGTGCACGAACTGGTGTTTTAGCCATTAATATTTACCCCGACTATTTTTTGATCGGCTTACGAGGACCCTTACGGGTACGCGCATTAGTTTTAGTACGTTGACCACGTACCGGTAAACTACGACGATGGCGTAAACCACGATAACAACCTAAGTCTAAAAGACGTTTGATGTTAAGTGTTACTTCACGACGTAAGTCACCTTCAACGGTAAATTTACCAACTTCGTCACGCAGTTTATCAATCTGCTCTTCAGACAATTCGCTGATCTTCACATCTTCAGCAATACCCGCCGCTGCACAAATAGCTTGTGAACGAGTTTTGCCAATACCGTAAATCGCTGTTAACGCAATTACTGCATGTTTATGATCAGGAATGTTAATGCCTGCAATACGGGCCACTATGCACTCCTATATTTTAACTAATTTGACATACTGATCTTGAAAAGCCCGTTTCAGGATACTCAAACAGTATGTCAAGGACATAAATGAGCTGAGCAGTATAACTGCTCAACTTGTTCTTTGCAAGATATTTATCGATTAACCTTGACGTTGTTTATGTTTAGGGTCGGTACATAAAACACGTACAACACCTTCACGTTTAACAATTTTACAGTTACGACAGATTCTTTTTACGGAAGCACGAACTTTCATTGCTTATCCCTTTTATTCAAACTGGACTATTGTCCAAAACCTTTAAGGTTTGCTTTTTTCAACGCAGATTCATATTTACTTGACATCAAGTGACTTTGAATCTGAGCGATGAAATCCATAATAACCACTACGACGATCAACAAAGACGTACCACCAAAGTAGAATTGAACATTCCATGCTGACATCATAATGTACGGAACCAAACACACGAAAACGACATACAGACCGCCGATCAATATGAGACGGGTCATAATTTTATCGATATAACGCGAAGTTTGTTCTCCTGGTCTAATTCCGGGTATAAATGCGCCAGATTTTTTTAAGTTATCTGCTGTATCACGAGGATTAAATTGCATTGCAGAGTAAAAAAAGCTGAAGAACATGATTGCTATAGCATAAACAATCAAATAAATAGGTTGACCCGGTTGTAACATCATCGAAAGATTTGTTAACCATTCAAGGCTAGAACTCTCACCAAACCAAGACACTAATGTTGCTGGAAACAAAATAATACTTGAAGCGAAAATAGCCGGCATAACACTTGCCATATTCACTTTTAATGGTAAATGAGTTGAATGCCCACCTAAAATTTGTCGACCTTGCTGACGTTTAGCATATTCAACTTTAATACGTCTTTGTCCCCGCTCCACGAAGACAACAAAATAAGTCACCGCAAAAACAACCGCAGCAATTAACAAAAGAACCAGAGGATGCATTTGCCCTTGACGCGCCTGCTCAATTGTTTGACCAATAGCAGATGGCAATCCAGCCACAATACCAGCAAAGATGATTAGGGAAATTCCGTTACCAATGCCACGTTCGGTAATTTGTTCACCTAACCACATTAAAAACATGGTGCCTGTGACTAAGCTAACCACAGCAGTGAAGTAAAAACCGAATCCTAAGTTAGGAACTAACCCAGGAAGCATATTAGGTAAACCTGTTGAAATCCCGATTGCCTGCAAAGTAGCAAGACCTAAAGTCGCATAACGAGTATATTTACTAATTTTGCGACGTCCGCTCTCACCTTCTTTACGCAATTCACCCAATGTAGGAGAGACTGTTGCCAAGAGCTGGATAATAATCGATGCCGAAATATACGGCATGATTCCCAATGCAAAAATAGATGCTCGACTTAAAGCACCACCAGAAAACATATTAAACATGTCAATGATGGTGCCTTTTTGCTGCTCAATCAATTGGGCTAATACGGCTGCATCAATACCAGGAACCGGGATGAAAGAACCAATACGGAAAACGATCAATGCACCTAATACGAAAAGCAAACGACCTTTTAGTTCATTACTACCGCTTTGGGTACTTCTATTTTGATAACCTGGTTTTTTAGCCATTTATTAATTATTCCTCAACTGAACCGCCAGCAGCTTCAATAGCTGCTTTAGCACCTTGAGTTACGCGTAAACCGCGGACAGTTACCGCAGTATTGATTTCACCTGCTAAAATCACTTTAGCGAATTGAATATCTTTAGTAACTACATTCGCAGATTTCAACGCTTCTAAAGTGACGACATTACCTTCAACTTTAGCTAAGTCATTTAAACGAATTTCTGCAGTTACCGCAGCAATTTTCGAAGTAAAACCAAATTTCGGTAAACGACGGTATAAAGGCATTTGACCACCCTCAAAACCACGGCGAACTTTACCGCCGGTACGGGATTTTTGACCTTTATGACCACGACCGCCGGTTTTACCCAAACCGGAACCAATACCACGACCAAGACGCTTAGCGCTATGCTTTGCTCCTTCAGCCGGAGATAGAGTATTTAAACGCATTCTCTTACTCCTCCACTTTAACCATGTATGAAACTTGGTTAATCATACCGCGTACTGCCGGAGTATCAATTAACTCAACGGTATGGTGCATATGGCGAAGACCAAGACCACGCAACGTAGCTTTATGCTTAGGTAAACGAGCGATTGAACTACGAACTTGTGTTACTTTAATAGTTTTAGCCATTATCAATTACCCCAAAATTTCATCAACGGTTTTACCGCGTTTAGCAGCAACCATTTCTGGTGACTTCATATTTGCAAGTGCATCAATAGTTGCACGAACAACGTTAATTGGGTTAGTTGAACCGTATGCTTTAGAAAGCACATTACGAACGCCCGCAACTTCTAATACTGCACGCATTGCACCGCCCGCGATGATACCTGTACCCTCACTAGCCGGTTGCATAAATACGCGAGAACCAGTATGAACACCTTTAACCGGGTGCTGTAATGTACCATCATTTAAAGCCACGTTAATCATATTGCGACGTGCTTTTTCCATTGCTTTTTGGATTGCTGCCGGAACTTCGCGAGCTTTACCATAACCAAAACCGACGCGACCATTACCATCGCCCACTACTGTCAAAGCAGTGAAACTCATGATACGACCACCTTTCACAGTTTTTGATACACGGTTTACCGCGATTAGCTTCTCTTGCAGTTCACCAGCTTGTTTTTCGATGTTTGACATCTCAATATCCTCTATTAGAACTGTAGACCAGCTTCACGAGCAGCGTCCGCCAAAGACTGGACACGACCATGATATTTAAACCCGGAACGATCGAATGCGACGGCTTTAACGCCTTTCGCTAACGCACGTTCAGCAACTGTTTTACCAACTACTGCGGCGGCATCTTTATTACCGGTATATTTAACTTGCGCACTAATCGCTTTTTCTACTGTTGAAGCAGCGGCAAGCACTTCTGAACCGTTCGGTGCAATCACTTGTGCGTAAATATGACGCGGAGTGCGGTGAACTACTAAACGAGTCACACCTTGCTCTCTCATCATATGACGAGCACGAGCTGCACGACGGATACGAGCTGATTTCTTATCCATAGTGTTACCTTAAATTATTTTTTCTTAGCTTCTTTAGTACGTACAACTTCGTCAGCATAACGAACGCCTTTACCTTTATAAGGCTCTGGTTTACGGTATGCGCGAATATCTGCAGCCACTTGACCAATTAATTGTTTGTCAGCACCTTTCAATACAATTTCTGTTTGAGATGGACATTCTGCAGTAATACCTGCTGGTAAAGTGTGCTCAACGGGATGAGAGAAACCTAAACTCAAGCTAACAGTATTACCTTTCACTTGTGCTCTGTAACCTACACCTACCAGTTGTAATTTTTTAGTAAAGCCTTCAGTAACACCAATAACCATTGCATTAACCAATGCGCGAGCTGTACCTGCTTGTGCATCTGCACCAGCGAAACCTTCGCGCGGAGCAAATGTTAATGCACTGTTGTTTTCTTTAACTTCGACTGAATTATGAATAGTACGAGATAACTCACTATTCTTACCTTTTACTGTTAATA
The DNA here is from genome assembly GCF_029577735.1 of Exercitatus varius. Lineage (NCBI taxonomy): Bacteria > Pseudomonadati > Pseudomonadota > Gammaproteobacteria > Pasteurellales > Pasteurellaceae > Exercitatus > Exercitatus varius. The sequence continues at coordinate 32,659 of NZ_JARQTO010000007.1, read as the reverse complement.
GCTGACCGTTCAAAGAAACTTGAACACCGGCAGGAATATTAACAGGTGCCTTAGCAACACGAGACATTTTCCTACCTCTCTATTAAGCTACATAACAGATGATTTCGCCGCCTAAACCCGCTTGGCGAGCAGCACGGTCAGTCATCACACCTTTAGATGTAGAAACTACGGCAACACCTAATCCGCCCATAACTTTTGGTAATTCGTCTTTACGTTTGTAAATACGAAGACCAGGACGACTTACGCGTTGGATGCTTTCTACAACCGGTTTACCTTGGAAATATTTTAAAGTAATTTCCAATTCAGGTTTTACACCTTCTAAAACTTTAACGCTTTCGATATAACCTTCAGCAGCTAATACGTTGGCAATAGCCACTTTTAGCTTGGAAGAAGGCATACTGATCGCAACTTTATTCGCAGCCTGCCCGTTACGAATGCGGGTCAACATATCTGCGATTGGATCTTGCATACTCATTGTATTTTATTCTCCGATTCCAAAATAAAGTGGTAAATTACCAACTTGCTTTTTTAAGACCTGGGATTTCGCCACGCATTGCTGCTTCGCGAACCTTGATACGGCTTAAACCAAACTTACGAAGAACGCCGTGAGGACGTCCGGTTTGGCGACAACGGTTACGTTGACGGCTTGGGCTTGCATCACGCGGTAAAGATTGTAACTTTAATACCGCATCCCAACGATCTTCATCTGATGAATTAGCGTCAGAAATGATTTTCTTCAATTCCATACGTTTAGCATAGAATTTTTCAGCCAATTTAACGCGTTTTACATCGCGTGCTTTCATTGATTGTTTAGCCATTGTAACCTGCCTTATTTACGGAATGGGAAATTAAAGGCAGCGAGTAGTGCTTGACCTTCTTCATCATTCTTCGCCGTAGTGGTAATAGTAATATCTAAACCGCGTACACGATCAACTTTATCATAGTCGATTTCAGGGAAGATGATTTGCTCACGCACACCCATGCTATAGTTACCACGACCGTCAAAAGACTTCGCACTTAAACCGCGGAAGTCACGGATACGTGGAACAGCAATTGTAATTAAACGTTCTAAGAACTCCCACATACGCTCACCGCGTAGTGTTACTTTACAACCGATTGGATATCCCTGACGGATTTTAAAGCCTGCAACAGATTTGCGAGCTTTAGTAATTAAAGGTTTTTGACCGCTAATCGCCGTTAGATCCGCTACCGCGTTATCTAAAAGTTTTTTATCGGTCAATGCTTCACCCACACCCATATTCAGGGTAATCTTTTCGATTCGTGGGACTTGCATGACAGATGCGTAGTTGAATTTAGTTTTCAATTCATTAACTACTTGATCTCTGTAGTAATCATGCAGTTTCGCCATCGCATTACTCCAGTTTGTTAAATAATTTCATTGTTAGATTTGAAGAAACGGACTTTTTTGCCGTCTTCGAATCTAAAACCTACACGGTCAGCTTTATTTGTTTTCGGGTTGAAAATCGCTACGTTTGACGCATCAATCGGAGCTTCTTTCTTCACTAAACCGCCTTCTTTACCTAAAGCAGGTACAGGTTTTTCATGTTTAGTGATGATTCTTACACCTTCAACAATCACTTTACCATTTGGTAACACTTGAGTTACCTTGCCGCGCTTGCCTTTGTCTTTACCAGCAAGTACGATTACTTCGTCATTTTGACGGATTTTAGCAGCCATTACGTTCTCCTTATAGTACTTCTGGAGCCAAAGAGATGATCTTCATGAATTTCTCAGAACGAAGTTCACGAGTCACAGGTCCAAAAATACGAGTACCGATAGGTTGCTCAGTGTTATTGTTTAAAATCACACAAGCATTGCCATCGAAACGAATAACTGAGCCATCTGGGCGACGAACACCCTTCTTGGTGCGCACAACAACCGCTTTTAGCACATCACCTTTTTTCACTTTACCGCGTGGAATCGCTTCTTTTACGGTAATTTTGATGATATCGCCAATAGCAGCGTAACGACGGTGCGATCCACCTAGAACCTTGATACACATTACACTGCGAGCGCCTGAGTTATCAGCAACATCCAGCATAGTCTGTTCTTGGATCATATTAGTGCTCCGTTAATTAAATAAAACACCCTTTCGGGACTACTTACCCAATGCAAGCAGTTCGCGGAGTTTATCAGATTAAGCCAATGAGATCAACACGATTTTAAAGATTAAACAAATTTAATAGGCGCTCAAAATAGCGAAAAAGTGCGGTCAAAAAATTCATCAAATTTTGCCCGCACTTTAGCATAAAAAAGCCCGGACATTTCTGCCAGGCTTTCAAGTTTTAAGTGTAAAGATTAAGCAACGGTTGCTTTTTCTACTACACGAACTAAAGTCCAAGATTTAGTTTTCGATACCGGACGACATTCTCTGATTTCGACCGTATCACCTAATCTTGCTTCGTTGTTCTCATCGTGAACGTGTAATTTCGTTGTACGACGGATAAATTTACCCAAAAGCGGGTGTTTCACTTTGCGCTCGATTGCGATTGTGAAAGATTTATCCATTTTGTCGCTGATTACACGACCTTGAACAGTACGAATTTTATCAGTCATTACTCACCCGCCTTTTGATTTAATACAGTTTTCACTCGTGCAATGTTACGACGCACTTGTTTTAACTGGTGGGTTTGTTGAAGCTGACCGGTGGCTGCTTGCATACGCAATTTGAATTGCTCACCTAACAGGTTTGCTAACTCAGCATTCAGCTCTTCAACATTTTTGTTACGTAGTTCTTGAGCTTTCATTACATCACCGTCTTAGTTACGAACGTTGTTTTAATCGGAAGTTTCGCCGCCGCTAATGCAAATGCACTGCGTGCGATTTCTTCTGAAACTCCGTCCATTTCATAAAGAACTTTACCTGGTTGGATAAGCGCTACCCAATATTCCACGTTACCTTTACCTTTACCCATACGAACTTCTAATGGTTTTTCGGTAATCGGTTTATCCGGGAATACACGAATCCAGATTTTACCCTGACGTTTAACCGCACGCGTCATCGCACGACGAGCCGCTTCGATTTGACGAGCTGTTAAACGACCACGACCAACCGCTTTTAAACCGAATGTACCGAAGCTGACTTCTGTACCGCCGGCGATACCGCGGTTACGTCCTTTGTGGACCTTACGGAATTTTGTACGTTTTGGTTGCAACATTTAGCAGTTCTCCTTACTTACGACCTTTGCCGCGTGGTGCCTTTTTAGGCGCAGCCGGTTGTTGTTCTGGTTGTTGTGCAATTGCAGCCATTCCACCGAGGATTTCACCTTTGAAGATCCATACTTTAACGCCGATTACGCCGTATGTCGTATGTGCTTCCGCAGTGTTATAATCGATGTCCGCACGTAATGTATGTAATGGCACGCGGCCTTCACGATACCATTCGGAACGTGCAATCTCTGCACCACCTAAACGACCGCTTACTTCAACTTTGATACCTTTGGCACCCAAGCGCATTGCGTTTTGTACCGCACGTTTCATTGCACGACGGAACATAACGCGGCGTTCTAATTGTGAAGCGATGCTGTCAGCAACTAATTTTGCATCCAGTTCAGGTTTTTTCACTTCAGCGATATTGATTTGTGCCGGCACGCCAGCGATTTCCGCTACTGCGTTGCGCAATTTCTCAACATCTTCACCTTTCTTACCGATAACGATACCCGGGCGAGCTGTGTGAATTGTAACACGAATGCTTTTAGCCGGACGTTCAATAGTGATACGTGAAACCGAAGCATTCACTAATTCTTTATTCAAGAATTTACGTACTTTGAAATCGCCGTCAAGATTATCGGCGAAGTCTTGTGTATTCGCAAACCAAGTAGAGTTCCAAGGTTTAACAATACCAAGGCGAATACCATGTGGATGGACTTTTTGACCCATTTGTTATTCCTCTACGATTAACGATCCGACACAACCACAGTGATGTGGCTTGTACGTTTTAAAATACGATCTGCACGACCTTTAGCACGTGGCATTACACGTTTCATGCTAGGACCTTCATCAACGAAAATCTTAGCGACTTTAAGATCATCGATATCTGCACCGTCATTATGCTCTGCATTTGCAATAGCGGATTCTAAAACTTTTTTCACTAAAGCTGCCGCTTTTTTATTAGTGTAAGTTAAGATCTCCAATGCTGCCGCAACTTTTTTACCACGGATTAAATCCGCAACTAAGCGAGCTTTTTGCGCTGAAGTGCGAGCGTAACGATGTTTTGCGATAGTTTCCATCTATTTACCTCTTACTTCTTAGCTTTCTTATCCGCAGCGTGACCGCGGTATGTACGAGTCGGTGCAAATTCACCTAATTTATGACCGATCATTTCATCAGAAACATAAACAGGAACGTGCTGACGACCATTATGGACTGCGATGGTCAAACCAATCATTGATGGAATGATCATTGAACGACGGGACCAAGTTTTAATTGGTTTTTTATCCCCGCTTTCCACCGCCTTCTCTACCTTCTTCAACAAGTGTAGGTCAAGGAAAGGACCTTTCTTGAGAGAACGTGGCATGGCTTATCCTCTTAATTCAATTTAAATTATTTGCCACGACGACGTACGATATATTTATCGGTACGTTTGTTGTGACGAGTTTTCTTACCTTTGGTTTGAACGCCCCAAGGAGTTACCGGGTGTTTACCAAAGTTACGACCTTCACCACCACCGTGCGGGTGATCTACCGGGTTCATTGCCGTACCGCGAACAGTAGGACGAATACCTCTCCAGCGACTTGCACCGGCTTTACCCAGTACGCGAAGCATATGTTCGGAGTTACCAACTTCACCAACCGTTGCAACGCATTCGGCCAATACTCTACGCATTTCGCCTGAACGTAAACGTAAGGTTACATAGTTACCTTCACGAGCAATGATTTGTACATACGCACCGGCAGAACGAGCGATTTGACCGCCCTTACCAGGTTTTAACTCAACGTTATGCACGGTTGAACCAACCGGAATGCTACGCATTGGCAACGAATTACCAACTTTAATCGGCGCATTTACACCGGCTTGGATTTCATCGCCCACAGACAGGCCTTTAGGTGCTAAGATATAACGACGTTCGCCGTCTTTATAAAGCACTAAAGCAATATTTGCAGAACGATTTGGATCATATTCAAGACGCTCAACAACCGCTGGGATATCTAACTTGTTACGTTTGAAATCGATTAAACGATAATGTTGTTTATGTCCACCACCGATATGACGGGTAGTGATACGTCCTAAATTATTACGACCGCCGGTTTTAGATTTAGTATCTAGCAACGGTGCGTAAGGTTTGCCCTTGTGTAATTCAGGGTTCACGATTTTAACAACGTGACGACGACCAGCGGAGGTCGGCTTACATTTAACGATAGCCATAATTATTTATTCCTCCGTTATTACTCTGCCGCACCTTCAGCGAAGTCAAGTGATTGACCTTCTTGAAGAGTAACATAAGCTTTTTTCCAGTCACTGCGGCGACCCATATTATTACCGCGGCGTTTGGTTTTACCTTTAACAACAACTGTGCGAACCGAATCTACTTTCACTTCAAAAAGTTGTTCAACTGCGTTAGCAATGTCAACTTTATTTGCATCTAATGCAACTTTGAATACGATAGTATTTGAAGTCTCTGCGTTGTTAGTTGCTTTTTCAGAGATATGTGGTGCTTTAAGCACTTTTAGCAAACGTTCTTGTTGAATCACGCTAACATCTCCTCAATTTGTTTCACTGCATCGACAGTAACGACCACTTTATCGAAAGCGATTAAGCTTACAGGATCGATACCTTGCACATCACGTACATCAACTTTATACAAGTTACGTGCCGCTAAGAATAAATTCTCATCTAAGCTTGCAGTGATGATAAGAGCGTCGTTTAACGCCATATCTTTTAATTTTTGTGCTAATACTTTAGTTTTTGGTGCGTCAATTTCGAATTTTTCCACCACGACCAAACGATCTTGACGAACTAATTCGGAAAGAATGCTCTTAATTGCACCACGGTACATTTTTTTGTTTACTTTTTGACTGTGATCTTGCGGTTTCGCAGCAAAAGTAACACCACCCGAACGCCAGATTGGTGATTTGATATCACCGGAACGCGCACGGCCCGTACCTTTTTGACGCCAAGGTTTTTTACCTGAACCAGACACTTCAGCACGAGTTTTTTGAGCGCGCGAACCTTGACGAGCACCTGCCGCATATGCAACAACCACTTGATGGATTAACGCTTCGTTAAACTCACGTCCGAAGGTAGTTTCAGAAACAGTGAGTGCGTTTGCACCTACAACTTGTAATTCCATCTCTATCTCCCAGACTTACGCTTTAACTGCCGGTTTCACGATAACATCACTATTAGTTGCGCCCGGAACGGCACCTTTCACTAATAATAATTTACGCTCAGCATCAACACGAACAACTTCAAGTGATTGAACGGTTACACGTTCATTACCTAAGTGTCCTGCCATTTTTTTACCTTTAAACACACGACCCGGAGTTTGGTTTTGACCAATAGAACCAAGTACACGATGTGATAAAGAGTTACCATGAGTTGCATCCTGGGTACGGAAGTTCCAACGTTTAACACCGCCTTGGAAACCTTTACCTTTAGACGTACCGGTAACATCAACTTTTTTAACATCCGCGAAGATGTCAACATTAATTTCTTGACCTAAAGTGAATTCTTCACCTTCGGTACGAAATTCCCATAAACCGCGACCAGCTTCAACACCTGCTTTCACGAAATGACCAGCTTCAGGCTTAGTTACGCGACTCGCTTTTTTAGAGCCAGTTGTAACCTGAACTGCAGTATAGCCATCGTTTTCAAGAGTTTTAACTTGAGTTACGCGGTTGGCTTCGATTTCGATAACGGTAACTGGAATTGACACGCCGTCTTCAGTGAAAACGCGGGTCATACCAACTTTACGACCGACTAAACCAATCATTGTAATAACCTCTTAATTAACCTAGGCTGATCTGCACGTCAACGCCGGCAGCCAAATCTAAACGCATTAATGCATCAACAGTTTTTTCTGTTGGCTCAACGATATCAACTAAACGTTTGTGAGTACGAATTTCATATTGGTCACGCGCGTCTTTGTTCACGTGTGGCGAAATCAATACAGTGAAACGTTCTTTACGAGTTGGTAAAGGAATTGGACCACGAACTTGTGCACCAGTACGTTTAGCTGTTTCTACGATCTCCGCAGTGGATTGATCGATCAAGCGATGATCAAAAGCTTTTAAGCGGATACGGATTCTTTGGTTCTGCATTAGACCAGAGCTCCAATAAAATTTAGCTATAAAAAAACTGACACCATCACCTTTAACATCTAAATAAAGGGAAGTGCAGCAGACCTATTTAGCTCCCCAATCGGGAACATTGTTATAGATTACTTAGCGTAATCTTACGTTTAATAAATGATTACATTAAACGACTTTCATCCTGAAAGCTCGCAAATTATACTGAGTTATCCGCTAAATGCAAGCCTTTTCTACAAAAAACCTTTTGGAATTCGACCGCACTTTTTACCACGGACTTTCCACTTGAAGTTGTTGATAAATTTCCGTGACGGTTAGAATCAAACAGGATTGCACCAATTTCTCACGACGCCGGACTTTCATCTGTCCAACTAACGAATCCGGCGCCTCTATCGTTTCATTCGGCGGCAACATCGATTTACCTTCAAATAACCGCAATTTATGGGTAAATGTCGTACGCAACTCATCGGAAAAACGATACTTCTATACATTATTATCGCGTTTGTTTTTTATCCTTCGAATGGATGACGCTTCGCTTCGTTTTTCATAAAAATCCGTTGCAAAAAAGAACGGACATAAAAAGTGCGGTAAAAAAAATGCGAAGTTTTTTTACCGCACTTTTACCTTTCCCGGTATAATTTGCCTATTCGTTTTCACTTCAGCCGAAACTATGCAACATCATTCTTCCATTCGGGCCCGATTCCGTTATGTTCTGCACAAAAAATTACGTCAGACGCACCGAATTTCCTACAAAACCATCGAATTGAGCTGTTTGCTGATCGGCGCCGCTCTGGTCGCGCTGTTTTCGTTAGGGTTCGCCAAGCTGGCCGATTTGGGATTGCAATGGAATGCGCAATGGGCAAGCCGTTATCCCGTCGCCGTTTGGTTTGTCTTGCCGCTCGGCATGGCGGCGCTTGCCTGGTTTACGCCGCGTTATACGCCTTATGTTGCGGGTAGCGGCATTCCGCAGGTTATCGCGTCACTCAGTCTGCAACACGGGCCGCAAAAAAGCCGGCTCATCGCATTTTGGCAAACCCTGTGGAAAATTCCGCTTACCTTTTTAGCCATGCTTATCGGCGCCTCCGTAGGGCGCGAGGGGCCTTCCGTTCAAGTGGGAGCGGCGGTAATGCTGGCGTGGGGAAATTTATGCCGTCGCTACGGCATGGCGTTCACCGGTCTTAATGCCAACGAATTAATGGCGGCGGGCGCGGGCGGCGGTTTGGCGGCGGCTTTTAACGCGCCGCTGGCCGGGGTGATTTTCGCGCTGGAAGAATTGGGCCGCGGTATTTTGTTGCGCTGGGAACGCCGCGTATTGTTCGGCGTATTTGCCGCCGGGGTGATTTTAGTCGTCATCGAAGGGAATAGCCCTTACTTTCCGCAATATCAGGGGGCGACACTGGTGAACAATATGCTGTTATGGGTGTTGTTATGCGGAGTCGTATGCGGCGTTTTCGGCGGCATCTTCGCCCGCTTGCTGGCGAAAGGCGTGGCGGGCGTATCTCCGACATTGCTGCGCGGTTGGATTCGCCGTCATCCGATTATCGTCGCACTCTTTTTAGGCATCGTTCTTGCTGCGCTCGGCACTTATACCAACGGACAAACTTACGGCACGGGTTATCACGTGGTGGCCAACGCGTTGGCGGGAGAAGCCATTGAACCCGAATCCGTCGGCATAGCCAAATTATTCGCCACCGTCGCCACTTACTGGACGGGCATTGCAGGCGGGATTTTCACGCCGTCTCTCACCATCGGCGCCGGCATCGGCGCGCATATTTCGGCCTTCACACAAGGATTAATCGATCCCCGCCTGCTGGTTTTGCTGTGTATGGTCGGCTTTTTAGCCGGCGCTACGCAGTCGCCGCTTACCGCCGCCGTAATCGTAATGGAAATGACGGGCAGCCAGCCGGTTCTGGTGTGGTCCTTAATCGGCGGTTTAATTGCGTCTTTCGTTTCGCGCCAGATTATGCCGAAACCGTTCTATCATTTTGCGGCCATGCGTTTCCGTCAACGGATAACTGAAGAAAGCAAAAGCGCAGAATAACGCAAAATCGCGGCGGCGGAACATTCAAGTGCGGGCAAAAATTCTTTCGTTTTTTTGCCCGCACTTTTGATGTCACGCCGTATCCAGCAAGCTATCGTCCGTCCAGAGCTCTTCCAAAAACCGCATAAAACGTTCCCGCTCTTCTTTATCTTTAAAGCCCGTCACGTCTATGCCGGCGCTGCCGGAAAAGCGAATCCGAACGTTTACGTCGGCAAAAGATTCGTTGATACGCTCCGGCAAGCAGCTTTCCAGCTGCGCCATAACCGCCGCCTGTCGCGCCGCTTGTTGGCTGTTCCGTTCTTTAACGAATTTAATATCCAATTGTTTCATTCGATTACTCCGCCCGGCTCAAATATGTATTTAGATACAGCGGAGACTATCAAATGCCGGATATAGTGTCAATATTTCATGAATAAATATTCAGTCAAACAAATTAAAAAACGAATAACCGGTGGCTGCTACTGGCACGCAACCGTTTTTTCTGTTAGATTGAACGCTTATTTTTTATTAGATAACCAAAAAGGATGTATATGATATTTGATACTTATGAAACCGTGGCGCTTGCCTGTTTGGTTTTATTGCTGGGTTATTTTTTGGTCAAACGTATTCGCGTTTTAAACGAATTCAATATTCCGGAGCCTGTTGTGGGAGGCTTTATCGTCGCCATCCTATTAACCGTGGTGCATGAAATATGGGGGCTGAGCTTCGGATTCGATAAAGATCTGCAAACCACCATGATGCTTGTTTTTTTCAGCTCCATCGGGTTAAGTGCGAATTTTTCCCGCTTAGTTAAGGGCGGCAAGCCGTTAATCGTGTTTCTGGCGGTTGCGGCGGGATTAATTTGCGTCCAAAACACGGTGGGAATCTTCGGTTCCATGGCATTAGGACTGGATCCCGCTTACGGCTTAATCGCCGGTTCGGTAACCTTAACCGGCGGACACGGAACCGGCGCCGCTTGGGCGGATACCTTAACCAAGCAGTTCGGTATTTCCAGCGCCATGGAAATTGCCATGGCATGTGCGACTTTCGGTTTGGTGTTCGGCGGGGTTATCGGCGGCCCGGTGGCAAAATTCCTGTTAAAACGTATGCATAAAGACGAAGTGGCGGAAGACGAAAACGTGGATGATGTGGAAGAAGCTTTCGAAAAACCGGTTTATCGCCGTAAAGTCAATACGCGCACCATCATCGAAACCATTACCATGATGTCTATTTGTCTATTCGTAGGGCAACATTTGGATATGGCGGCGAAAGGCACCGCATTCCAATTGCCGACTTTCGTTTGGTGTTTGTTTACCGGGGTAATTATCCGCAATAGTCTGGCTCATATTTTCAAATTTAAAGTGGCGGATGAAGCGGTGGACGTGCTCGGTACGGTGGGTTTATCCATTTTCCTCGCCATTGCGCTGATGTCATTAAAATTATGGGAACTGGCGGGCTTGGCATTGCCGGTACTGGTTGTGTTACTGGCACAGGTTGTCGTGATGATTTTATACGCCGTTTTTGTTACCTACCGCGCCATGGGCAAAGATTACGATGCGGTGGTGTTGAGCGCCGGTCACTGCGGCTTCGGACTGGGCGCCACGCCGACGGCGGTCGCTAATATGCAGGCTGTCACATCGCATTTCGGTCCGTCCCATAAAGCGTTCTTAATCGTGCCGATGGTGGGGGCGTTCTTCATCGATTTACTGAACGCTACATTGCTGAAAATATTCCTGGTCATTGTCAATTACGTCCACTAAATCAGGGTAAGACCGCAAAAGTGCGGTCTTTTTTTCTTATGATTTGCGTTCACGAACAACTATCGTTAGACTAAGATTTTCTTTTTCCTCAATGAGAAATACTATGAAAAGCCTTCTTTCATTTAATACTTTCGGTATCGCGGCGAACGCCGAAAATATCGTCGAAATCACGGAATTATCGCAATTTCACGCCGCCTGGCGGAATGCGCAAGATGCCGGTCAACCCGTATTGCTGCTGGGACAAGGCAGTAACGTGTTGTTTTTGAAAGATTTCCGCGGCACGGTTTTGGTCAATCGTCTGTCAGGTATTGAACACAAAGAAGACGAAAATTTTCACTATTTACACGTTAACGGCGGTGAAAACTGGCATCATCTGGTGGAATGGTCATTAGAACAAGGCATTTTCGGTCTGGAAAATCTTGCCTTAATTCCGGGCTGCGCAGGCTCGGCACCGGTGCAAAATATTGGTGCTTACGGCGTGGAATTTAAAGATGTCTGCGATTATGTGGAAGTTTTGGATCTCGCGCAAAACAAAACCTTCCGTTTAACCAACGCGGAATGCCGCTTCGGCTATCGCGACAGCGTTTTCAAACACCGATACGGCGGTGATTTCATCGTCGTTGCCGTCGGCTTAAAATTAACCAAAAACTGGAAACCGGTACTGAAATACGGCACATTAAACGAACTCGATCCAAGTGCGGTCAGCGCCAAACGAGTTTTTGACGAAGTTTGCGCCATTCGTCGCGCCAAACTGCCGGATCCGCAACAAATCGGCAACGCCGGCAGTTTCTTTAAAAATCCGATTGTGACGGAAGAACAATATCAAACGTTACGGGCGGAATACCCGACAATGCCTTGTTACCCGCAAAGTGACGGCTTCGTCAAGCTGGCAGCGGGCTGGCTTATTGACCAATGCCGTCTGAAAGGTTATCAGTTAGGCGGCGCGGCCGTCCACGAAAAACAGGCGTTAGTGCTGGTTAACAAAGGCAATGCGACCGGTTCCGATGTGGTCGAACTGGCTCATCACATTCGTCAGGCAGTGGCGGCAAAATTTGACGTTTATTTGGTACCCGAAGTGCGTTTTATCGGCGAAAAAGGCGAAGTTAACGCGGAAAATACCATCAGCTGAATAGGAAAAAATAAATGAATTTCAGTGCCATTTTAGAAACTTTACCAACCGTCGATCATCTTACCGGTTTGAATATCTTAAACGGTGAAACAGTGGTTCGCCACATTCCGGCGGCGCCCGGAAAATTCGGTTCGTTGCGGGTTTATTATGCGCTCGCGCAAAAATTTAACGGAAAACTTGACCGCACTTCCGCCGAAAAAGGCCTAGAACTGTTCGCAGAGCATACTGCGGATGCTAAAGCGCATCCCGGCAAGCATCCGAACGTCGATCTGCTTATGCGGGTTATCGCGGAAAATCACCGTTATCTCTTACACCCCCTTTTGAAATAACAGGTTGAAACGTTTTTAAGTGTGTAAAAAATATGCTCATCCGCCTGAACTTTTTCACCTGTTGCGCGGTCTTATTTAACATAAAATCGAAAGCAAAAATTGGTGCTTGCGATTTTTTGTGTTATAACTAGATGAAACCATTCATCCGAAATTAAGAAGGAAGATAATGAATAAAGAAGCTCAAATGATGTTAGTCCCGCAAGGTAACCTTGAAGGTTACATCCGCGCCGCCAACGAATACCCGATGTTGACTGCGGAACAGGAAAAAGACTATGCAGAGCGCCTATACTATCAGGACGATTTGGACGCGGCAAAAGCGTTGATCCTGTCGCATCTTCGTTTTGTCATTCATGTGGCGCGCGGCTACGCCGGATACGGCTTACCGCAAGCGGATTTGATTCAGGAAGGTAATATCGGACTGATGAAAGCCGTGCGTCGTTTTAATCCGGAAATGGGCGTGCGTTTGGTGTCATTCGCCGTGCATTGGATTAAAGCCGAAATCCACGAATACGTTTTGAAAAACTGGCGTATCGTCAAAGTGGCGACCACTAAAGCGCAGCGCAAACTCTTCTTTAATTTGCGCAAAACCAAACAACGTTTAGGCTGGTTCAGCGACAACGAAGTGGATTTAGTGGCAAACGAACTCGGCGTATCCAAAGAAGACGTAATCGAAATGGAAAGCCGCATGAGCGGTGCCGACGTAGGTTTTGATTTACCGACCGATGAATCCGAAGAAGAAGCCTTCGCGCCGTCTATGTATCTGGAAGACAAAAGCTCAAACTTTGCCGCCGAATTGGAAAACGAAAACTTCGAAACCCAAGCGGCGGAGCAGTTGGCCGCCGCCATGGAAACCTTGGACGAACGCAGTCAGGATATCATCAAAACCCGTTGGTTGGATGAAAACAAGGCAACGCTCCACGATTTAGCGGCGAAATACAACATTTCCGCCGAACGCGTCCGCCAACTCGAAAATAATGCGTTAAAAAAACTCAAAAGTGCGGTCGATTTTTAACAAGTTTTTTTAGACTTCCCGAAAAGCAGCGTTTATCGCTGCTTTTTTGTTTTGCACGACGGTTTACCTTTGATTTCTTAAACGCATTATTCAGTGGGAAATGAATCTCCGTTGTATATCAATGACCTCTCAATCTATTCTTCAATCCAAAATGATTTATTTAAAGCCTTTTGATTAAAGTAAATCAATTTTGTGATCTCGCTCACAGTTTACATGATCATTTAAAGCTATACTTTCACGTAATTAATCAATATTTTTATGAAAACCGCAGAAACTCGCAAAGATAACAGTTTATGAGTATTTTCAATCAAAATAGGTATAACTATTCCGGGTAATGAAAAAAGCATGAGAAAACGAACGAATTTATCAGTCGGCACATTCGGTTACGGTCGCCGATAATCGCAGCATGACGAGAACTTTATATCTCGACGCTAAAGCGGCAAATATTTAAACGGCTAAGAGGATAATTCCATGACTACAACCAATCAAACGGAAAAATCGATTATTCCGTTATACGACGGAATGAACAAAATCCCCGGCGGAGCAATGGTTATTCCGCTTATTATCGGTTCTTTAGTCGGCACCTTTTGTCCCGGTTTTTTAGGATTAGGTTCATTTACGACCGCACTTTTCAAATCTTCCGCCGGCCCTTTAATCGCATTGCTCATATTTGCTACGGGTATGCAAATTACGCTTAAAAGTTCGGGGCCGGTTTTGGCTCACACCGGCGTCATTTTGCTGTTTAAAACCATTATTCCCGCAGCGGTGGTCACGGCTTTAGGCTTTTTTATCGGAAACGACGGAATTATCGGTATTTCGCTACTCGCAATGCTCACCGTCGTTTCAAATTCCAACGGCGGGATTTGGCTGGCGTTCACGGGTAAATACGGCGATTATCGGGATCAGGGCGCTTATATCGCCTCGGCGGTGAACGACGGTCCGTTCTTTGTTTTGCTCTTTTTAGGCGCGTCCGGGCTTGCGGATATTCCTTTATCCTTAATGCTTGCCGCGGTTATCCCGCTGTTGATCGGCATGGTAATAGGAAATTTAGATCCGAAATGGACGAATTTAATGAAACCGACCGGCAGCATTGTTATCCCTTTCTTCGCTTTTGCGCTCGGAACCGGGATTAATCTGCATGCGATCGTAACCGGCGGATTAACCGGCATTATCTTGGGAATTGCGGCATCGCTATTGACCGGTTTTCTTGTATTTGTCGGCTATAAAACAATCCTGAAACGCGGAAATCAGTCGGGTATCGGTTTCGCCGCGGGAACGACGGCGGGCAATGCAATTATTACTCCGGAAATTGTCGCGCAGGCTGATCCTAGCTTTGCACCGTTCGTACAAACCGCTACGGCTCAAATTGCAGCGGCCGTACTCGTTTCTGCGATTTTAGCGCCGCTCTTTGCCGCCTGGGTGTTAAAACGTCAAGGCGGTTTAGAACAATCAACAAATGAGGGAAATGGATATGAAAAATGACAAACTGCTTGTGGTTGCCGATGATTTAACCGGTGCTAACGATACGGGCGTAATGTTCGCCGAGGCAGGATTTAATACGCTATTGGAAACCAATGTGCGTTCTCTCGAATCGACGGATGTTTCCTGCGCCGAAATATTTTCCGTGTCCACAGACTCAAGACCCATCGGTACGGCAGCCGAAAATAAAACTAAAATGGCAATTTTGAAGGGAATCGAAAAAGGAATGAATCAACTTTACCTTAAAATCGATTCCACTATGCGGGGCTCCGTAAATTATCAAATTAAAGGGGCTTTAGCCGCTTGGGAAACCTTATACCCGGATACCAAAGCCGTGATATGTCCGGCCTATCCGACAATGGGAAGAACCATCGAAAACGGACATCTATATGTTAATGGTACGCCGGTAAACGAAACGGCATCAGGGAAAGATGCCATATGCCCGGTCAAATCTTCATCGATGCAGGATCTATTACCCGAAGCGATTTGTCTTGCCTGTACG
This sequence comes from Exercitatus varius, assembly GCF_029577735.1. NCBI lineage: Bacteria > Pseudomonadati > Pseudomonadota > Gammaproteobacteria > Pasteurellales > Pasteurellaceae > Exercitatus > Exercitatus varius. Next base: position 17,161 of record NZ_JARQTO010000007.1, on the reverse strand, counting down.
CCGGAAAACGAACTTATTGAAAAAATTCTCTCGATTACGCACAAACAAATTGTGATCGACGCAAAAACGGAAGAAGATCTGACAACCATCGCCAAGGCGATTAACCGGTTAGGAAACGGAATTATCCCCGTCGGTTCCGCCGGTCTTGCGCAAAAACTGAAATTATCCGGGCATAAATTAGCGGAAAAAACAAAAATCAATTTAGGTCGGTCGTTAATCTTGGTCACATCCATTCATGAAACGAGCCAAAACCAGGTGGATCAATATATTTCCGGTATCGGCGGTAAATCCGTTGTGTTTAATCCGTCGCCGTCACAACTGATTAACCACCAAATATCCAGTGAAGCCTTGCTGCAACAGTTTAACGCATTAATTCATTCCAGCCGCGAAAATGTCATTATTCGTGCGAATCCGGCTAAAGTCGTTAACAACATCGACGGTTCTATTAACGAAATTGCGCGAAAAATAGCAGAATATCTGGCAAATTTGGGATTGCACGCATTAAATACCGAAAAATTTGATTCGCTTATTTTATTTGGAGGTGACGGCGCCGCAACATTACTAGATAAAATGAATATTTCCGAAATGAAAGTTTCATATGCGATTGTTCCCGGGGTGCCGCTATGTACCGTCACGAACGGGCCTTATAAAGGTCTCAATGTTATGACGAAATCGGGCGGATTCGGCAATCATTCGTTATTAATTGATATTCTGAGCGTTAAAGCGGATTAATAATGTCTCATTCGGTCGATCTAATCGCTAAAACTTAAACTCAATCGATGAAAAACGAAGTCTCGGGGGAAAGTCGCCAGTTCACCGGACATTTTGACATAGTAGACAAAATCGACCGCTTCATTCTTGCTTAAGGGTCGATTTTGTCGCCAGGTTGTTGAAAATTTAAATTCACGGCGCCCTGAAAACCGAGTTGACGCCAGGCTTCGTATATCGTAACCGCAACGGAATTGGACAGATTCATACTACGGCTGTTTGCCGTCATAGGAATGCGGATTTTTCGTTCCATCGGCATATTGTCTAAAATTGACATCGGAATACCGCGGGTTTCGGGGCCAAACATCAAAAAGTCGCCCAATTCGAACCGCACTTCACTGTGAGCCGGCCCGCCTTTGGTGGTCAGAGCAAATAAACGTTTCGGTTTTTCGTCGGCTAAAAACTGTTCGAATGTTTTATGCCGTTTGATTTCGGCAAATTCATGGTAATCCAGCCCGGAACGACGCAAACGCTTGTCATCCCAGGTAAAACCGAGAGGTTCGATTAAATGTAGGCGAAAACCGGTGTTGGCGCACAAGCGGATAATATTGCCGGTATTTTGCGGAATTTCGGGTTCGTATAAAACAATATCTAACATAAAAACAACCTGTTTGAATAAAGTTCGCTCATTCTAGCTTATACGCCCCCGAATGCAACCTTTCGACCGTATTTATGCGGCTCTTTTTAAAATGGCATACATGGCGTCTTTCAGTTTCAGTTTTTCCTTTTTGAGCATTTCCACTTCGCTCGGCGTACCTATTTCAATATGATCTTCAATATTTTTGATTTTGTGATCAAGCTCGTTGTGCTTTTCAAACAGACGGGCAAAATGCGCATCTTCGGTTTTTAATTTGGTAATCAAATCGCGGAATTCCGGAAACATAAGCTGTACTCCTGTCTGATAAGTCAAAGAAGAAAAGAGAATATCTCTAGGATAGGCTTTTATGTTACCCGATTTTCATCGTAAAAAATGTGATCCGCCCGGCATTTTTAAAGTTTATGCTCACGCCGGATTTTTTCCAGCAAGGCATCGCAACAAACATCCAGCAACTGATAGGTTTCCTGAAAATTACGGGTATACCAAGGATCGGGAATATGGTCGTATTGCAGATCGGGCACTAACTCGGCAATGACGAACAATTTATCGGATTTTCCGCCGAACAGCGTTTGCAAATCTCGCAGATTCTGCTGATCCATCGCCACGATATAGTCGAAATTATTACGATCCGCCAATTTCACTTTGCGGCTTACAAAACCGGCGCTGTCTATTTTATGTAAATCCAGCATATCCGCCGTGTCGCAATGCATATCGCTACCGTCATGCCAGCCGGAAGTGCCCGCACTGTCCGTTTCGATAACATCACTTAAGCCCGCTTTTTCCACTTTGTGCCGCATCATAAATTCCGCCATGGGCGAACGGCAAATATTGCCCAGACAGACAAACAGAATTTTAATTTTCTTCATAACCATTCCTATAAAAAAACACCCGACATTGTAATTGTCGGGTGTTTTTGATTCAAGTGCGGTCAAAAAACGCATCGTTTTTTTAAACGTTAACTTTGCCAACGGTCGGAGGCAATTCTTCTAAGGACAGCGAATAAAAACGCAATGCTTTTTCGACAAATTTAGAAATCCTCAAAATATTGCTGGATTTTCGCCGCATCTTTGGTTTTGGTTAAGGCTAACTGCAACAATACGCGCGCTTTTGGCGGATTCAGCGTACCGGAAGCGATAAAGCCGTACTGGCTGTCGTCCACTTCGGCATCGCGAGTGGTATAACCCGTCGGTACGCGGGACGAACGCACCACCGTCACGCCTTTTTTAGCCGCTTCCGCCAACAGATCCAGATTCGCTTTATTCATATTGCCGTTACCCACGCCGGCTACCACAATGCCTTCGTAACCCGCATCAAGCAAGGCTTTCAGCGGTTCTACAGGCATATTGGAATAAGCGTAAATAATGCCCACTTTCGGCAATTTTTCCAGATTATCCACATTAAACGGCGTATCAACGGTATGTTTGCTTTCAGGCGAACGTTCGTAATCCACTTTGCTGTTATGTACATAACCTAAAGTACCGAAATTCGGCGAATGGAAAGTCTGTACCGCCGTCGTGCTGGTTTTGGTCACATCGCGGGCGCCGAGTACTTCGTCGTTCATCGCCACCAACACTCCGCGTCCTGCGGATTTTTTATCTTTCGCAACGACAACCGCGTTATAAAGATTCAACGGACCGTCCGCACTCTTTTCAGTTGCCGGGCGCATTGCCCCCACCATCACCACCGGTTTTTCGCATTTCACCGTCATATCGAGGAAATAAGCGGTTTCTTCCATGGTATCCGTACCGTGCGTCACCACAAAACCGTCCGTCGAGCCACATTGACTGTTAATGGTACGCGCCAGTTTCAACCAGACGTCATCGGTCATGTCCTGCGAACCGATTTTCACTACCTGTTCGCCTTTTACATTTGCCAGCGTTTTAATTTCCGGTACCGCGTTCAATAAGGTATCGATATTCAACTGCCCGGCTTGATAGGCGGAACTCACTTCGCTTTCACCGCTGCCGGCGATAGTGCCGCCGGTGGCAAGTACCGTCAGATTAGGCAACTCCGCGGCAGAAGCGGAAAATGCCGATAATGCCAATAAGGTCGCTAACGTTAATTTTTTCAATTGCATAACTATTTTTCCTGTGAATGAGTTTTCACTGCGAATTAGTCTTCATCGGTAAAACGCGCGGCTTTGTAAGTCGGTTTCATCAGATTTTCAACGGATAAAATATCGTCTAGCTGCGCTTCGGTCAGTAAGCCTTTTTCCAATACCACATCGCGTACGCTGCGACCGGTTTGAGCACAGATTTTACCCACGATATCCCCGTTATGGTGACCGATAAACGGATTCAGATAAGTCACGATACCGATAGAGTTAAACACGTAATTTTCACAGATTTCTTTGTTTACCGTGATGCCGTCGATACATTTATCGCGCAAGTTTACGCAAGCGTTGGCAAGAATCTCGATAGATTCGAACATAGCTTGGCCGATTACCGGTTCCATAACGTTTAATTGTAGCTGACCGGCTTCCGCAGCAAAGGTGACGGTAGTGTCGTTACCGATCACTTTGAAGCACACTTGATTGACCACTTCAGGCACCACCGGATTTACTTTAGCCGGCATGATGGAAGAACCCGCTTGCAATTCAGGCAGATTAATTTCATTCAACCCCGCACGCGGACCGGACGAAAGCAAACGTAAGTCGTTACAAACTTTCGAAATTTTGACCGCACTTCGTTTCAGCGCACCGTGCACCATTACATAAGAACCGCAGTCGGAAGTGGCTTCAATCAGGTTTTCGGAACTGACGCAAGGCAACCCGGTGACTTCGGACAAATATTTCACCGCCAATTCGCGATAACCTTCCGGCGTATTCAGACCGGTACCGATTGCCGTCGCCCCTAAATTCACTTCAAGCAATAATTCCGCCGTACGTTTCAGATTTTTCACTTCTTCTTCAAGTAAAATCGCGAAAGCTTTGAATTCTTGTCCGACGGTCATCGGCACGGCGTCTTGCAGCTGAGTACGGCCCATTTTCAGTACATTGGCGAATTCCGTCGCTTTATTGTCAAAACCTTGTTGTAAATACTCGATTTTTTCAACCAGTTTCATAATACTGTTATACACTGCAATGCGGAAACCGGTCGGGTAAGCGTCGTTGGTAGATTGGCTGGCGTTCACGTGATCCATCGGATTGACGATGTTATATTCGCCTTTTTGATGACCTAGAATTTCTAAGGCTAAATTCGCCACCACTTCGTTGGTATTCATATTCACGGATGTACCGGCGCCGCCCTGGTACACATCGGACGGGAATTGATCCATACAACGTCCGTTTACCAGGATTTCATCGCAAGCCTGTACAATAGCTTTGGAGACTTTTTTCGGAATAGCGCCCAATTCGCCGTTCGCCAGCGCGGTGGCTTTTTTCACCATGACCATTCCGCGCACGAATTCAGGCACGTCGGAGATGCAATGATCGGAAATGTTAAAATTTTCCACCGCTCTTAAGGTGTGAATTCCCCAATATACGTCATTTGATACTTCGCGTTCACCCAATAAATCCACTTCAACACGTACGTTTTTCATAATTAATCCTCAATTTTTGCGTTAGGTCAGATTGTTGACGCGATAAATCATAACGGCTTTTATTCCGCAAAAATGTGATCTGGATCAAATTTTAATAAGTGTTTGATCGTACAAATATTTATTTGAGCTATTAAAAATTTTAAGGTTTAAATCCTTACTATTTAGCGGTATATTATCGGAAATTTTTAGATCCCTGATTTAAAGCTGTTCACAAAATGAACAAAACTGATATTCAGACTAAAAAAGTGCGGTTTACTTTTTATTACTTTTATGGAGAACAATTATGACTGCAATGTTTATAATCCAATTTGCCATCGTATTGCTCTGTATCCTGGTGGGTGCACGGGTCGGTGGTATCGGTTTGGGTGTATTCGGCGGCTTAGGGCTGGCTATCTTATCCTTCGGATTCGGGCTGAAACCCGCCGGTTTGCCGATTGACGTAATGTTTATGATTATGGCGGTAGTTGCCGCCGCGGCATCTATGCAGGCGGCCGGCGGTTTAGATTATATGATCAGAATCGCAACCAACATTCTGCGCCGTAATCCGAAATACATTACCTTTATGGCACCGGCGGTAACCTGGACATTCACCGTATTGGCGGGAACCGGTCACGTAGCTTATTCCGTGTTACCGGTTATCGCGGAAGTCAGCCGCCACAACGGCGTTCGTCCCGAACGTCCGCTTTCTATGGCGGTTATCGCTTCGCAATTCGCCATTGTCGCCAGTCCGATTGCCGCCGCCGTGGTTGCGGTCGTCGCTTACCTTGAACCGCAAGGCATCACATTGGGTAACGTGCTTTCGGTGACTATGCCGGCAACCGTATTGGGTATCGCTTTAGCCTGTATTTTTGTAAATAAAATGGGTAAAGAATTAAAAGACGATCCGGAATACCAAAAACGTTTGCAAGATCCGGAATACGTAAAATCCATTCACGCAGACAGCAATCCTGAGGAAATTGAAATCACTTCAAGCGCTAAAATCTCCGTTTCTTTATTCTTATTAGGCGCGTTACTGGTTGTGTTAATGGGTGCGATACCGTCATTACGCCCGGTCTTTGACGGCAAACCGATGGGTATGGCGCACACCATTGAAATCGTCATGTTGTCAATCGGCGCGCTTATCATCTTCTTCTGTAAACCGGACGGCACCGCAATCACCAAAGGATCCGTGTTCCACGCCGGTATGCGCGCGGTTATCGCCATCTTCGGTATCGCATGGTTGGGCGACACGTTAATGCAAGCGCATATGACCGAAGTTAAAGAAATGGTATCCGAATTAGTACATACCGCACCATGGGCCTTCGCTTTCGCTTTATTTGCGTTATCCGTACTGGTAAACAGCCAAGGGGCTACGGTTGCCACTCTGTTCCCGCTCGGTATCGGTTTGGGTATTCCTGCGCCAGTGCTTATCGGGGTATTTGTTGCGGTAAACGGTTATTTCTTCATTCCTAACTATGGTCCGATCATTGCCTCAATCGACTTTGATACCACCGGTACCACTCGAATCGGTAAATATATTTTCAACCACAGCTTTATGATTCCGGGCTTGCTCAGCATGTTCTTCAGCATCTGCTTTGGTTTGTTATTTGCCAACATGTTCCTCTAAAATTAACGGGAACAAGCAAAAAGTTGATCCGCACCGAAAGTCAAAGAAGCAAACCCATTTGATAAAGTGCGGGTCATTTTTTTATAGTTTTTTCAATCCCCGGAAACAATATTTTCAAATTAATTTACCGTTTTGGCTTTCACGTTTTTGCTAAGAATTCCTCTAAAAATTCACCTATATTTTTAAATAACAACTAATTTAAAAGCATATTTTTTAATTTTCCCCATTTATCGGAAATATCATTTGATCTTCACATAACTTTTGTTTATACCTACCCCATCGCAGGTATAAATACCTCAAAAATTTTTTATTTTTCGGAGGACTCTTATGACAGAAGAATATTTGATGATGCGTAACAACATCAACATGCTGGGGCGCTTTTTGGGCGAAACCATTCAGGAGGCGCAGGGTGACAATATTCTCGGACTGATTGAAAATATCCGCATATTATCGCGCAATTCCCGCAGCGGCGACGACAAGGCCCGGGCGGCATTATTAGACACGCTTTCCAATATTTCGACGGACAATATCATTCCGGTTGCCCGCGCCTTCAGCCAGTTTCTGAATCTGACCAACGTGGCGGAACAATATCAAACCATGTCTCGCTCCCATGAAGATAAAGTTTCCGCAGAACGTTCCACGGCGGCGTTGTTTGCCCGTTTGAAAGAGCAACATATTTCTCAGGACGAAATTATAAAAACCGTGCAAAAATTGCTGATTGAACTCGTTCTCACCGCTCATCCGACGGAAGTCACCCGCCGTTCATTAATGCATAAACAGGTTGAAATTAACAAATGTCTGGCACAACTGGATCATACCGACTTAACGACTGAAGAACAAAAAAATATTGAATATCAATTACTTCGCCTTATCGCCGAAGCCTGGCATACCAATGAAATCCGTACCAATCGACCGACGCCTCTGGAAGAAGCCAAATGGGGTTTTGCCGTCATCGAAAACAGTTTATGGGAAGGCTTGCCCGCCTTTATCCGCAAACTTAACGATGCCACCGTCGAACATTTAAATTACGCCTTGCCGGTGGATCTTACCCCGGTACGCTTCTCTTCCTGGATGGGCGGCGACCGCGACGGCAACCCCTTCGTTACCGCCAAAATTACGCAGGAAACGCTGCAACTTGCTCGCTGGAAAGCGGCGGATTTGTTTTTAACCGATATTCAGGCGCTTTGCGACGAGTTGTCAATGACGGCATGTACCGAGGAATTCCGGGAAAAATACGGCGATCACTTGGAACCTTACCGCGTGGTGGTAAAAAGCCTGCGCACCAAATTAAGAAACACCCTGGATTATTACAACGACGTGCTTGCGGGTCGCATTCCGCCGTTTAAACAGGATGAAATCATCTGCGAAGACCAACAACTCTGGCAACCTCTTTTCGATTGTTATCAATCCTTAACCGCCTGCGGTATGCGCATTATTGCCAACGGATTATTGCTGGATACGTTGCGTCGCGTTCGTTGTTTCGGCGTTACCTTATCGCGTCTGGATATCCGCCAGGAAAGCACCCGCCACAGCGACGCCATCGGCGAAATTACCCGTTACATCGGCTTGGGCGATTACAGCCAATGGACCGAAGACGACAAACAGGCTTTCCTGATTCGCGAATTGAGTTCTCGCCGCCCGTTAATTCCCCATAACTGGACGCCTTCGGAACAAACCCGGGAAATTTTAGACACCTGTAAAGTGATTGCTGAACAACCGGAAGGCATTATTTCCTGCTATATTATTTCCATGGCAAGAACCGCTTCCGATGTTTTAGCGGTGCATTTATTACTGAAAGAAGCGGGCATTTCATATCATTTGCCGGTGGTTCCGCTATTTGAAACCCTGGACGACCTGGACGCCTCCGAAGAAGTGATGACGCAACTGTTTAACGTCGGCTGGTATCGCGGCGTCATCAACAACCGTCAAATGATCATGATCGGCTATTCCGACAGCGCTAAAGATGCGGGCATGATGGCGGCTTCATGGGCGCAATACCGCGCGCAGGACGCCTTAGTCAAACTTTGCGAACAAACCGGCATCGAACTCACCCTCTTCCACGGTCGCGGCGGCACCGTAGGACGCGGAGGCGCACCGGCCCACGCCGCATTATTGTCCCAACCGCCCCGTTCCCTGAAAAACGGCTTACGAGTGACCGAACAAGGGGAAATGATCCGCTTCAAACTGGGTTTACCGGCTATCGCCGCAGAAAGCCTGGATCTTTACGCCAGCGCCGTTCTTGAAGCCAACCTTCTGCCGCCGCCGGAACCGAAAGCCAGCTGGTGTCGGGTGATGGACGAACTTGCCGTTTCCTCTTGCGAAATCTACCGCAATGTGGTGCGCGGCGATAAGGATTTTGTGCCTTACTTCCGCAGTGCAACGCCGGAACAAGAGCTGGCCAAACTGCCTTTAGGCTCCCGCCCGGCGAAACGCAATCCTCATGGCGGCGTGGAAAGCCTGCGGGCCATTCCCTGGATCTTCGCCTGGATGCAAAACCGCCTGATGCTGCCCGCCTGGCTCGGAGCCGGCGCCTCCATCCGTCAGGCGATGGAAAACGGCAAAGCGGCGGTAATTGAAGAAATGTGCAACCATTGGCCGTTTTTCAATACCCGCATCGGCATGCTGGAAATGGTGTTCAGCAAAACCGACAGCTGGCTGTCCGAATATTACGACCAACGTTTAGTGAAAAAAGAACTTTGGTATTTAGGCGAATCGCTGCGTAAACAGTTAAACGAAGATATCGCCACCGTCTTACGGCTTTCCGGCAAAGGCGATCAGTTAATGTCGGATTTGCCTTGGGTGGCGGAATCCATCGCGCTGCGCAACGTCTACACCGACCCGCTGAATCTATTGCAAGTGGAATTGCTGCGTCGTCTGCGGGCGGATCCCGAACATCCGAATCCGGATATCGAACAAGCGCTGATGATCACCATTACCGGTATCGCCGCGGGTATGCGTAACACGGGTTAGGCGATATTTATTCATCGCTTTTATCGCAAAAGTGCGGTCAATTTTTTGCAAGTTTTTCGGTATTGTATAGTATTTGCACAACAGCCTTAATTCTTGTTGCAACTGCTACACAATACCGAAGTTTTTTAAAAAACTCGGCAAAAATCGCCCGCACTTTTTGTCGCTCAGGCCCGGTGATCGGTAAAAATTTGAACAACTGCGCCGTTTATTGCTAAGATGGGCATCATTTATCAACTTGTGCACGAGATGAAAAAACGCACATTATTCTTAGTTATTACGCTTTTACTCGGCAGCGTCACTATGTTTTTAACCAAAAATCTGACTCTTTATCAAACACCGCAAGTGCTGTTTCAACATCCGCAGGAACAAGTGTTTGAGAAAGTCAAAGATAAAAATATTACCCGCTGGCAATGTTATCAGAATCTTCGCGCCGAAACCGTGCCCATGCGCGAATTCCGCTTGCTGAGCTGGAATATTCACAAAGGCGCGGATAACGGATGGCAACGGGATTTGCTGAATCTGGCGCAAGACAAACAGTTCGTTTTGCTGCAGGAAGCGACCACCTTACAGCGCATTCCGCAGACGTTTCCGCAATTTCAAACCGTATTACATACGCTGGCGTTTCAATTCCGCCACCAACAAACGGGCGTATTGAATTTATCCGATTTGGCGGCCGAACGTTATTGCGTTAACGCACAACCCGAACCCTGGCTGCGCCTGCCGAAGGTCATGGCGGCAATGCAGTTTGCGGTGGAAACGCAATCGCTGTTAATCGTTAACGTACATTTGGTTAATTTCGAATGGAAAACAACCGCCTATCAATACCAACTGGAAACGTTAAAACAGCTGGTTGAACGGCATCACGGCGCCGTGGTGTTAACGGGCGATTTCAATGCCTGGAGTAAAAACCGTACCGAACAGTTGCAGGCGTTAATCCGTTCCTTAGGCCTGACCGCCGTGCATTTTTCGCCGGACGAACGGATTAAAGCTTTCGGTTATCCTCTGGACAATGTGTTTACCCGCGGCATTATCGTGCATTCCGCGCAAAGTAAATCGTTACGCAGTTCCGATCACAATCCGGTAGAACTGCATTTTTCCCTGGAATAACGCGGATTTTACAGATGAAGGAAAGAATATGTTATTTTCGTTAACCTGGAGTGAAGTTCTATTGGCGCTTCACTTTACCGTTGTGGTTGCCTGCGCCGTTCGGGTGTTATACCGTCAACGCAATACGGGTTCGGCTTTCGCCTGGCTGGTGATTTTGCTGGCGTTTCCCATGGTGGGCGTTATTGCCTATTTGCTGGTGGGCGAAACCCGGATCGGCAGACGGCGTTTAGCCCGGACGTCGGAAATGACCCAATTCTACCAAAACTTCGCATCGGATTATCTAACGGACGAACAACACTTCAGCACGGACACACAACTGCCGAAATCCCATCAGGGAATTGAAAAAATGGTAAAAAAAGCCACCGGTCTGGGCGCCAATCAGCATAACGACATGCAATTGCTCACCTCTACCGATGACATCATCAACGCCATGATCGACGATATTCGGCAAGCCAAATTAAGCTGCTTGCTGGCTTTCTACATTATCGAGCCGGAAGGCAGGATCGATGCGCTGTTGCAGGCCGTCCTGGACGCCGCACAACGCGGTGTACGTTGTGTGATATTGGCCGACGCCATCGGCAGCGGTCGCTTTTTTCGCAGCCAATGGCACACTAAACTGCAATTAGCCGGCGTGTTCGTGCAATCTTCCCTGCCCATCAGTTTATTACGCACCCTTTATACCCGCAACGATCTGCGTAATCACCGTAAAATTCTGGTCGTCGATTATTACATCGGTTACACCGGTAGCTTTAATCTGATTGATCCGCGCTATTTCAAAAAAGATTCCGGCGTGGGCGAATGGGTGGACGTGATGATGCGCTGCACCGGCGCCGTGGTATTGGAAATGGCCGCCGTACTGTATGCTGACATCGCCGTTGAAAGCGAAGAAAACCTGCAACTGGTGCAAAGCTATCTGCTTCGTTACGAACAGACGGACGTAGCGGCAATTCCGACGCCGACGGGCAACATCACCACTCAGGTCATTCCTTCCGCGCCCGAACAGGATGAAAGCATTATTTACGAAACCATTCTATGCGCCATCCATTCCGCCACCAAACGAATCGTCATTACCACGCCGTATTTTGTCCCGAACGAGCCCTTGCTTATCGCGCTTACCACCGCCGCCCGCCGCGGCGTGGACGTCACCCTGATTTTGCCGGAAAAAGTGGATTCCTTCATGGTACGTTACGCTTCGCGGGCTTATTTCCCGTTATTGCTCAAGCACGGCATTAAAATCGCCCAATTTAACGCGGGATTATTACACGCCAAAACGCTGGTGATTGATGACGATTTCAGCCTGTTCGGCACCGTTAACATGGATATGCGCAGCTTCTTTCTGAATCTTGAAATCAGTTTGGCCATTTACAACCGAAACATGACCGAGCAAATCGCCGCGTTGCAACAGCAATATTTAGCCGACAGCCGCTATATCGACGAAGTGGACTGGCTCTACCGACAAAAATGGTGGGGACTGGTAGAAAATATCGTGCGCCTGGTCAGCCCGTTGCTGTAAGCGACGACAAAAAGGCGTTTGTCATCACGCCTTTCGTTGGATAACTAAAAAACGGTCAGCTATTCCACCGACTTCTGATAACCATAAATCAAAAAAGTCTGTAAGCTGTCGCCCATGTTAGCGATGTTCGGATAGCGCCCCCATTGGCGGAAGCCTTGTTTTTCGAACATTTTGCGGCTTACGTGATTTTCCTCAATCACATACGCCATCAAAGTATGTACGTCCAATTCTTCCATCTGCGCCTGCAAAAACCGAACCGCCTGCGAACCGTAGCCGCGGCCTTTTGCGGATTGATCCAGATAAACGCTGATTTCCACGGTTTGGTCAAATGCGGCGCGATCATAAAACGGCGAAAAGGAACACCAGCCAAAAACTTTGTTTTTTTCTACCGCACTTTCCAGCACCCAAATCGGATGGCGCCGGCTGTTCAGATGCGCTTCAAACCACGGACGACGCCCTTGTTCCGTTACAGGCGTCAAATCGGCGGTAATACGGCGTGAAGGAATCGCCTGATTATAAATCGCCACAATTTGCGGCAAATCCTGTTCTTTTGCAGTTCTGATTTTCATTTTTACAACACTATGCAAACTTCGGTGCCGCCGGTCGGGCGGTTTTTAATGGTTAATTGCGCATTCAACTGACGACTGCGTTCTTCCATAATCCGCAAGCCGTAATGCCCTTCCGGTTCGTCCAGACTCGGAATACCGACGCCGTCGTCACGAATAATAATTTCCTGCTCGCCGTCTTCGTTGGTATGCGCAATCACTTCAATCAGATTGGCTTTTGAATGTTTAATGGCATTTAACACGGCTTCGCGCACAATCTGCAAAGCGTGCACCAACTGTTGAGCGTTAAACACGTGCGACGGCAAACTGCAAGTCACACGCATCCGAATAGAGGTTTGGTTGCGCAGGCTGTCGATAACCTGTTCCAGCGCCAGTTTCAAATTAGCTTCCTGCACGGTTAACCGGAACGTCGCCAACAATTCCCGCAGCTGAGTGTAACCGCCGGTTAACGCCTGTTCGAAATCACGGATAATGGCCAGACTTTTGCTTTTTGCATCCGGCGCATCTTTATTCAAATTATGTTTCAGCAAAGTTAACTGAATTTGCAGATAAGACAACACCTGCGCCAGCGAATCGTGCAGTTCGCGGGCGATAATGGAACGTTCCTCCATCAATAACAGCTGTTGTTGCTGACGTTGCGTTTGGCTGAAATACAGCGATCGTCCCAACATTTGCCCGATATTTTCCAGCGTGCGCGGATCCGGGCAAGGCAAGCCTGTCTGCCAGCGTAACTCGCCGATACGATTGTTGTCGTCTCCTACATCCACCGATTGCCAGTTGAAATTTTCACTCGGCTCGCCCAGCAAAATATGAGTGTCATCGGCGATCAGCACCAATTCCAACGCGCGCAAATGCTCCGTCAACATCACATTTTTCATCACGCCACGTAAATGTTCGCTGTTCGTATCCATGCCGGAAAGCGCCTGCGAACAATGATACAACATAGATAAAGTACGGTTGGTTTGCGTGAGTTTTTGAGTTTTCTCCGCGATACGTTCTTCCAGATTGGAATAAATTTTGCTCAGTTCGGAAGACATTTGAGTGAACGCCTGCGCCAAATTTCCCAGCTCGTCCGAACGATTCACATCCAGCGGAACATGCTGGAAATTGCGCATTTGAACCTGCACGCTGGCGCGCGTTAATTGCTGCAACGGCGCCGCCACCTGTTTTTTAACAAACGCGGTAATACTGGCGACCAGCGCAATAATCAACAGCATGGACACCACAATCACCACGCTGGTAATAATCAGTTTTCGCTCGGCAAAGCGCTGCAGCGCAAACACGAAGCGATCCACCTGCGAAACATAATCGGCCAAATTCGCATCATAGGCGTTCATATCCCGCTCTAAGGCGATTTTTTCCATTTTGCCCCAGCTCGCGATGAGGTCATGATAGGCGCTTTTCAGCTCTTTCGGCACCAAAATCTGCGTGTCGATTTGACTTAAAGACAGCGAATGCAGAGATTTGCGATACTCGCGTAAATCCTGATACAACAAATTCGGGTAATTTCTCAGATTATGCAGAATGCGATAACTTTGATAACGCAACGAACCCGATACGTTAATTTGTTCGGCGTCGGAACGGTTACTCACCATAATGCCGAGCGCAAAAGTAGTCATAATGCCGGCAAAAATAATTACCGTAATCAGATAGCGGGCAATGCGCGTGGTCACCGATTTCTTAACGTTCACAATGAATCCTGATGAATAAAAAACGCCGGCTATTGTAACAAAAAACCGCGGCAACAAAAAAGTGCGGTCAAAAAAATCAACGTTTTTTACGACCGCACTTTGAATGCACTTAATTCAGCCTTTACAGATTGCCGGTTCCGTTATCCAGATGCGCGCGGATAAACCAATGCAGTTTTTCCAACGCCCGGGTTTGCGCCACCAGCAAATCTTCGCTAATCGGATCCAATTCACCGAAATGTTCCAACACGAAGCGGTGAGATTCAATGTTGTGCGTATAATATTTGTCGATGATACGCAAATGATCCTGCGCGGTAGCGCGACCTAACGGATATTCCGGGGTTTGGCGGGTCGCCACCAGATTGCCCGGCAAACCGTTCGGCGCAACGCCTAAGGCGGCAATACGCTCGGCGATTTCATCCACGAATTCGCGCACTTCGGCAACCTGTTCGTCCAACATTTCATGTACGGCGATAAATTGCGGCCCCACCACATTCCAATGGGCATGTTTTAAAATTAATTGCAATTCGTTCAAACCCTGCAACCGCATTTGCAACGCGTCCGCAATGGAATGACCGATTTTCACTTCCAAACCGGGAACGGTATGAGCGGCATTTTTATTGACATCCGCCGTTAAAGCCTTTGATTTTTCGGTTAAAGTTAAAACCGGATAATTCATTTTGTTTGACATAATCTTCTCCTTCTCTTTTTTATCACTTCTTTGCTTTGTTGGCTTCATTATATACCGCACGGCTCATTTTCATAATCGTTCTTTCGAATAACTTAAATAGAAAAAAACTATCGCTTTTACAATTAACGATTTTCATTTCCTATTAAATACGACAATCTCAACGCCGAAGGTTGCTTAGCGCGCCGTTTGGGGGTAAAGTGCACCCATCGGTTAACAACTTATAGGATAATCATTTATGAAAAACGATAAACCCGTTGAATGCGTCGGTTGCAACACGCTTGACGTGGGTTCCATTCTGGATAACAGCGATTTAAAAGCGACTTTCGATAAAGCGTATCCGACTCGGGCGGAAGCGGAAGCGGCGTTGGCGAAATTAACCCAAAAAGCGCGCGATACCGAAACCGAGCCTTGTCAAATTCAAAGCGAAATCAGCGAGACGGAAGGCGGTTTCCGTTTAACCGCCGATTTCACGTTCAGCTGCCAGGCGGAATGCGTGATTTTCCAATTAGGCACCCGCGCCGTATAAATTTTAATTCCATTAAAAGTGCGGTCAAAAAAACGAAAGTTTTTTGAACCTCGATATTGCCGACAATCCGGAAGATAGCAAGCTTGTCGGCATTTCCTATAAAAATTCTTTCATTTTTTTGACCGCACTTTTCAGCGCGATTCGTCTGCCAACCGACGTCACGCCGTTTGTTCTTACAATTCATCGTACATGACAAAACTTAATTTCCGTTTCTATCTTTCGCTCGTTTATATCGGTCTCATCGCCGGGTTGCTCGGCACTTCGCTCACTTATATTCTGCACGGCATTCAGCATTTCGCTTTCGGTTACGGCTTGAACGGCGAAAATCTGTCGTTTCGCGAAGGCGTGCTGCAAAGTTCCGCCGAACGCCGTTGGCTTGTTCTCACATTTTGCGGCATGCTGACGGGAATCGGCTGGTACGCCGTTCACCGTTACGGTCAAAAATTGTTAAGTATCAAGCAGGGATTGGACAATCCGCAACAAGGCGTGCCGTTTTTCAAAACCGTCGGCCACGCTTTATTGCAAATCGTCACCGTGGGATTGGGTTCGCCGTTGGGGCGCGAAGTGGCGCCGCGCGAAATGTCCGTGGCATTCGGCAGCGCATGGGTAAGAAAAGCCGGCTTGAACGACGGTGACGCCAGATTACTGCTCGCCTGCGCTTCCGGTGCGGGTTTGACGGCGGTGTATAACGTGCCGCTCGCTTCCACGATTTTCATTCTGGAAACCATGGTGCTCAGCGTCAATCTGCGTGCATTGGGCGCCGCCTTGATTACGGTAGTGATTTCCACTTGTGTCTCGCGCTTTTTTCTGGGCGATTTGGTGCAATATAGCCAGGTTACGCCGTTTCCGGTTAACACGTCATTACTGCTTTTTTCCGCGCTTATCGGCATGCTGACCGCGCTTGTGGTGCGGGGATTTCGTCGTTCCACCCAACGCCTGCCGTTTTTAGCGCGCACGGACAAACGCCTGATTCCCGTCGCCGTGCTGTTGTTCAGCCTTATCGGTTTTATTTCTATCTATCAACCCGAAATTCTCGGCAACGGCAAAGCCGGTAATCAACTGACTTTCGGCGAAATGATCGGTTGGTCGGAAAGTCTGCAACTCATGGCGTTAAAATGGCTTGCGGTATGGCTTGCCCTGGCGGCGGGCGCGTACGGCGGGCTGATCACGCCCTCTATGATGCTGGGCAGTACCTTTGCTTATAGTCTGGCTATCGGCTGGAACGCACTGTTTCCGTCGCTTTCCACGGAAGGTGCCGCCATTATCGGTGCCTGCGCGTTTTTGGGCATTATGCAGAAAATGCCGTTTACCGCCATGGTTTTTCTGGCGGAACTCACCCGCAGCAACGCGGAAGTGTTCATGCCGCTGACGCTGGCAATGGGCGCGGCGATTGCCACCGATCGTCTGGCAGCCAAATGGTGGGCATAGCCTGATAAGCGCGTCGGTAAACAAAAAGTGCGGGCAAAAAAATCAACGTTTTTTGCCCGCACTTTATTTTATCGGCGATGACGCATTAATTAAGCATAATACAATTCGTATTCCACCGGATGCGGCGTCATATTTACGCGTGCCACTTCTTTACGTTTGA
>NZ_JARQTO010000006.1:0-49067 GCF_029577735.1 Exercitatus varius | reverse complement strand
CTTTCGGTGTCCACTCAATGTCAATCTGATTCTGGCTGATGTCGCCGATAAGCTGCGCCGTTTCCAGCAGTTCTTCGTAGTTCGCTTTATCATACCGTTGCACTTCATCGACCAACAGCCGTTTTTATCGCGTTATCTCTGTCCATATGTCTTAAATTTCAATAAACAAGGTAATTAAAGAAACTTCTCCATCACTATTAAATTCGAAGTGAATATATTTATTTTTAATAGAATATCTAATCCATGAATCTGACTCTTTTTCTGGTTTTCCCAAATTATCTATAATGGATTTTCTATTAAAGGGATAATCTAATTCTTTGATCAGATCCCTAACAAAAGGATAAATACTATATTTATCTACCTGATTAAGATAAAAAAATATAGACTCAAGAAACTCAAACTCATTTTTTTTAGTAAAAACAAAATCAACACCTCGTTTATAAAAATGGAAATATGTATTTTTAATGTTTTCACATTCAAAATTTTCAATTTCAAAATCCATAGCAATAATAGTAATTGCTTTCAATATTAAATTATCCCCTTGTTTTTTTCCTAACGCCTCTAGAAAAGTATTTAAATCTCCGGAAACATTTTTCATTTTATTCCTCTACTATTATTTCTTTGAATAATTTCATTTATCGCATCTTCAACAGAAGATGGGTTATATCCCTTTTCAATTAATGAAGTTCTCATTTTATTAAGATCACATTCTTGAGCTCGACATAAGTTATTGGCATCATGAACAATTTGATCTTTACTATTTCTACCAGCATATGTTCTACTTTGCATATGAACATCTTTAGGTACTGCCACCGCTGTAGCCTCATCTCTTAAAGATTTTTCCTCTATCGGAGACAATTTTCTTCCTAATTCACTTTCTTTAGATTTCTTTAATGCAGCAAATGATGGTATATGATCTAAATCAATATTATCACCTACCACTGAACGAGTTCGTAAATTTTTATAACTATCAACATCCAGAGCTTTAACTTGTTCTAACTGTTTAAAGGCTTTCTCTAAATACTTAGATACACTAGCAGAATCTCCCAATAACTCTGCTTTTTTAGCCGCCTGATACAAATCCTTCGCTTCTTTCAAAGGCTTCGTTATAGCATCTGCTCCGGGAAGAACACCTATCGTCGCTAAGATATAATCAATGCCGTCTTCAGCATCATAAAATGCTTTTCCATCGCCTAATAACGGTGTCATATCCACACCAAATTCAGCTAATTTTGTCGCAATTTCCTGAACCTGTTCATTCGCTTGCTGTTCTATTGGAGCAATAACTGCATCCGCTCGGGCTTTCATCGCCAATCCGGTGAGCGTATCTGCGGAATATCCGAATAATTCATTATTCTCCACCGCCCGTTTCCCAATCTCCGCCGCACTCACCGCACTTTGTGTGCTGTCGCTTGTTACTATACCGGCTAATCCGGCAGTGACTTGACTGAGGGTGGCCACTACCTGCTTTTGGTCGTCGGTGAGTTTACTTGGGTCAGTGTGATAAAGTTGTTCGGTGATAAGTTTTGCCGCCACTTCGCTTGTGATTGCTCCAGCCGCACCTGCTGCCGCATGATTACCGGTGGCATAGGCTTCCAACGCGCCGAGCATAGCATGCGCCATTAAGTTGGCGGTAGTGTTCACCTGGCCGCTTTCGTCGGTGGTGTAGGTTTTAATGAGATTATTGGCATACGGCGATAAGCCGTTTACCCATGCGGCGTTTTGATTGCCCGTCGCCAGGCCCTGCAGTACGCCAGTGACGGCACGTACCGCCATCTGATAATCACCGCCTTTGCCATAAGTAGCGATGATTTGCTCCGACTGACTTTTAATCTGCCGTGCCTCGGCCTTTTCCGTTGCCGTAGCGTTTTGGTTGTTTAGCACCGCTTCTGCTTGCTGTCGGTTAGCTTCCGCTTCCCGCACTTTCGGTGTCCACTGAATATCAATTTGGTTCTGGCTGATGTCGCCGATAAGCTGCGCCGTTTCCAGCCGTTCTTCGTACTCCGCTTTGTCGTACTGCTGCACTTTGGCGTTGCTGTGTTCTGTGTCTCGTGAAAGTGCGGTCGGAATTTCAGTTTGTTTTTTATAAAAACAGTTGAAATTTTGACCGCACTATCTAAAAAATATATTCCGATTAATCAGAATAATATTCTTTATTTAAACAATCGTAACTGTTTCTCCAATAATCACAATAACCAATATTGGGTTTAAACCTATACCCGTTATCATACATACAATCATATAAATACTTTTGATATTTCAATGAAATACTTTTATATCTACCTGTATTTATATTCTCTACAGTAAAAAATTTAGCTTCATCAATATTAAGTTTTTTTTTAGCTAATGAAGAACAATCACTCATCACCTTATATGAATATTGTTCATTTTTTTTCCATTGCTCCGTAGAATTAGCACTAGGGCTACGTAATAATGTAAATGAACTACATCCTATTAATAACACAATACTTGAGAGAAAAAATATATACTTCATGCAATCACTCCAATGTTTTCAATTTCGGACCGAATTCATCACTATTACTCCGCCCCCAAATCTTCTGAGATTCATTTATTTTTTCATTTAGTTTTGATTGATCTTTTATATAAAATTCCAAAACTTCTTTATCCTTTATGCAAGGAACTGTATGATGCAACAACAAATCCACTAACGGTATTCCAATCTTTGTATTTTCTGCCGTTGAAGCCGTCCTACCGATTAATAAACACGTACCAATGCAATCTTTCGGCGCAATCGAGTAATCCAATTTTGTTTTCCCGAATAACCCGGTTGCCGTATCGAAATAACCGGTTTCAATGTCGCTGTTTATCGGGTAAGACGTACCAAGTGCCGTCAAATTGGCGTTTAAGTGATTAAAGTTCATTCCCTGTGAATTCGCCCAGTTCATCGCATTTTTCGTACCGGATACGCCGAGACTGTGCGCAACATGGGTCAAATCAACTTGATCGACAGGGTTTGCCTGATTGTATTGATTTAACTTATCCCAAATCGTCGCCTGATCCTGACTGGCATTAGATGCGCCGAATATCATCGGAAGATCAAGTCCCGCTCTTATACGTTCAAAGACAGCGTAAGTTAATTCTTCCGCCACGCCTGCATACGCTTTACGAACCAGTATCGACGCATTGTTTAACGTATCGGAACCACCGTATAAAATACCGCCTTCCATCCGATCTTTATCTGTCATGTTAAAAATGCCGTGTACATATATTCTGGATAAAACTTGTATTACTAAATAATAAAGTGCGGTTAATTTTCGCTAGTTTTAGTTAAAAATAAACTGAAAATTAACTGCACTTTTATACTATATATAGATTAGAATATTTCTTTTAATTTACTTTCTGTACTTATCATAGACCTCACATTCTTCTTTTCTATGATAACAATATAACCAATTTGTTGTTTTGAAAATAAAGCCTTTATCATGCATACATTTACCAAATTCTTCATAAAAAGGTCTCATATTTTTATATGATATATGTATATTTCTTTTTATCAGACTTCTCTTCGATATATTGCGACATCCTACATTATGCGGTATCTCCTGAGTAATAGGATTTACCCAATAAGCCATCTTATCTAGACTATAACTTTCTCTATACAGGAGAATGCATCCCGATAAAAAAAACTTAAAAATGTAACAAATTTCTTAATCATTTATATTCACCTATAGTATAAAATTTTCTTACACCATCACTATCTGGATAAATATATCGTAATATTTCATAATTTCTATCTTGAGGATTAATGTCGCTATCTATATACTTCAAATTATTAATATTCTGATTAGCCTCAGAATGCGCCTCTAAACTGCTAATACCATTATTCGGCATTGCATTTTTATTATTCCCAATAAAATGACCGCCCAATATACCTGAATAAACCCAATCACCATCCACGCCGATAAATACAATAAAACCCCCTTTAACTTATTTCCTATATTTATCATAGACTTCACATTTTTCTTTTCGATGATAACAATAAAGCAGATTATTAGTCTTAAATCTATATCCTTTCTCATATAAACATTTACCATATCTATCTTGTGTAAATTCATTATTTTTATTTACTTTATCAAAGCAATCGTTTCTAACTTTCAATGATGCTATTTCTTTCGAAGAAACATGCTCCCAATAAGCCATTTTATCAATAGTATAACTATCTCTGTAAGTTAATAAATCAATACATCCTGATAAGAATAAACACAACAAAAAAGAAATCACTCTCATTGTTTTTCCCCTATAACATTATATTGTCTAACGCCATTATTATGAGTTTTATTTAAAATATTTGATTTATATTTAATGGTTTCTTTATCATCAACAAATTTTAAATTATTAATATTCTGATTAGCCTCCGAATGTGCCTCTAAACCACTAATACCATTATTCGGTACTGCATTTTTATTATTCCCAATGAAATGACCGCCCAATATACCCGAATAAACCTTGTCACCATCCACGCCGATATAGCGAGTGTTTGTGTCCTTGAAGATGCCTTTTGCCTGATGGTCAATCTCTTCCGACGGGTAAGAACCCCCTGCATGCAAATAATCCACTTCGGTATTTTTGTAATCCTGATTTAAATATTCAGACCAATTCAGCATATTTTTATGCTCCGATACCCCCAGACTATGTGCCGTATCCTGCAATTTATATTGCGGTTTGCCGTTTGCGGCGGCGTAGGCGTTATATTCATCTAGTTTCTTCACAATTTGTGCATGGTCTTTCGTGGCATTAGAAGCACCAAAAACCATCGGCATATTCACCCATGCTCTGAACCGTTCAAAACCGGCATACAGAAATTCATTCCAATACCCCGCATTACCTCTGTTCAGAATAACGCCCAAATCATCTAAAGAAGCTAAGTCGTCACCATATAAAATGGCACTTGCCACTTTCTCTTCTCGCGTAAAATTAAGCATGCCGGCTATGGAAATCTTACTCAACAGCTTAGCTTGTTCTTCCGTTAAAATATCATCACTGTAAATTAACGCTTTTAATTGCGGTGAATTATCGTTTTCTATATCTAAACAGGAAATATGTTCGCAATCCGACGTCTTTTTACTCACGATAAAACTGGAGTCTTCATTCTTTTCCGCATTGTAATAAAGTTCGTCACCGGAATCCGAGATGTTTTTCACTAACGCAGTTGCCACATCTAAATCCCGTTCTAAATCCGATTTAACCTTTTCCACATCAGTTTTATTGACCCTTTGATGAAGATTTTCCCGATTCAGTTTGTGAATGGTTGCTTCCGAGCTTTCACCGAATAACCAATGTTGACTCTCACCATCCTTGATTAAAATATTGTTAGTATTGACCGCACTTGTCGTGATGCCGGAATCCCGTCCTTTATTCCGGAGAATAATCTGGAATAGAAACGCAATCAACTTTCAATTTTTAATTTAAAAAACTTTTAAAAGTTGATTGCGCTTTAATTTATAAATAATGTTTAAATAGGCTTGTAAAAGAAAAACTATCTGGAATATTTATTCCTATTTCTGCAAACATATTTATCCTTCCAGTAAGAACAATATCCTATTTCAGGTCTAAATCTATATCCTTTTTTATATAAACAATCATAATATACAGGTGAGAATTTTTCTATTACAGGTTCAAAACTATCTTTAGGAGATCTAATATCACCCAAAATCTCTTTCTCTTTAGCTGTCAAAATATTTTTAGCATTTTCTTTACAAATAGAAAAATCATTAAAAGAATAATTTGAATTTACCCATTGTTTCTTTTCTCCACCAAAAGATGTATCCATATATCTCACTTGATAAATAGAACTACAACCAAATAAACAGAATAAAAGTATAAACCTTTTCATAATTAGTTCCAATGCAATCTCTCGGTACAATCGAGTAATCCAATTTTGTTTTTGAAGAAACCTTTTGTAAATTCTCAACAGCTATAAATAAAATTATAGATTATTTGTACTTACTAGCATTTTTACAAATATAAGTATCTTTCCAGTATGAACAATATCCCACTTCCGGTTTAAACCTATAACCTTTTTGATAAATACAATCAAAATATATTTTAGAACTTAGAGTATAATCATTTACATTTTTATAACTATCTGCATATTCCCTACATAATTTCATTTCATAAAAACTAATATATTGCCCATTCCTTACCCAGGCATTTCTTGATGGCATAGATGATAAACCACCTAAAGAATGCAATTGATAATAAGTAGAACATGAAGCAATTATAAATTCAGAAAAAATAATTAATATAATTCTCATAAATTCACCTACCTATCACTCTCTAATGTATTAAATTTAGGTCCGTTATAATCATCAACACTCCAAATCTGTTTCAGATTATTCAATCTAAAATTATATTCTTCAGGAGATAAATATTGATTATAAAACTTAAACGCTGTCATATCTTTAACATAAGAAACATGATGAGTTAATAAATCAATAAGAGGTTGCCCAATCTTTGTATTTTCCGCCGTTGAAGCCGTTCTGCCGATTAATAAACAGGTTCCAATGCAATCTCTCGGGGCAATCGAATAATCCAATTTTGTTTTTCCGAATAACCCGGCTGCCGCATCGAAATAACCGGTTTCAATATCGCTGTTTATCGGATAAGACGTACCAAGTGCCGTTAGATTGGCATTCAGATGAGTAAAGTTCATATCCTGTGAATTCGCCCAGTTCATCGCATTTTTCGTACCGGATACGCCGAGACTGTGCGCAACATGGTTCAAATCAACTTGATCGACAGGGTTTGCCTGATTGTATTGATTTAACTTATCCCAAATCGTCGCCTGATCCCGGCTGGCATTAGATGCGCCGAATATCATCGGAAGATCAAGCCCTGCTCTTATGCGTTCAAAGACAGCATAAGTTAATTCCTCCGCCACGCCCGCATACGCTTTACGAACCAGTATCGACGCATTGTTTAGCGTATCGGAACCGCCGTATAAAATACCGCCCTCCATCCGATCTTTATCTGTCATATTGAAGATGCCGTGTACATACATTCTTGATAGAATCTGGGCTTCTTCGCTGGTCAGTTCTCTATTCTTAATTTTGTCCATATCCAATTCAAAAGTGCGTAAGCAACTTGGATCCGTACAACTTTCTGACTTATATTTCACCACAATATTGTTTTGTTTTTTCTCGACTTCATAATAGAGTTTATCTCCTATTTGATTTAAGTTATTGACGAAATCCTGACTTATATCTAAATCTCTTTCAATTTTGGATTTAATATCCTCTATATTTACTTTATTTACTGTACGATGTGTATTTTCCTTATCTATTTCAGATATCGTTTCTTCCGTAGTTAAACCGGTTAATTTCCGCTGCTCATCTCCGTCTCTAATAATGATGTTTTTTGTATTAATGCTACTTTTAGTCATACCGGTTTGGTTACCTTTATCACTAACTTGTCCTAAGACCGCTGAGGATAATGCTTTTGCAATTCCCCAGTTACCTTGACTAAAGATGCCTGCAACACCATTTAACTGTACGTTATCAACCACATTTTTATCTTGTTTATTTACATTCTTCGATATTTCGCGTCCACCCATATTCTCAATAGTTTGAACAACCCTTTTATCTTTATCTGTTTCAACTGTTGCTGAAGATATATTATCTGTATTGGATCCATTGTCTGATCGACCGCCTAATGGAATCGTAAAATCTCCCTCTACAGTAAAACCACCGCTTAAACCAAATCCTTCCGCGTCATAATTGCTGTAATTTTGAATATCCGCATAACTTAAGGTGCCGGTTGACAACATATTTTTCCCAGCCGTCTCGGCATTGTCCGTCGAGGTGATAACGGCACCTTTTAAATCCGTATTATGCGTGATGTCGATTTGGTAACCTTCATCTCCCGCATAAATCCCGGATTGTTCCACCACACTGGCATAATCCGCATCCGTTTTAGACCGATTATAGCTACCTGAAGCGGAGAATCCGTAACCCACCGTGACTTGTCCGCTCATATTCTGTTGCTTGCCTTCATAGGTCATGGTTTCCTGCAAACTTTCAATCCACAGATTCTCAGCGTTCACTTTAATTCCTTTGCCCTGAATTTGCGCTCCTTGGATATGAGTATCTTGTCCGCTCCGTAACAAGGTTTGACTAGCACTATCACCTACATGGCTATATGCGTAAGTCACTTCGTCACCGTTACCGTATCCCTTGCCGTAGTTACCGCCTGCCGTCACGCCCATGGCAAAGCCGTTCCGTCCATAAGTAACGGAAACGCCGGCATTAAACCCGTTGGATTTATTTTGACTTCGCTCCTGATGGCTTTGTTTCGCTGCACTGATGAGAATATCATTATCCGCCGATAAATAGGTGCCTTGTTTGCCGCTGATGTCTGCGCCGCTAATATGAATATCCGAACCGTGTTCGTCGCCTTTAGCAACAATATTCACCGCTTTGCCCGCATTGATTTTAGACACCGTTGCCGTCGAACCTTGCGTATGCGTGCTATCGACGTTTTTCTGCTGGCTGTATGTTAACGATATACCGACACCTGAATTCTTCATATCACCGTTAAGCAATGCCTGTGTCGGCGCGATAGCTCTTCCTATACTTTCGGCTGCGCGAGCCGCATCCCAAGCCGTATTCGCACCCGCCATGAGATTAATACGTCTATTTTCGCTCTTACCTATTTGGGACATGGATTCTAACGCACTGTCCGTTGCCTGAATCGCCGAAATCACCGGTGCCGTTACGGATATTGTCAATCCTTTTTGCTCATAAGTCTGTTTGTAATTGGTTTCATATCGGTCATCCGCCGCCACAATGTCTACCTGTTTACCCGCGATATTCACATCGCCATCCACTGCCGTTACCTGACTGGCTTGCTGGCGGTATTGATTATCCGCGGTAAGACTTACATCGCCGTTTAAGCTACCCACCTGACTACCGCTTGCATAATATTTGGTTTGGTCGGTTTCAAGCGTGGTTTTGCGTTGTCCGATAGTCAATCCTATTCCACCTGAACCTAATAAGCCCGATTTCTTGGTTTGTTCGTAATTTTCTTCATAGACCGCATTTTCCGCCTCCTGAATCAGAATATTTTTACCTGATATCGCCAAGTCGTTTTCCGCCACCACATCGCTGCCCGCAATCGTTACATTGCCCTGTGCGGAATAAATCTGAATACGGTCCGCATCCAACTGCGAACCCTGCGCTAAATCATAATCATGTTCGTGTTTTTTAATGGTTCGACTGCTGCTTAACTCGCCTTTCGATTTGCTGGTCGAGCCGCTGGCTATTCGTTCCAGGCTTCTACTTGCCTGAACACGAATGTCCCCTTCGGAGGCTATCTGCAGGGCGCCTTCGTTGTGTAAAAAAACTCCCGTTAAATCGACCGCACTTTTCCCCGCCAATCGGCTGTCACCCGTGACATTAATTTGACTGCCAACCTCCCGGCTTTGCTCCAGCTTATAGTAATTATCCGCGTTCGGCACGATATGTTCTTGGTTTTGCGTGCTAACCCCGCCCAGATTCAGGCGGTTTAACGCCGTGAAAGCAGCATTGCCGGTCACACTGATATTCGCCCCTTTAATGCTGAGATTTTCCCGCGCAAATAACTCGGCATGACCGTTTCCGCCCGAATCTTCACCGACATTGACCGTTGCCACCCGGTCGATTTCCTGTCGAGAGAAGCCCGCTTTATCGCGGGTTGCCGTCACTTTCTCGCTTTCCGTGACGGTGCTTTCAAGCACAATATTATCCGCCTGCGCCAGTAAGCTGTTGCCGGCGCTCAGCTCTCCGCCCGCATTCAGCAGCCGGTTCTTCGCAAACAGATATAAATCCCGCCCCTGTAAGCGTCCGCCGAGGTTTTCTATATTATTCGCCGCCAAGCCGGTGAGGTTCCGACCGGCAATTATACCGCCGTTTTGGATATTACCTTGCGTGTTGATAATAATGTCATTGGCGGAAATCACCGCGCCCTGACTGTCTACGTCCGTATTGCGCGCCACAATATACACCTGCGGCGCCAATACCTCGGTTTGCGTGCCGTCGGCAAGGGTGACCCGTTTTTTCACCAGCCACACCATATCCGAGGTGAGATTTTGCATTTGCTCTTCCGTTAACGCTACCCCAGGAATCAGATTGAATCGTTGGGCGTACTGAATCCCGCTATCCATTAACGCTTTATACTGGTCGTAATCCGAACTATAGCCTTCCAGGAAACGGCGTCCGGTAAGTTGGTTGATTTGCTCGTTCACCAGTCGTTGTTCGTAATAACCGTCTCCCAAGCGTTTCAGCAGATTTTGGGTACGTAAGGTATTCAGCATATAATCGGAACTCAGCCATTGACGGCGATCGGTAAAACGGGAATCGGTTTCCACCAGATATTGCCCTGCCTTCGGGTTGATCCGGTACAGGCTTGCCGTCGGCAAACTAAGATCCGTCCGTGAAGTTTTAATCGTGGTCGGCGTACCGCTGACCGAGTTGACTTTCAACTGGGTCAGACTGACCTGATTAGCATAAGCTTTTTGTGCAATATCGGTACCGCTGTTCGTGATGCCCTGACCAATCGGATTGCTGACAAAACGGAATGAATACTTAAGCGGTGGTAAAACCCTATCCAGCACAACGGAGCCGTGATCGTAATGCCCCCAACAATGGTGCCGACCGCAACGATGTCTTTCCGCCCCGATTGTTTTTGCTATGCCGCGGTCGATTCGGATAATATCGTCTTCAATATCGATATTTTTCAGTTGAACGCCATCGGCACCGGTTAAATCCGAGTTAAGACGGTTCGATACGAAATCCGTATTACCCAGCGTTAAACGCCGACCGATTTCAAAACGGGACGCTTCATTGGTTAAATCGTCGCCGCGCAAATCCAGATTGCCACCGATGGAAATTCTGGCGGGTTCCTGGTGTTCAATGGTCGGCGTAATGGTTTCCCGGGTAAATTCTTCCTGAATCCAGTCCGGCGAACCGATACTGCTTTTGCTTTTATCATAAAAATCAAAGTAGGCGTTTTTATCATGGCGATTGTCATTATTCCAGTTCATAGTGCCGTCTACCCCGGTTCGATACACTGTCGTGCTGTTTAGCAAATGATATTGCTGAATGAATTCATAATCATATTTTTTGCCTAAAACCAGATGTAAATCATGATTCCACAAACGCGTTGTGTTGATAACACCGTCACCAAGCGCTTCGATATCGGCACTACCGTTATCAATAAATGCCGCATTTCCCGTCGCTTCATAATTAGCATCCAGTTTACCGCCGATATAAAGCTTATTCAGGCTTAATATCAATGAATGGTTATAATTGGTTAGGGTGCCTACACCTAAATCCAAACGTTCCCGCGCCGCAATAGTTCCTGCCGAAGTAGTACCAGATACGGTTTCATTCAGATTACGCAGATGATGCGATTGAATCGCCAGATGATTGCCGTAAATACGTCCGGTACCTTTATTTTCCAGTTCGGTAACATTTAAAACGGTTTTGTAACCGTCAATCAATCCCCGGTTAAGCAGGCTTTGCGCCGTGATTTCGGTATCCGTCGCAGATATTTCGCCGTTCGCAACATTCTCAATAGCATCGGCGAAAATTGACGCTTTATTCCCTACCCGAAGAACCGTATTGTTTTTCAAATTTCCTTCGGTACTGAAAGTAAGATTTCCATTTACACCAAACGCTCGGTTGAGCGTAAAATCGTCCTTTAATGCGATCTCTGCATCCCCCCCGGTGTTGATACTGCCTTCATGCGCCAGCGTTTTAGCCTTCAGCGTTAACCGATTTCCCGCTTCTATTTTCCCTTCCGAGTTATCTACCGTCAACCGCGCTTGTCGGCTGGCAATTTCCACCAAATTGGCGGAAAGTATCTCTCCCTGTGTGTTCCCCAAAGCGTTCTCAACCGTTGTCTTCAGGCTATCTTCCGCATACAATCCGCCTTGTTGATTATTCAGTTGATTCGCCCGAATCGTCAGGTTACCGGCTAAAATGCCTTGCGTCGGAACGGATTGGGTGGCTTTCGTATTTTGGTTATTTAGCGTATCGACATGAATAGTCAGATTTGCGCCGTTAATTAATGAACCTGTTCCGCTTACCGCCTGATTTTGAATAGTCGAAGAGGTTAATCCGAGATCCGTTACTGCAAGAACACCCTCCCGGTTATCTAAATTTTGACTGAAGGCATTAAAAGTTCGAGCATAAATCCGCCCTTTTCGGTTATCTAAATATTGGTTAGTCAGATGAATGTCGTCGGCATAAATCTCTCCGTTTTCATTATCCAACTTTTGTGCGTTCGCTAAGAATCGCGGGCTATAAATCATGCCCCGACGATTCTCAATTGTATCCGCATCCGTCAATAACGTCCCTTGTGTTATCAATGCACCCTGATTATTTTTAATTTGTTGTGCGCGAAGATTAAAATCGCCGTTGCCCGTTTGCTGCCAAACACCTTGTTCGACATCAAAAATCTGTTGTCGAGTAACAAATTGTTTTGCCGTCACCTGACTGTATTGGGCAGATAAGGTTTTCGGCGTGGCGAATGTTAGACTCTCCCGTGCGGTCAAGTTGGCTCGATTCGCCTGAATATCTCCTTGACGGGCGGAAGCGTCAATATTATTCGCCGCAGTTTGGCTGTGGTTTAAATCTATCTGAGCGCCTGCTACCGACATATTTCCGGCGGCAACATTTTTACCGTTTAAGACGATTTGCCCTTCGGCGTCAATCACTAAATCCTTGCTGTTATTACCTTGCAAAGACAACGTTCTCGTGACGCCTTGTGCCGATTCCGTCACCTCGACACCCGCCGCCAATAACGCGGATCGTTCCGCCTGTACGCTTTGCGCTTGGATTCGGATTTTACCGCCCGAAACCGTCTCGCCCGACTGATTCAATTTACCTTTGATGCGAATATCCGTATCGCCCTGACGCGCGATGATAGAACCACTTTGTCGAACGCTTTGACTGCTGCCGAGTTGAACATTGCCCCGTTTGCTTTCAATATTGCCCGAGTTATCAATATCTTTTTGCGCGCTTAAACTCACATCATGAGGACTGTTGATGGTGCCTCGATTGACAATCTGTCCGCGACTATCGATTTTCACCTCGCCCGCCGTTGCGCCGATATGTCCCGCGTTGCGCACGCCCAACCCGTTGTCATTATCCACCAGGCGGATTTTGCCCGCGTACATGCCACCCAGTTCGCTGACATCCACCGCATAACGCGGGTTAAAAGTGCGGTCGATTTTTTCACTGTTTTTTTCCGCGTTTTTATCGCCCACGTATACCACGTCGTCGTGGCTGCTACTTACCCGATTTTGTCCGGTGGTAATTTTCAATTCCTGCGCCCACACACCGCCTTTTACTTCCACTTCTTTGGCTATAATATCCGTATAATCCGCTCTTGAAGTGTCCATGCCTTTGCCGGATACCGTCACTTTGCCCGTTTGAACGTTAAAACCCTTCAAGTTCCCATCTTCCAGCTCCGGCTTGCCGGTGGTGAAGCCGGCTCTGCCCGCGTTAATCACACCGCAACCGTCACAATGAATGCCGGACGGATTGGCGATAATCACATCCGCCTTTTGCCCCGCCACTTCCATATATCCTTTCAGGTGGCTCGGCTGATTGGAGTTTACTTCGTTCAAAATGACTTTGGCTTCACCCGTCGCTAGATTCGGATTGCCCTGCACCCAACCCGCCAATTGAGTCTGCACGGCTTTGCGGGCGTTATTGAAAACCGCCCCTTTTTCCGCTACATCCAATTGCGAATACACATTACGCGACACTCCGCCGGCACTCGGCGTTTGAATGTTCACCTGCGGCAAACCATTGGCAGTTTGCAAAACGGTGGCCTGTTGGTTACCGGGCGCGGATTTGTCGGCGCGAATAGCTAAATCCTCTGCCTGCGCTTCGCTCATAAACACAAAACCCAGTGCCAAAAACAAGGCGAAATTGACCGCACTTAAACCGGCGTTTAATCCGTTTTGCCACCCTCTAAAGACGAAAAGTGCGGTCGAATTTTCATTAGTTTTTTTCGAGACGGAAGAAGCAGCGGCGCTTTTTGATAATTCGGAAGTGACCACGAAACGTTGTTTTTTGCGACTAAAAATAACCCGATAGCAATATTTGTTCATGTTAAACCCTTCATTAACATTCAAAAAAACATAAAACCGATATGGTGAAATTAAACGATTCAGCAAATTCGCGACATTAGAATCGGTAACTCAAATTAAATCCGGTAACCACGTGGGACGTTTTAAACCCTTGAGGTTTATGTATCGGTACGCCAACAAAATAATCGTAGTTCAAGCCAAAAACTGACCCGCGCAATCCCAACACGCCGCCGACTAAGCTGCGACCCAGTTGCTCCTCCGGACGACGAGCGCGAACTTCGCCTCGGTCAATGCCCACATACAGCTCCTGTCCCAGATTTGCTACGTTCCAACCCAATTCGTTGCGCCATGTCCAGCCGTTATCGCCGGACAATGTCCATTCTCCGTCAAAACCACGCACGCTGTAACGACCGCCGATATCCAGTCTGTCCTGAGGAATTAGCGGCGTTTTACTCCATTGAGCGTGCCAGGCAGTATTAAAACGGAATGATTGTGCAAACAGACTGAAAGGATAATTGAACGTCGCATCCGCCGTGATAATTTTAGGTCGGGCACTGCCTTCGCCGAAATCTTCTTCCGGCGCGGGTAAGCTGTCCAATGCGCCGGTACCCCTTTTATAACCCAATTCGAGATTCAACGTGGATTGTCCGAGATATTCCAAATGCGACAACGTCGCCTGCCAGCCTGCCATACGACGGCGTTGTACGTGAATTTCCGTATCATTGATAAAATTAGAAGAGCGTCGGTGCCACAGGGAAAAGGCAAGGGAGGTTTTACGATGGCTATCGCGATATAACAAGCGACTTAATGTACCTTTCAACTGACGACTTTTACCGCTATAACGGTAATCTTCATAAGCGCCCGCTATGGTTTGATGATATTGATAATCGGAGCCGGTTAAGGTGAGCTGCCAGTATTTCCAGGGCACTGAATAATACAGAGTCAAATTATGACTGCCATGACTACCGTCCACTGCATCGCTGTGACGTTTAATGCCTTCACTGAAACCGGCATAAAATAAATCGTTCAAAGTGAACAGATTATCCCAGGAACCGGTAATACTGTATTGCAACCGTCCCGTCGCTTTAGTGCCGCTGTCATCTACTCCCACCGTCAAGTGGACGGGGCGGGTTTGCTTATAAGTGATAATCACATCGCTTTCACCCACATTTTCCGTGGTTTCAATCTGAATATCCGCATCGGCGCTCGGGTTGCGTTTTAAATTTTCCAGTCCCTGTTCGATGTCTCGTAAATTTAAGATGTCACCGTTATCCATAGGCATGGCAAACCAACGGGTGGCACGAGTGGCAAATGGGATTTCGCTGGTATCCTGGAGTTGCAGCCGACGAATGCGACCGGGAATTACCGTAATAATTAACCGTTGATTGCGTAAATCCTGCGGTTGTACAACCACACGGGTAGTCACAAAACCCTGTTCGATTAGTCGGTTTTGAATTCTCTTTAATAAGATATTGATAGTTTTTCCGCCCACGCAGTGTGGTAAAGAAAAATCTTTTTCATCATAAACGGCATCTAATGCGGAATGGAATTGACTGACCGGCAGACGGGCGGTAGGAATTGAAGAAAAATCGGTAATATGTTCGGAGTAATCGGTTAACAGAATCTGATTGATAGGATAGCAAGGCGTATCGTTTTGCGGAATAGCCGCTGATTTTGTCTCTCCCGCATTCAATCTGACTTCGCGCGGATTAACCTGTTGCCGCCGGCGGGCTTGTTCCTGTTCCGTTTGACGCTGTTGCTGGGCAGCATCCAGCCGGTTTAAATCCGCTTCATTCGAAGCGGAATAAGCGATGACCGGCAACAACATGCCCACCGTCGCTAAAGCCGTTAACTTCATGAAATGAATGTCCCTTAAGTTTATCAAATAATATTGCTCAAAAATCGAGCATAATTTTACCGCCGCTAAGCATAATGAAAATAACGGCGGAGTCAACTTGTTTTTTACTAAAAATACCAATAAAACCCCACAAAAATCAAATCATCGCTTTTAACGCTTCGGTGAATTTCACGTAACGCCGATATTTTTCCCGATAAGCGGCGTAGTTGTCCGGATTCGGTTGAACTACCGTCATGGCTTTATTTAGAATGTTACCAAGATTAAGCGTTTTGCCGGAAGTCCGCATGGAGATCACCGCCGCACCGAGACAGCCGCTTTCTTCCACCTTAGGAATTTCCAGCTTCATGCCGGTGAAATCCGCCAGCATTTGCATCCAAACCGCCGATTTGGCGGCACCGCCCGTCACCCGTAGCGCATTGGCATGCGGGAAACGCTGTAGCATTCTGTCCAAATGATACATTAAACTGAACAGTACGCCTTCATAAACGGCTTGCAGCAAGTGCGCCCGCCGGTGATGAGATTGAATACCGTAAAAGCCCGCCTGCATGCCTAATCCGGCATTAGAACCGTATAAAAACGGCACGAACAAGACGGAACCGACGGCCGGCGGCAAGGCGGCAATTTCCTCGTTAATCCGTTGATAATCCAGGTTCCATTGTTTGACGAACCATTCTAAATTCCCGGCGGAAGTCGGGCTGGCTTCGTGTACGATAAATTTGTTTTTTTCCGCATAACGCCCGTACACGAAGGGCAGCGATTGATTCGGGTCAATATGATCGGTAATGCCGCTGACCACGCACCAGGTGCCGAAAACCGTATTCAGCTTGGTTTCGTCTTCCAATCCTGCGCAAAGTGCGGTGGAAACCACATCAAATAAACCGCCGACCACCGGCGTTCCCGCCGCTAAACCGGTCACTTTCGCGGCTTGTTCCGTCACATAACCGGCAATTCGGTCCGATTGAATCACCGGCGGCAATTTTTCAATGATGCCTTCCAGACCTAATAAATCCGCTAAAACCGGGTCGTATTCCCCTTTTTCCATATTGTAGAGATTGGATTCGGAAATATTGGTTTCTTCGCAATAAAGTTCGCCGGTTAAGCAGAAACGAAGATAATCGTGGGACATCAGCACCGAGCCGATGCGCGCGTAACGTTCGGGTTCGTACTCTTTCAGCCAACGCAGAATGGAAACGGGATGCCCCGTCCACAAGGTTTGCCGGGTAAGCGGATAGAGTTTTTCGGGAACGCCCGCTTTTTGCCATTGCTTCACAATGTCTAAAGCGCGCTGGTCGGAAGATAAAATCGCGCGACCTAAAGGCTGTCGGTTTTGATCCAACAAAAACGCGCCTTTTCCCTGCGCCGAAATGCCGATTCCTTTGATTGAATCGGACGGAAGTTTACTCTCGGCAATCGTTTTGCGTATCACTTCGGCGCATATTTGCCAAAGCTGCGACATATCCCGTTCCGCATAACCGGCTTTATCGCTAATTACGGGCACGTTTTCGCGGGCGATGCCCCGCAAATTGCCTGCTTCGTCAAATAAAGCGGCTTTGACAAAGGTGCCGCCGCAATCTATACCGAGATAATAATTCATGATTTTATCCTTTCGTCACTCAAAGTGCGGGCAAAAAACGTGAAGTTTTTTTACCGCACTTTTAGGGTTGCGATCGCCTGACTTGCACGGCAAACGCATCCGTTCGTAAAGCGAAAAGCGGCAACGTGCCGTCACCGCTTATTCAGGCGGGTTATTGAGCTAAGGCGTCGATTTTTTCGACTAACTCGTTACCGTATTTATCAATAAACGTTTTGCGCACTTTTTCTTCAATCACGGCTTTAAACGGCGCTTGATCAATTTGTTCGGTGACTTCCACGCCTTCTTTCCGCACATTGGCGATGATTTCTTTTTCATTGTCGATATTTAATTGACGTTGGTAAGCGCCCGCTTCTTTAGCGGAATCCAGCAGGGCTTGTTGTAATTCCGGCGAAAGCGCATCGAATTTCGCTTTGTTCATCACCACGATTAACGGCGTATAGCCGTGGTTGGTCAAACTTAAGAATTTTTGTACTTCATAAAGTTTTGACGACCAGAAAATACCGACGGGATGCTCTTGCGCATCGACGGCGCGGGTTTCTAAGGCGGTGTACAGTTCGGATAACGGCATCGGTACCGGATTGCCGCCTAATAACGTAAAGGCTTCAATATACATCGGATTTTGGTTGGTACGAACTTTTAAGCCTTTAATGTCTTCCGGTTTGGTGACGGTATGTTTAGAGTTGGAAAAGGCGCGGAATCCCACATCCCAATACGCCAAACCTTTTAAACCCTGAGCTTCCAAATCTTTCAGCAAACCTTGGCCGATTTCGCCGTCCAACACTTTGAATGCGTGAGCGCGATCTTTGAAAATAAACGGAATATCAATCACATTTAATTTCGGTTCCAGGCCGGTAAAGTTCGGCGAACCGGACATTTCGAGATCGATCGTGCCACCGCGAACGCCGCTAATCATGGTTTGCGCATTGCCCAACGTGCTGTCGGGGAAAAGTTTTAATTTGATTTCGCCTTTCGTTTTGTCTTTAAGCAATTCCGCAAATTTTTTCGCCGCAATATGTTGAGTATCAGAACGGGGCGCTTCATAGCCGAAACGTAATGCGGTTTCCGCCGATGCGGAACCGGACATGACGGCAACGCCGGCAACTAACGCGGCTAACGTTTTTAAATTAAAAAATTTCATAGGATTCTCCTAATGTTATGGGTAAATCTTGATTATTCCTTGTGGATACAGGGCGGCCTATATCCGGTTATTTTTTATAACATCCAACTTAACGGTTCGAGAATAAGCGAAGGAACGAATATAAATAATAAGAGCAGTAAAACCATCATAATCATGTACGGAAGGATGCCTTTCGCCGCCTGATCAAACGGAAGTTTGGAAACCCCCGTAATTACGTTTAATACGTTACCGACAGGCGGGGTAATTAAACCGATGGAGGTATTTAAAATGAATAACACCCCGAAATATACGGGATCAATGCCCGCCTCCTGAATTAACGGCATTAACACGGGGGTTAAGATTAATACTGTCGGGGTTAAATCCATGACCATACCAATAATAAATACGGCTAACATGATAACCAGTAATAGCGTTGTCGGGCTGCCGAGCAACGGTTCCAGCAATTCGGTTAACATGGTCGGTAATTCGGCAACGGTGATTAACCAACCGGTGACGTTCGCCGCAGCAACCAGGAACATAACGACAGCGGTGGTTTTTGCCGCAGCCAGAATAACTTTATACAAATCTTTAATTTTCAATTCACGGTAAACGAACAAGGATACGATTAACGCATAAAATGTCGCTACCGCACCGGCTTCCGTCGGAGTAAAAATACCGGAACGGAAACCGCCGATAATAATCACCGGCAGCAATAATGCCCAAACGCTGTTTTTAAAGGAAACGCAAAGATCTTGTCGGGTGGCTTTTGAGAACGTCATTAAATCCAGACGTTTCGCCTGCCACCACCAAAGCAAACCTAAACAAATCCCCATCATAATTCCCGGGAAAATACCGGCTAAAAATAATTTAGTGATAGATACGCCGCTTGCCACGCCGAAAACAATAAACGGAATAGACGGCGGAATAATCGGCGCGATAATACCGGCGGTACCA
This sequence comes from Exercitatus varius, assembly GCF_029577735.1. Lineage (NCBI taxonomy): Bacteria > Pseudomonadati > Pseudomonadota > Gammaproteobacteria > Pasteurellales > Pasteurellaceae > Exercitatus > Exercitatus varius. The sequence continues at coordinate 29,446 of NZ_JARQTO010000006.1, read as the reverse complement.
ATCAGACCGGCGGAACGGTCAAGCGGATAGCCGGTGGTTTTCATCATCGGCAACAGCATCGCGGCGACAGCGGCGGTATCGGCCACCGCCGAACCGGAAAGACTGGCCATAATCATCGCGGCAAGAATGGCAACAAAACCTAAACCGCCCCGTTTATGACCGACAAGTTTCATCGGTAAATCAATAATACGTTTGGATAATCCTCCTTCATTCATTAATTCGCCGGCAAGAATAAAGAACGGAATCGCCATTAAAGAGAAACTGTCCGCACCGCTTACGATTTGTTGAGCTAAAATCTGAGAATCGAATAAATCCAGGTGAAGCATTAATGCCACGCCGCAGACAAGCAAGGCAAAGGCAACCGGAATGCCTAAAATAATTGCGCCTAACAAAACGGAAAGAAAAATTACCACTGTCATTTTGTTTCTCCTTTAGCTAAGGCGACAAGATTTGTTGCGATACGAGCTAAAATTAACAGGCCGATTAATAAGCCGGCAACCGTACTGGCAAGATAGGTAATCCCCTGAGGTAAACCGGAAATCGGTGCGAGATTGTTGAGGTTCAAATTAAATTGAATCCAGCTACCGTCCACAATGAGATAACAGCAAAACAGCATAATGACATCGGTGATAATGAAGAGCAGTTTCTTTGCCGCCGGTGAAAATTTTTCGACAAACACGGTTACGCTGACATGCTGATTTTCATTAAAGGCGAGGACGGCGGCTAAAAAAGTGAGCCACACAAACAGATAACGGGAAACTTCTTCGGTTATATTAATGCTGCTGTTAAATCCGTAACGCAACACAACGTTTAAGAAAACCAGAATAGACATGGCGGCCAAAATAATGACACAAATCGTTTCAATGGCTTTTCCGACGAATTGAGCTAAGGTTTTCATAGATCACTCCTAAATTTCGCTCATGGCGATTTTAACCACGATTTTACGAATCTTCTCGGTACCGTTATAAATTGCGGTTCGATGCACATCTTCCGGAAAAAACACCGCAAAATTTCCCGGCCTGCAATGTAATTCCTGTTCGTTTTCCGCATCGGCGTAATATAAAATATCGCGCTCCGGATTATATTCCGTCGCAATTTCATTATTCCCTAAGTCGGTTGACACGCCCATTATTTCCGTACCGGAATGCAGATACTGCACATCAATAAAAGTGCGGTGAATTTCCGGGAAGTTTTTTGCTTTGGGTGTTGTTTCCAAATCCAAGACCTGAACGTAAATTTTGTCGCCCTTTAACGAATAACGTCCCGGTGCCATAACGTCAAAATTCGTTTTGGCTAAATAATCCAATGCGAACCGAATGGCTTGCGGGTAGGGTTCGGAATTAACGTTTGAAATATGGCCGAAGATCATGGAATACCTCTTTATAAAGAAAAACCCGGTGCAAAAATATAGTCTGCTCTTGCTAGAATTAAAGCGATTTCAATTTAGCCCAGACCGTATCGTCAACCGGAATACCGTTTGCCATATTATCCGCAAGGATGGTTGTAAATTCGTGCCCCGGTAGGCGTACCGGTTGATTCGGATCCACCGGCTCGGCGGTTTTTACATAATCTATAATGCGGTTAAGCTTTTCGTCTTTTGTCTTGCCGTCAATCAAACGATCCACTTCGATGGCAATAAACACTTGCGATACGCAATATTCGTCATCTTTATCTTCAGTTACCGCAACGGTAGATTCGCCGTTAGAAAGCAGCGTAGCAATCATATCCAACACAATGGATAAACCGGAGCCTTTCCAGAATCCCATCGGCATTAAACGACGGTTTTTCTCTACTGTCGCCGGATCGCGAGTCGGATTGTTATTATCGTCAAAACCCGCATCGACGAGAGTTTGGCGACCTTGTAACCGGTGAACTTCCAGCATGCCGTAAGAATACATAGAACAAGACATATCCACCATGGTGATCGGCGTTGTCGGCACGGCAACAATTAACGGGTTGGTACCGATACGACATTCTTTTGCGCCCCAAGGCGGCATAACCGCAAGCGCATTCGTCCAGCAAATACCGATATAACCTTTTTCCGCCGCCTGCCAGCCGTATGAACCGCCGCGCATCCAGTGATTAGCATTACGCAGCGCCACAATACCCACACCGTTTTGAGACGCCAGCTCCATAGCGCGATCCATCATTTTTTTCGCCGTTAAATTACCGATCGCCTGGTGAGCGTCCCATTGTTCGATTGCGCCTAGTGAAAGTACCTTGGTTGGCTGAGCTTCAGGTTTAATATCGCCGTTTTCCAGTTGCTGAATAAAACGCGGAAAACGGTTCACGCCGTGCGAATACGCGCCCGCCCGTGTGGTATCGGCAAAAACCGTTGCACATTCTTCCGCAATATCTTCTCTCACATTCCGTGACAATAATACGCGTTTAAACTCGGACTTTAATTCTTCATAAGATACTTTCATTTTTGCTCTCCCGCTGGTATATTTCACATATTGAAACTTGATTTCATATTTGAACTATATGCTTTAAATAAGAAAAAGTTAAGAATCAATTCGCTAATTTGTGATCTCGATCTCATTTTTCTTTATCATGTATATTTAAGCTATTTTTCAGAATACGCAAAAGAGAAAATGACATGGAAAAAAACAATGGTAATCAAAGCCTTATCAGAGGTTTACGCTTAATTGAAATTTTAAGTCAGTTCCCCAACGGCTGTTCTCTGTTACAGCTATCCAATATCGCGGAGTTAAACAAAAGCACCGTACATAGACTATTGCAAGGATTGCAACAGGAAGGATTCGTTCAACCGGCCACGCAAACCGGTAGTTATCGTCTTACCAGCAAATGCCTTTCTATCGGTCAGAAAGTCCTTTCCTCCGTTAATATCATTAATCTGGTATCGCCTTATTTAGAAGCGCTGAATTTAGAGCTGGGAGAAACCATCAATTTTTCCATGCGGGAAAATAACCACGCCATCATGATCTATAAGCTGGAACCCACTATGGGCATCATGCGAACCCGGGCATATATCGGTCAACATCTTCGGCTATACTGTTCCGCGATGGGAAAACTTTATCTGGCATATGATCAACCGGCCTGTCTGGACCGCTACTGGCAAGAAAATGAAGCAAAAATCGAAAGGCTGACCTGTAATACGATTACCGAATTACCGTTAATGAAAAAAGAACTGGAAGAAGTGAAAAAACAGGGATTTGCCGTTGACAAAGAGGAAAATGAAATCGGCATTTCATGTCTCGCCTGTCCGATATTCGATTCGCAAAACCATGTAAAATACGCCTTATCCGTGTCTATCTCGACAGCCAAACTACAACAACTCGGCATTGAATTTTTATTAAATAAAATCAAACCTACGGCACAACTTATCTCACAAGAATTAGGATGGACACCTTAGCGTCTGAAAATGAATGTTTTGGCAAAACCACTATTACAAACCGCATTGGATTCGGTTACATTAGAAAAAACGAAAGTTTTCATTGCAGGTCGTGCGATTGTTGGCGAAAATGACAAGCCAACCGTCGAAACAATATACACTAAATAAATATTGGTAATTATATAACGTTACGTGTTAATTTTAGGCTGATACAAACTTGGTCAAGTTAGGAGAATAAAATGGCAGATCAAAAACAATTGGCAAATGCGATTCGCGCATTAAGTATGGACGCCGTGCAAAAAGCAAAATCCGGTCACCCCGGCGCTCCAATGGGGATGGCGGATATTGCCGAAGTGTTATGGCGTGGTTTCATGAAACACAACCCGACCAATCCGAAATGGGCAGATCGCGACCGTTTCGTACTTTCCAACGGTCACGGTTCCATGTTGATTTATAGTCTTTTACATTTAACCGGCTATGATCTTTCCATCGAAGATTTAAAAAATTTCCGTCAACTTCACTCTAAAACACCGGGTCACCCGGAATACGGTTATACGCCGGGCGTTGAAACCACCACCGGTCCGCTTGGTCAAGGTATCACCAATGCCGTCGGTATGGCAATTGCGGAAAAAACGCTAGCGGCGCAATTTAACCGCGAAGATCATCAGATTGTTGACCACCACACTTACGTATTCTTAGGTGACGGTTGCCTAATGGAAGGCGTATCCCATGAAGCCTGTTCATTAGCGGGAACCTTAGGATTAGGCAAATTAATCGCGTTCTACGACGATAACAACATTTCCATTGACGGACATGTTGACGGTTGGTTCACCGATAACACCAAAGGTCGTTTTGAAGCCTACGGCTGGCAAGTGATCGACAATATCGACGGCCATAATCCGGAACAAATCGCGGCGGCGGTAAAACTGGCGCAAGCGGAAACGGAAAAACCGTCCCTCATTATCTGCAAAACCATTATCGGTTACGGCTCGCCGAATAAAGCCAACTCCCACGACAGCCACGGCGCACCACTGGGCGAAGAAGAAATCGCATTAACCCGCAAAGCGTTGGGCTGGAATTATGCACCGTTTGAAATCCCGGCGGATATTTACGCCGCATGGGATGCAAAAGCGGCAGGGCAGGCGGCGGAAGCTGCATGGAATGAAAAATTCGCGGCTTACGCCAAATCCTACCCGGAATTAGCCGCTGAATTTACGCGTCGTATCAACGGTGAATTACCGGCAAACTGGGCGACAGAATCTCAGGCGTTCATTGAAAAATTACAAGCCAACCCGGCTTCCATCGCCAGCCGTAAAGCGTCACAAAACGCCATTGAAGCTTACGCCCGCATTCTACCCGAATTCCTAGGCGGTTCCGCCGACTTGGCGAGTTCGAATCTCACCCTATGGTCAGGTTCAAAACCGATTCGCGCAAAACAAAATGTAGACGGCAATTACATCAACTACGGCGTACGCGAATTCGGCATGTCCGCCATTATGAACGGTATCGCTTTGCACGGCGGCTTCATTCCTTACGGCGCAACCTTCCTAATGTTCTATGAATACGCCCACAACGCCGTGCGTATGGCGGCATTAATGAAACAACGCACCTTATTCGTTTATACCCACGATTCCATCGGCCTGGGCGAAGACGGCCCGACTCACCAGCCGGTAGAACAAACCGCTTCATTACGCTTAATTCCTAATCTGGAAACCTGGCGTCCGGCGGATCAAGTGGAATCCGCCGTTGCCTGGAAAGCGGCGGTTGAACGCCAAGACGGCCCGAGCGCATTAATCTTCACCCGCCAGAACCTGGCGCAACAAGAACGCACGGCCGAACAACTGGCGAACATCGCCCGCGGCGGTTATATCTTAAAAGATTGCGCCGGCACGCCGGAGCTGATTTTAATCGCCACCGGCTCCGAAGTGGATTTAGCCGTGAAAGCGGCGGAAGCCTTAGCGGCGGAAGGCAAAGCGGTTCGCGTGGTTTCCATGCCGAGCACCAATGTGTTCGACAAACAGGATGAAGCCTATCGCGAATCCGTTCTGCCGAGTGCCGTCACCAAACGTGTTGCCGTTGAAGCGCAAATCGCCGATTTCTGGTATAAATATGTGGGTCTTGAAGGCCGCATCGTCGGCATGAATCGCTTCGGCGAATCCGCACCAGCCGATCAATTATTCAAACTTTTCGGTTTCACGGTAGAAAACGTGGTCGCAAAAGCCAAAGAAATACTTTAATTAAGTTTTGCAATAAAAATCTCCGCCGCACATTGCCGTCGCGACGGAGATTTTTTATAGCCGTTTTGCTGCCGCAACGCCCTGTTTATAACCGAATTTCATCAGAAACCGAAAAAAACGTGCCGATTTTTGCCCGCACTTTTATTGACAAACACAGAATAAGCGCCCGAATAAACTTGAAAAAACACCCAATTTATTGCGATAATTCACCGGTTTAGGTGATCCCTCTTTTTTCGCTTGGATTTTTTGCATTTCAGGGGTCAAATTTTTAGTTAATTTGAAGAAAAATAACAATGGCAGAAAAACGTAATATATTTTTAGTCGGTCCTATGGGCGCGGGAAAAAGCACCATAGGACGTCAGTTAGCGCAACAGCTCGGCATGGAATTCTTCGATTCCGATAACGTTATTGAAGAACGCGCCGGCGCAGAAATCAGCTGGATTTTTGATATTGAAGGGGAAGACGGTTTCCGCAAACGCGAGGAACGCATTATCAACGAATTAACCCAAAAACAGGGAATCGTGCTGTCCACCGGCGGCGGTGTCGTATTATCCAAGGAAAACCGCAATCATTTATCCGCCCGCGGTATTGTGATTTATTTGCAAACCACCGTGGAAAAACAATTCGAGCGTACTCAGCGCGATAAAAAACGCCCGTTATTGCAAGGTGTTGACGACACGCGCCAAGTGCTTGAAAATTTAGCCGTTATCCGTAATCCGCTGTATGAAGAAGTGGCGGACATCACGTTGCCGACCGATGAACAAAGCGCAAAAGTGATGGCAAACCAAATTATTGAACTAATCGATAATTTCCACGGATAACCCTTCCGGAACCAAGTGCGGTCAAAAAAAGCAACGTTTTTTGAACGGCTAAAGAGCAAACCCTTCAAGGATTGCCAACAAAAAACGACGGTTTTCCCCGATTGCCCGAAAACCGCACATTTAACCTTTCAAGGATTCGCTTATGCAATGTGTAAATGTTGAACTCAAAGAACGTCGTTATCCCATTTATATCGGTGAGCATTTATTGACGGATTCGTCGGTTTATCCGCTGAAATCCGGCGACAAAGTCATGATTGTAACGAATGAAACCATTGCGCCTTTGTACCTTGAAACCGTGACAAACACGCTGAAACGAATCGGTTGTCAGGTCGATCACGTCTTGCTGAAAGACGGCGAAAAATATAAAACGCTCGATTCGTTAAACCAAATTTTCACCGCACTGTTGCAACAAAACCACGGTCGCGACACCACTTTAATCGCTCTCGGCGGCGGCGTGATCGGCGATGTGGCGGGTTATGCCGCCGCAAGTTATCAACGCGGTATTAAATTTATCCAGATTCCGACCACTTTATTATCGCAGGTGGATTCTTCCGTCGGCGGCAAAACGGCGGTGAATCATGAACTGGGCAAAAACATGATCGGCGCGTTTTATCAGCCGATTACGGTGATTATCGACACCACCACGCTGAATACTTTACCGAAGCGGGAAGTGAACGCCGGATTGGCGGAAGTGATCAAATACGGCGCCATTCTGGATTATCCGTTCTTTGAATGGCTGGAACGACATATTGACAATTTGGTGGCGTTAAATCAACAGGACTTACAATACTGTATCGCCCGCTGCTGCCAAATTAAAGCGGACGTGGTGGCGCACGATGAAACGGAAAAAGGCGAACGCGCCCTACTGAATCTGGGGCATACCTTCGGTCACGCCATTGAAACGCATCTCGGTTACGGCAATTGGCTACACGGCGAAGCGGTGGCGGCCGGCAGCATGATGGCGGCGGCGTTATCGGAAAAACTCGGCGATTTAACCCATACCGACGTAGCCCGTTTGGAAAAACTGTTCGCGCGCGCCAACTTACCGACTTTCAGCCCGGACGGCATGCAGCCGGAAGATTATCTGCCGCACATGATGCGCGACAAAAAAGTACTGGCGGGCAAACTGCGGCTAGTGCTGCTGAAAACCTTAGGTCAGGCCTATGTGACGACGGACAGCGATCCGACATTGGTTCTTGAGGCGATTCGCGCCTGCACGCAAGCCGATTAATATTTATGACCAAACACGTTCATAAAGCAAAATCCGCTAAAAACCGCTCATTCCTGAAATGGGCGGGCGGAAAGTATCGTCTGACGGACGACATCAACCGCCTGTTGCCGAAAAAGAAAACGTGCTTGGTCGAGCCCTTTGTGGGCGCGGGTTCCGTGTTCTTAAACAGCCACTACGAACGCTACATTCTGGCGGACATCAATCCCGATTTAATTAATCTGTTCAACATTCTGAAACAGGATGTGGAATGCTATATCGCGGCGCTCAAACCGATTTTCTTTCATCCGGACGCCAACACCGCGGATTATTATTATGCGCGGCGCCAGGAATTCAATCAAAGCCGCGATGCTTTTCTACGTTCCGTTTTGTTTGTTTATCTCAACCGTTTCGGCTTTAACGGCCTGTGCCGCTACAATGCCAACAACGAATTCAACGTGCCTTTCGGTTCCCACAAAACCCATTATTTTCCCGAAACGGAAATGCGCTATTTCGCGCAGAAAGCGCAAAGTGCGGTATTTATTTGCGGTGATTTTCAGGAAACGTTCCGTCTTGCCGACGAACATTCCGTTATCTATTGCGATCCGCCTTATGCGCCACTGCAGCAGGACAGTAATTTCACGAAATATGCCGGCAACGATTTTTCCCTCGAACACCAAAAAGCCCTGGCCGATTTAGCCCATCAAACGCGGCTTGAGCGCAACATTCCCGTCGTCATTTCAAACCACGACACCCAATTCACGCGTAAAATCTACCAGACCGCCAAACTCAAAAAAATACGGGTGCAACGAAGTATCAGCCAAAAATCCGAACGCCGTTTAAAAGTGGGCGAACTTATCGCCGTTTTCAGTCCGCCAGCCCGTTCATCGCGTTAATCAGTCGAATTTCATCGAACCGATCCATATCCCGCAAGGAAATCGCTATTTCCCGGATTTTTCCTTCATTCAATAATTTTTGCCGCTGCGTGCCTTTCAATAAAGGCGTGTCCGGTGTAAACCATTCGCCCTGGCGGCGGAAAACCAAATTTCCGATGCTGCAATCCGTCACCCAGCCGTGTTTGATAATCATGATTTCATCGCACTGCCCGCGTTGTGCAAGTAACCGATTCAGCAACGTTCTATCGCTGTATTTCAGTGCATAATCAATCTCATCGCAAATCACCGGCTGAAAAGCGCGGTAAGCTTTGCGTCGGTAAGGGAAAAATTGCAGCCGCACCGCCGAATGATGATACGCCGCGCGGCAACGAACCAACGGCTGAAAAAGTGCGGGCGAAAAATCCGTCGAATTTTGAATTAACGAAAAAAGATCGTAAATTTTGACCGCACTTTTGCCGTAAAACCGTCGCAAAGATTGCTCATAACGTTGCTGATGCAACGCGATATTCTGAATCTCGCCCCCTTCGATGCAAATGGTTTCAATCAGCGGAAATTCCATCGGTTTACTCCTTTAACGGAATAGAAACTTTAGCGATTAATTCGGCGTATTCGTTTTCGGCGACGCTGTGACGGGTAATGCCGCCGCCGCTGCGAAAATACAGTTGTTCTCCTTGCCGTTCGATGAAACGGATGGCGACCGCGCTGTCGAGGCCGTCGCCGCTGAAAATACCGAAAATGCCCGTATAATAACCGCGTTCGCTCCCTTCCGCCCGTCGAATAATTTCCACCGTTTTTTCTTTCGGCGCACCACTGATAGAACCGGCGGGCAATAATTCGGCTAAAATTGAACCGATATGCGCCTGCCAGTTTTCGGGCAATCGTCCGCAGATTTCCGAGCTGGTCTGCAAAACGGCGCGCTCGCCGTTGCCGACCCGTTCCACATACCGGAAACGCCGCACTTCTATCATTTCCGCCACCGTCGCCAAATCGTTACGCATTAAATCCACAATCGTATAATGTTCGCGCTGTTCTTTTTCATCGTTCAGCAATCGTTTTTCCGCATCCGGCTCGGAAGCTTTAATCGTGCCTTTCATCGGGTAAGTGAAAATGCGCTCCCCTTCGATTCGCACGAAGCATTCCGGCGAGAAACACACAAACCGCTTATCAAGCAGAAGCTTATAGGGCGCGCGGCTGCGTTGAAAAATTTCGGCCAAATTATAATTTGTCGCAATCGCCGTCGGATAAGTTAAATTTAGCAGATAAGAATTCCCTTTTTGTAATTCCCGCTGCACTAAATCAAATCCGTTTTTATAGCGTTTGAATTCGATCGGTGACGCCGTTAATTCCAGTTCGGGCAATCGGTCGTTTTCTTCGTCCGGCGTATTGGTTCGTCCGCGGATATCAAACCGAATGCCTTGGCTTACCGCTTCCGATAAAGGAAAAATCAAGGGTTTTCGCTGTTCAAAATCAATCAGAAAGAAAAAAGGCCGGCGCCGTTTTCCGAATGCATTTGCCTGTGAAATAAAACGATTGAAAGGCATAATCAATAAATTAAATTGAAAAAGGGAGTAAAGTTTAGCCTAAAATAAGAGGAAAATCATTTATAATCCGAACATTTCCGTCCAATTGAAAAACTTATGCAACGCTTGTTAATTATCAACAATCACGACTCCTTTACCTATAACTTAGTGGACTTAATCCGCCGTATCGGTGTACATTTTCACGTCGTTGACGTGGAAAAACTCGATTTGGATCAAATAGAAAACTACAGCCATATTTTGATTTCGCCGGGGCCGGACGTACCTCAATCTTATCCGCAACTTTTTTCCATGCTGAAACGGTTTCATACGTCAAAAGCCATTCTTGGCGTTTGTTTAGGGCATCAAACGCTCTGCGAATTTTTCGGCGCCGCGTTATTCAATCTGCCCGACGTACGGCACGGGCACGCGCAACGCCTAAAAGTGCGGTCAAATTCTCGCTTATTTTTCGGCTTGCCCTCGGAATTCACCGTCGGTTTATACCATTCCTGGGCGGTATCGCAGCAGAATTTTCCGAGCCAATTAGACATCACCGCCACCTGCGGCGACGGGATCATTATGGCGGTTCAGCACCGTCATTTGCCCGTTTACGGCGTACAATTCCACCCGGAATCCTACATTTCGGAATACGGAGAACAGATACTGAGAAATTTTCTCTTTTTGGAATGAAGATCAGGTTTCAAACGAAAAGATTAAAAAAAACTTGATACTGTGTTTTATACCAGATAATATATGCACAAATTTACAGATCAACCTATTCAAGGATTTCATATGGCCACTCCGAACGATAAAATTAAACCTAGCGCAGAAGAAAAATCAAGAGCCCTTGCCGCCGCATTGGGCCAGATTGAAAAACAATTTGGTAAAGGCGCAATCATGAAACTCGGCGATCGTCCGGATATGGACGTAGAATCCATTTCCACCGGCTCCATCGGTTTAGATGTGGCGTTGGGTATCGGCGGTTTGCCGATGGGACGTATCGTAGAAATCTTCGGGCCGGAATCCTCCGGTAAAACGACGTTAACGCTTTCCGTTATCGCACAAGCGCAAAAAGCGGGAAAAGTCTGTGCATTTATTGATGCGGAACACGCGCTCGACCCGATTTATGCAGCTAAATTAGGCGTTGACGTAAAAGAATTGTTCATTTCCCAACCGGATAACGGTGAGCAGGCGCTTGAAATTTGTGATGCGCTCGTCCGTTCCGGCGCCATTGACGTCATCATCGTGGATTCCGTCGCGGCGTTAACGCCGAAAGCCGAAATCGAAGGTGACATGGGCGATGCGCATGTCGGTTTACAGGCACGTTTAATGTCTCAGGCATTACGTAAATTAACCGCGCAAATCAAATCTTCCAACTGTTTGGTAGTTTTCATCAACCAAATCCGCATGAAAATCGGCGTGATGTTCGGTAATCCGGAAACCACAACCGGCGGTAACGCATTAAAATTCTACTCTTCCGTCCGTTTGGATATCCGCCGCATCGGCTCCGTGAAAGCCGGTGAAGAAATCATCGGTAACGAAACCCGCGTGAAAGTCGTAAAAAACAAACTGGCCGCACCGTTCCGTACGGTCGATTTCCAAATCATGTACGGCGAAGGTATTTCTAAAAACGGCGAATTAATCGAATTGGGTGTTAAACAAAAACTGGTGCAAAAATCCGGCGCCTGGTTCGCTTACGAAGGTCAGAAAATCGGGCAGGGTAAAACCAATGCGATGAAATGGCTGGCTGAAAACCCGGAAAAAGCGGCGGAACTTGAAAGTAAAATCCGTGCGGAATTCCAGGCAAATCCGGAAAAATCGCTGATCGCCGAGCTTGACGGTTCCGGTAAAAACAGTGAAATTGATGAATCTGATAACAGCGCCGATTTTGAATAAGCATTAACCGGTAAGGCTCGTGAACATGCAAAGTGCGGTGAAAAATCTCAACGTTTTTCCACCGCACTTTTTCCATCAAAACGGCCCTTTCAGATAAACCCGGACAGAATCTAAGTCAGTGATAAACAATATGCACCAGGAAATTACGGAAACCCATACGACCAACTTCCGGCTTGCTCTCGGTTATGTAATGAATTTGCTCGCCCGCCGAGAATACAGCGAATATGAAATTCGTTGCAAAATGCAAGAAAAAGCCTTTTGTGAAGAAGATATTGAAGCGGTTATTGTGCACTGCAGACAGAAAAATTGGCAAAGCGACCTCCGTTTTACCGAAAATTATCTGAATTTCCGCGCTCAACGAGGCTACGGATTGGCAAGAATCAAGCAAGAGCTTATCCGGTTAAAGGGTATTCCGCCGGTGATTATCGAAGAGGTGTTAGCGGAAAGCGATCTCAACTGGAACCAAATAGTGCATACGGTACTCAATAAAAAATTTCCCGATTATCACAAAAAGCAAAATCCGCAATCTAAGCAAAAAATCTGGCGTTATATGATATCGCACGGTTTCAGTTCTGATGATTTCGCCGATTTTATCGGAAACGGCGACAGCTTCGATTTTTGATTAAAGCGGCGGCGTTCCGCAAGCGTTTGAAAAATCATTGGATGGTTGAAAAATAAACGGTATAATGACCGCACTTTAAGGCAACAGAACTTTCATGTTGCCTTTATTTTTCGCTTAAGGTAATAACACAAAGAATGATTAATAAAATTTTTACATGGTTTGAAAGCCGTATCGATGCCTATCCGGAAGGACAACCGGAAGCGCCGCGTAAAGGACTTTGGGGCTTTATTTGGTCAAGTTTGGACGGTTTAAAAGGGTGGATCGCTTTTTTTGCCTTTCTGACCATCGGGATCGGCGTCATTGAAGCCCTGTTGTTCCAATTTATGGGAAAAATCGTCGACTGGCTCGGTAGCTATACGCCGGCGACTTTATGGGCTGAAAAAGGCCATTATCTCATCGGCATGGCGGTTGTTCTGGTCGTCAGTATCGGGTGGACGTTTTTAACTTCCGCCGTGCGCCTGCAAACTCTGCAGGGCGTATTTCCCATGCGGTTACGCTGGAATTTCCACCGTTTAATGCTGGGACAAAGTCTAAGTTTCTATCAAGACGAATTTGCCGGCCGGGTTTCGGCAAAAGTCATGCAAACCGCCCTTGCCGTGCGGGATACCGTGTTAACCGTCGCCAACATGGCGGTGTATGTCGGGGTTTATTTCATTACCTCGGGAGCGATTTTAGTCTCCTTCGACGGTTGGCTGTTAGTGCCGTTCATTCTCTGGATTGCCATTTTCGCCTGCATTCTGTATTTTTTAATTCCCAAATTAGCTCGCACGGCGGAACGTCAGGCGGATGCCCGCTCACTGATGACGGGACGCGTCACCGACGCTTATTCCAACATCACTACGGTAAAATTATTCTCGCACGGCGCCCGTGAGGCGGCATACGCGAAAAGTTCCATGGAAGAGTTCATGGTCACCGTACACGCCCAAATGCGCCTGGCTACAATATTAGACACCCTGACTTACGCAAGTAATATTTTCTTAACCTTAAGCACCGCAGTTTTAGGCATTGTGCTTTGGCATCAGGGTGCCGTCGGTGTAGGCGCTATCGCGACGGCGACGGCAATGGCATTGCGGGTTAACGGACTGGCGCACTGGATTATGTGGGAATCCGCCCGTTTATTCGAAAACATCGGTACCGTGAACGACGGCATGACAACCCTCTCCAAACCTCACACCATCGTGGATAAACCGAATGCCGCCTCATTAACGGTTGAACGGGGAGAAATCAAATTCGATCATGTCAATTTCGCCTACTCGCCGGACAAACCTTTGTTACGGGATTTCAATTTAACCATCAAACCGGGTGAAAAAGTCGGTTTAATCGGACGTTCCGGCGCCGGAAAATCCACTATCGTTAACCTGCTTCTGCGTTTCTATGAAGCGCAAAGCGGCACCATTACCATTGACGGACAAAACGTATTGGACGTGAAACAGGAAAGTCTGCGCGCGCAAATCGGTCTGGTGACGCAGGACACCTCTTTGCTTCACCGTTCGGTGCGGGACAATATTATTTACGGTCGTCCGGATGCCACTGAAGCGGACATGATTTCCGCCGCGGAACGCGCGGAATCCGCCGATTTCATCCCGCAGCTAAGCGATGCGCAGGGTCGTCGCGGTTACGACGCTCATGTGGGAGAACGCGGAGTGAAATTATCCGGCGGGCAACGCCAACGGATTGCTATCGCCCGCGTGATGCTGAAAGATGCGCCGATACTGCTGCTGGACGAAGCAACCAGCGCCCTCGACAGCGAAGTGGAAGCGGCGATTCAGGAAAGCCTGGACAAAATGATGGAAAACAAAACCGTTATCGCCATTGCCCACCGCTTATCGACCATCGCGGCGATGGATCGCCTGATCGTGTTGGATCAGGGAAAAATCGTAGAACAGGGCACCCATGCGGAATTGCTGGCGCAACACGGGTTATACGCCAAATTATGGCAACATCAAAGCGGCGGTTTCTTAAACGAACCGGACGCCTGATCTCACCAAGCCCGGGCAAGCGCTCGGGCTTTATTTCGGCACATTTTTCGGAATAAAAAATGAACAATTATTATCTTGGCATGATGTCCGGTACCAGCCTGGACGGCGTAGACCTGGCATTAGTGGATTTTCATCACGAGCCCTTTCGTATTGTTGCCAGCGGTTTCACGCCGATGCCTGAAAATTTGCGGCAAAAATTGACCGCACTTTTGCATGAAGGCGGCACCAGTCTGCAAAATCTGGGCGAAATCGATCATCAACTCGGGCTACTTTACGCCTACAGCGCCAATCAATTTCTCGCCGAACAGGGCGTTTCCGCCGAACAAATCCAAGCTATCGGCTGCCACGGGCAAACGATCTGGCATTCACCGCAGGGCAACTTCCCTTTCAGCATGCAGATTGGCGACATGAATCTGGTCGCAGCCCGCACAGGCATTACCGTGGCGGCCGATTTCCGCCGTAAAGACATGGCATATGGCGGACAGGGCGCACCTCTCGTCCCCGCTTTTCACCAAGCGGTCTTTGCCTCACCGCAGTATTTAACCGTCGTGCTGAATATCGGCGGTATCAGCAACATTTCTATTCTGAATCCGCACGCCGTCACCACAGGATACGATGTGGGGCCGGGCAATGCCTTGCTGGACGGCTGGATTGAACAACATCTGGGCCAGCGTTACGACAAAAACGGCGAATGGGCGAAAACCGGAAAGGTAAATCAAGCGTTGTTAACCGCGCTGTTGGACGAGCCTTTCTTCCGCCAACCCGCGCCGAAAAGCACAGGGCGGGAATTATTCAATCTGCGCTGGCTGGCAAAAAAACAGGAAAATCTGACCGCACTTTCGCCCCGGGACGTACAACGAACCCTGGTGGAACTGACGGTACAAAGCATTGTGCAGGAATTAAACCGAATTCGCACTTCTTTGCCTTGCCGATTGCTGGTCTGCGGCGGCGGGGCTCACAATCCGTTAATTATGCAAGGGTTGAAAACCGCTTTGCCGCACTGGCAAACCGCCGTCACAACAGAATACGGCATGGACGCGGATTATGTAGAAGCCGCAGCCTTTGCCTGGCTGGCTTATTGCCGCATGAATCGGTTGCCGAGCAATTTACCCGCCGTAACGGGCGCGCAAAGTGCGGTCAGTTTGGGCGTAATTTATCCGAAGGAATAACATGACAGAACAAAATTTACTGCAATCGCTGGCGCAAATGGTAACGGAACAACGCAATACCGATTCAATGGACATCGACCGCTTGAACGCCCTCGAAATCGTGAAAATCATCAATCGGGAAGATCAGCGGGTTCCTCTTGCGGTGGAACGATGTCTGCCGCAAATCGCGCAGGCGGTGGAAAAAATCGTCGCCGCCTTCCGGCAGGGCGGACGTTTAATCTACATCGGCGCCGGCACCAGCGGGCGTCTGGGCGTGTTAGACGCCTCGGAATGTCCGCCCACTTACGGCGTATCGCCGGACATGGTGGTAGGCATCATCGCCGGGGGCGAACAGGCATTACGCCGTCCCATCGAAGGCGCGGAAGACAATCCGCAACAAGGACAAACGGATTTGGAGAAAATCCGTTTTAGCGCCAAAGACGTCTTAGTCGGTATCGCCGCAAGCGGGCGCACGCCTTATGTTATCGGCGCCTTGAACTATGCCAAATCCCTGAATGCGGTGACAATCGCCGTCGCCAGCAATCCCGGCTCCGCCATGGCAAAAATCGCCGATATCGCCATTGAAACCGTAGTCGGACAAGAAGTGCTGACCGGTTCAAGCCGTATGAAATCGGGCACGGCACAAAAACTGGTGCTGAATATGCTCACCACCGCCAGCATGATTTTAATGGGCAAATGCTATCAAAACCTTATGGTGGACGTGCAGGCGAGCAACGAAAAACTGCGGGCTCGCGCTCTTCGCATTGTGATGCAGGCGACGGAATGCAGCGAAGAAACGGCGCAACAAACCCTGCAACGGGCGGATAACAACGCCAAGCTGGCGATTATGATGATTCTCAGCGGATTGGAAAAAGCCGCCGCCGTACAATTGTTAAACCGTCATCAAGGCAAATTGCGACAGGCGCTGGCGCAATAAAGTAAAAGTGCGGTCACAAAAACCATCGCTTTTTGAACGTTGGCTTTACCAACGGCCCTTGGGAGCAATCCTTAAAAGAATTGCGAATAAAAAATACGACGTTTTTTTGAATGTTGGCTATGCCGGCGGCTTCGCTAGGAGTGGGCAAATTCGTTTACAAAAGTACGGTCAATTTTTTCAACGTTTTTTCGACTTTGCGCCAAAGGCGGATCCTATGAAAAACATCGTATTTTTTGCCCGCACTTTATGTCTATCAAACTTAATAATCGTCGGTTATTTCGCCGGAATATCGGCTAACACCCGAGTTAACACCGACCAATAGGTTTGCACCGCCGGAATATGCACGCATTCGTCGGGCGAATGGGCGTTGCGAATGGTCGGTCCGATAGAAATCACCTCCAGCTCCGGATAAATTTTCTTCAGCAAACCGCATTCCAAACCGGCGTGAATCACTTTGACTTTCGGCTCTTTACCGATCACCTGCGAATAAACTCGCTTGGTTAAGGCTAAAATCTCGGTGTCCGGATGCGGCTCCCAACCCGGATAATAACCGGAATACGTCACCTCACCGCCGCTTTGCTGCGCCAGCGCGTTTAACTCCGCTTTCACCTCATCGGTGCCGTGCTCAATCAACGTACGCAGCAGAATCGTGCCGTGCAATGCGCCCTCTTTCATGTTTAACACGCCGATACTTAACGAAGTTTCCACCACATCTTTGATGGTATCGCTGAATTTAATCACGCCGTTCGGCAGCGTATTCAGCACATGAGCGACGGTTTGCGTGCTGGCGGCATCAAAGGTTTGTTGCGGCAATGCCACCCGATTCACCAACACTTGCGCATTCGAATCTTCCGTTAATTCCGCTTTCAAATGCGTTCTGAACGTCTCAACTACGGCATGTAACGCGTCCGCATCATCCAACGCCAGCGTGACGAAAGCTTCGCGGGGAATCGCATTACGCACGGAACCGCCGCGTATCGCGACAATGGCAAACTCTTCCGTCGCGCAGGAAAGTGCGGTCAGAAATACGCCTAATAATTTAATGGCGTTACCGCGTCCGGTATGAATGTCGCAACCGGAATGTCCGCCGCGCAAGCCTTTAATCGCCACCTCGAAACAATGGGGAAATTTATTGGGCTGCATGTTCACCGGCAGTTTCAAATCCGCATTTTCACCGCCCGCGCAACCGATATAAATTTCGCCGCTTTCTTCGGTGTCCGTATTAATCATCACTTTGGATCGCAACCAGCCCGGGCGCAATCCCACAGCGCCTTCCATACCGGCTTCTTCCGTCATGGTGAGCAGCACTTCCAGTTCGGGATGCGCCAAATCGTCACTGTCCAAAACCGCCAGAGCCGATGCCATACCGATGCCGTTATCCGCCCCCAACGTGGTGCCGCCGGCGCGCACCCAATCGCCTTCAATCCGCGGCAGAATCGGATCCTTGAGAAAATCGTGATGGGTCGCTTCATTTGCCTGCGGCACCATGTCCAAATGCGCCTGCAACGCCACGGACGGGCGGTTTTCCATGCCCTTGGAGGCTGCTTTGCGAATCAACACGTTGCCCGCCTCATCCCGCTCCGCAAACAGATTTTTGCTCTTCGCCCAAGCCACGATCGCTTCCGCCAAAGCGTCTTCATGATATGAAGGATGAGGAATCGCACAAATTTTATCGAACCATTGCCATAATTTTGCAGGTTGTAACGTTTGAATTTCTGACATATTTTTTCCTTTTCTAAAAATCTGCGGATTTTTGCCCGCACTTTGATGCAAAATGATAGCATAAAAACCCGTTTCGGGTTATCCTTACGCCATTTTAGAAACGGTCGAAAGGAAGAAATTATGAGTGAAAAATATGTGGTGACTTGGGATATGTTCCAAATGCATAGCCGCAAACTGGCGGAACGTCTATTGCCCGCTTCACAATGGAAAGGAATTATTGCGGTAAGCCGCGGCGGTTTATTCCCGGCGGCCGTATTATCGCGCGAACTCGGTATTCGCCATGTGGAAACCGTGTGTATCGCCAGTTATGATCACGACCAGCAAGGCGAATTGCGCGTTCTTCATGCCGCCGAAACCGACGGCGAAGGTTTTATCGTGGTGGACGATTTAGTCGATACCGGCAATACGGCGAAAGAAATCCGCAAAATGTATCCGAAAGCCAAATTCGTTACCGTCTTCGCCAAACCGGCGGGCGCGCCGTTAGTGGACGATTACGTGATCGACATTCCGCAAGGCACCTGGATTGAACAACCTTGGGATTTAGGTTTGGGTTTTGTGCCGCCTATCGCCCGTAAGTAATTGATATAAATAAAAAACGCGAGGTATCTCGTGTTTTTTTCTATACGAATTCGTTATATGATCGAATATATCACTCTTTCCCAGGCGGAAATCGATGCCATTCGGTTGAGCCTGAAAGTTGCCTTCTGGGCAATTTTATCCAGCCTGCCGCCGGCGATTGCCACCGCCTGGCTGTTGGCCCGTTGCCACTTTTGGGGAAAATCCGTGCTGAACAGCATTATTCATTTGCCGCTGGTGCTGCCGCCCGTGGTAATCGGTTATTTATTGCTCACCACCATGGGACGCAACGGCGTTATCGGCAAATTTCTGTCGGATTGGTTCGGCTTCAGCTTTTCTTTTTCCTGGCACGGCGCGGCGTTGGCTTCGGCGATCGTCACCTTTCCGCTGGTCGTTCGTGCTATTCGCCTTGCCATTGAAAGCATCGATATCAAACTGGAACAGGCGGCGCGCACCCTTGGCGCGTCCGCTTTGCGCACTTTTTTCACCGTGACGCTGCCATTAGCCTCGCCCGGTATTTTAGCCGGCGTGATTTTAGGTTTTGCCCGCTCCCTCGGCGAATTCGGCGCCACCATCACTTTCGTATCCAACATTCCCGAAGTGACGCGCACTATTCCGCTCGCCATGTATTCTTTTATCGAAACGCCTAATGCGGAAGGCGCGGCGGCAAGACTTTGTTTCATCGCCATCATTATTTCGCTGATTTCCCTGCTGATTTCCGAATGGCTGGCAAAACACACTCAAGCAAAATTAGGACGGGAATAACATGCTGGAAATCAACGTCACCAAAACCCTGGGCGAATTCCAATTGGAAGCCGATCTGCAAATTCCGGCGCAAGGCGTCACCGCCGTTTTCGGTTTATCCGGTTCGGGCAAAACGTCGTTGATTAACATGATAAGCGGTCTGCTCACACCGGATAGCGGTTTTATTCGCCTGAACGGCAAAACTCTGGTGGACCGGGCGCAACACATCAATCTTGCGCCGAACAAACGCCACATCGGCTATGTGTTTCAAGACGCGCGCCTGTTTCCTCATTACACGGTGAAAGGCAATTTGTGTTACGGCATGAAGAAGAAAAGTGCGGTCGATTTTCAGCAAGTTTTACATTTACTCGGCATTGAAGCTTTACTGAAACGCTACCCCGCCACGCTTTCGGGCGGCGAAAAACAACGGGTCGCCATCGGGCGCGCCTTGCTCACCGACCCCGAAATACTACTGATGGACGAACCGCTGTCCGCGCTGGATTTACCGCGTAAACGGGAACTGCTTGCCTATCTGCAAACCCTTTCCCGCGAAATCCGGATTCCGATTTTGTATGTTTCGCACAGCCCGGACGAAATTAAGGCGCTGGCCCAACGGGTTATTCTGATGGATAACGGCAAAGTCACCGCTTACGGCGACACTCAAACCCTGTTAAGCGGCCCGCTCCGCCGGCAGGAAAAAAACTCATAAAAAATTGACCGCACTTTATTATAAAATATAAAACACTAACAATAGTTGCATAATGTTGACAGTCATATTGACAGACTAAGTAATCAGATTATAATAATCAACATTAAACAAAATGTTGATTAGTGACAGTAATCATTGTTCTTTAACGTACATTTGAATGTAGTTAGCTTGCTAAAGAGAACTTTAGTAAGCTTTTTTAGTCTAAAAAGGCAAAGGAGGAAACAATGAACAAATTCGATTTAAATGAAGGTTGGGATGGTTTCTAATGAATGAAACTGCAAGATTTCTTGGTGAAAGTTACGGCTTCTGGATTCAAACAGGAGCCGTAGTTTTATCTGCTCTTATGGCAGTATTAGCTATCCATCATAATGGAAGAATGGCAAGAAAACGTACAACGATTGATGTTCTGTTACAAGAAAACCAAGATGTAGAATTGCGTGAAGCGAAATTTGCAGTATTCAATCTTGCACGGGATAATGAAAATTCATTTGTTGTAATCTACTTCCAAGAAAAAGAGCAACAATCCGAACGATACAAACAAATCACAATGCTACTCAATCGCTATGAGTTTATTGCACAAAGCATTCGTAATAAAGCTTTTGAAGAAAAAATTTATAAACAAATGCAATACACTAGTATTACATCGATGTGGGATAGGCTTTGTCCATTGGTTTATGAAATCCGCCGTAAACAAAATAATAAGACCTTTTATCAAGAATTTGAATGGCTTGCTAAACGTTGGAAGAAAAAACCACTAAAACAAACATCGTAATTTTTATACTTTAGTAGAATCACAGATATTTAAGAAGATTATAATATCCCTTTTATAGCAATGGCATTGTTCCCTCAAGAGGCAATAAGAATAATTACTCTCTGAATCCCCCCTCAATAATAGCATTCTTAAGAACATAATAGACAAAAATGACCGCACTTTAAAGCCGTTTCGGCTCAAAAGTGCGGTCGATTTTTTCAATGTTTTTTATGGCATTACGCTTTCACGGTTTCCGCTAAGAACGCAAGCAGCCGATCTTTGGCGATCATCTGTTTTTCGCCGCTGCGGCGGTTTTTATATTCGATTTCGCCCTTGTCGAGATTTTTCTCGCCAATCACCAACATATGCGGCACGCCGATGAGCTCCATATCCGCGAACATCACGCCCGGACGTTCTTTGCGATCATCAAAAATCACGTCCGCGCCTTGCGCTTTCAGGGTTTGATACAATTCTTCCGCAAATGCCCGCACGCTTTCCGATTTATGCATATTCATCGGCACGATAGCGACGGTGAACGGCGCAATTTCATCGCTCGGCCAGATAATTCCGCGTTCGTCGTGATGCTGTTCAATCGCTGCCGCCACCACACGGGTCACGCCGATGCCGTAACATCCCATGGTCATCACCAACGGTTTGCCGTCTTCGCCCTGAACGGTGGCTTTCATGGCTTCGGAATATTTTTTGCCTAATTGGAAAATGTGCCCCACTTCGATGCCGCGTTTGATTTGCAGCGTCCCTTTGCCGTCCGGACTCGGATCGCCTTCCACCACATTGCGCAAATCGAACACTTCAGGCATCGCCGTATCGCGTTCCCAATTTATGTTGAAATAATGTTTACCGTCAACATTAGCGCCGGCGCCGAAATCGGACATCAAAGCGACGGAACGGTCGATAATCGCCGGAATATTCAGATTAACCGGCCCTAATGATCCCACGCCGGCACCGATTTTCGACTTAATTTCCGCTTCATCGGCAAATTCAAGCGGATCCGCCACCAACGGATGTTTTTGCGCTTTAATTTCATTCAACTCGTGATCGCCGCGAATAATTAACGCGACCAACGGCGCTTCTTCCGTTGCGCCTTTCACGATCAAGGTTTTCACGGTTTTTTCAATCGGCAGATTAAACTGTTCCACCAATTCCGCAATGGTTTTGGCATTCGGCGTATCCACTAATTCCATCGGCTTGCCCGGCGCCCGGCGTTCGCCCATGGCAATCGCTTCCGCCAGTTCGATATTGGCGGCGAAATCGCTTTCGGTGGAAAACACCACGTCGTCCTCGCCGCTGGATGCCAGCACCTGAAATTCGTGTGAAGCGGAACCGCCGATGGAACCCGTATCCGCCTGCACCGCACGGAAATCCAAACCTAACCGGTTGAAAATATTGGTATAAACCTGATACATCACCTCGTAAGTCTGTTGCAGACTTTCCTGCGTGGTGTGGAAGGAATAAGCGTCCTTCATCACAAATTCGCGGGAACGCATCACCCCGAAACGCGGGCGCACTTCGTCGCGGAATTTGGTTTGGATTTGATATAAATTCAGCGGCAGTTGCTTGTAAGAAGAGACTTCACGACGCACCAAATCGGTAATCACTTCTTCGTGCGTCGGCCCCAGTACGAAATCGCGATTGCCGCGATCGCTGAAACGAAGAAGTTCGGGACCGTATTGTTCCCAACGACCGGATTCCTGCCACAATTCCGCCGGCTGCACCACCGGCATTAACACTTCAACGGCACCGCCTTTATTCATTTCCTCGCGAATGATATTTTCCACTTTTTTCAACACTTTAATACCCGTCGGCAGCCAGTTGTACAAACCGGACGCCATCGGGCGAATCATGCCCGCCCGCAACATCAGCTGATGGCTCACCACCTGAGCATCATTCGGGGTTTCTTTTAGGGTTGAAAATAAATATTGACTCGTACGCATTCTGTATCCTGTTTGGTTGTCTCAAAAATTCCGCTTAGTTTACCATTAATTGCGAAACAGAAAAATAAAGTGCGGTCGAATTTGACCGCACTTTTTAGAGGACAGGTTTACAATCGCGTTTGGGAAAATTAATCGCCGTCATAAGCCCGTTGGAAAATTTCGATAACCTGTTGTTTGGTGGCTTTGCGCGGATTGGTGAGCATACACACGTCTTTCATCGCGTTTTCCGCCATCACGTCGAAATCTTCCGGTTTCACGCCGAGCAATCGCAGATTGGCCGGAATGCCCACTTGTTTGCTTAGCCGACGAATGGCGGCAATGGCTTTCAACGCTGCGTCATCGGTGCATAAGCCGTCGATATTTTCACCCATGGCTTTGGCAATGTCGCGGAATCGGTTGAGATTGCCGATGAGGTTAAACTCTTCCACATAAGGCAGCAGAATCGCGTTACAAACGCCGTGCGGCAGGTTGTAGAAGCCGCCCAATTGATGCGCCATGGCGTGCACGTAACCGAGAGACGCATTGTTAAAGGCAATTCCCGCCAAATACTGCGCGTATGCCATTTTATCGCGCGCTTTCATATATTCGCCGTTTGCCACCGCTTTCGGCAAATATTGCTGAATCATGGTAATCGCCATTAACGCCGCGGAATCGGTAAGCGGATTGGCGGCGGTGGAGACGTAGGCTTCAATCGCATGAGTCAGCGCATCCATGCCGGTCGCTGCGGTCAGACTTGGCGGCATGCCTTTCATTAGCAGCGGATCGTTCACAGCGATTTGCGGCGTGACGCGCCAGTCCACAATCGCCATTTTGACTTTGCGCGCCGTGTCGGTGATGATACAGAATCGAGTGATTTCGGACGCCGTCCCCGCCGTGGTATTGACCGCCATCAGCGGCACCATCGGATTATGGGAACGGTCGATGCCTTCGTAATCCTGAATGCGTCCGCCGTTACTGGCGATTAAGCCGATACCTTTGGCGCAGTCGTGAGAAGAACCGCCGCCCAGGGAAATGATGGAATCACAGCCGTGTTCATGATAAAACGCCACGCCGTCTTCCACGTTTTTATCCGTCGGGTTCGGTTCGGCACCGCCGAAAATTACCGGTTTTAATCCCGCATTGCTCAATACGGCGGACAATTGATCCGCCATGCCGCTTTTGGCAAGGAACGCGTCGGTCACAATCAGTGGATTGTTGCCGCCTAAACTTTTCATTAATGTGCCGACTTCTTCAACTGCATTTTCGCCGAATACATTTCTGGTTGGTAAAAAATAATATGTTGACATAATCGCTACCTCCGCAAGAAATAAAGTCAAATTCGCCATTGGTTATCAAATCAGCGATTTCTGATTGATATTTACACTATACGCCTCGATTGTGAATAACGTAAAGTGTAAATTTACATTTATGTAACATTTTTGTAATAAATGTGACGAACTTCAAATTTTTAAAAAAAACTTAGCAAAATTCGACCGCACTTTTACCAGAAGCAAGTTCAAGGTCGGAAGAGAAAGTCGTGATAAACAAAAAGTGCGGTCAAAATTTACCGCACTTTAAGATATAGCGAGATGTCCGAATCAGCTTTCCGCCACGGAATGTACGGTGGAAACCGGTTTACCCTGTTTTTTATCCCACCACAGGAAGAAGTTCGCCAGAATGGTGCCGGAAATGGAATGCCATACGCAAGACACCGCACAGGCAATGGCGGATTCCGCGCTGGTCGGGAAGAATTTGGAACTTAATCCCGTTGCCAAACCGGCGTTTTGCACGCCCACTTCAATGGATAAGGTGCGTTTTTTGGCGGTAGTCATGCCGACTAATTCGCCGACAAAATAACCTAATGCATAACCGATGCCGTTATGGCAAGCGATACAAGCGAAAATAATCAACCCCGATTCCAGAAATTTCGCGCCGTGAACCGCCACTACGCCGCCCACGATACAGGCAAAACTGATCACCGCCACACCCGGCATCGTGGCTTGTACGTCGTGGAACCATTTTCTTTTATGGAAAAAAATGTTGAATGCGGAGCCGACGCCTACCGGTAAAATCGTCACCCACAGCATAAATTTGAACATCGCCCAGCCGTCCATATCAATACTTTCGCCCACCAGGTAATTGATCAACAGCGGTGTCATGACCGGTGCGATAATAGTGGAAACGGTGGTCATTCCCACGGAAAAAGCCACGTCACCTTTACATAAAAAACTCATAATATTGGACGACACACCGCCCGGGCAACAACCCACCAACACCAGGCCTAAAGTGAGACCCGGAGACAGATTAAACATATTGGCAATGGCAATCGCAACAAACGGCATAATGGTGTATTGCGCCACCGCGCCGACGAAAATATCAAAGGGACGCCGAGCCAGAATTTTGTAATCGTTGGCGCCGAGCGTCATCCCCATAGAAAGCATAATAACGCCCAACACCAACACCTGGGCATCACCTTTCACCCAAGCGAACAAATCGGGAGCATAAAAAGTCACACAGGCGGTGAGAATAATAAAAAGAGCGGTAAATTTTGTAAGATAATGACTTATCTGTTTAAGTGCGCGCATAACGGATTCCTTCAGCTTAAATCGAATAGGTTAAATATTGCGCTAATTCGGAATAATGTCAATATATAAAATAAGGTTAATAGTTCGATTTAGCTTTTAAATTTCGACACTAAAATAACAAAAATATCGCATATAATAGAATCTTAGAATTTAAAACTAAATTTATATTAAGTTAAAGGATTAAATCTCGTAAAATAAAAACTAAACTTGTTTTAAAAAATCAGGAAATAAATGGATATTTAAGCAAGCATACTTATCGCATGCTGAATAAAATTAAAGGCCCGGTGTAATTCGGGCCTTGATTTTTAAGTAAGATGGTTTCGCCTTGTCTTTGGGCGGGAAGAATATTATTTCGTGGAAATCGTTGCGTTTTCCGGCAAATGTAAATCCATTTGTGCAAACGGAATGTCAATGCCCGCTTTATCAAATTCCAGCTTGATTCGTTCCGTCACATCGAAATGCACGCCCCAATAATCCGGCGTATTCACCCAAGGGCGCACAAATAATTGTACGCTGCTTGCCGCCAGCGCACCGACCGCAATCGTCGGCGCCGGTGTTTTCAGCACGCGCGGATCCTCGTCCAATACGCGCGCAACAATCTCTTTGGCCGTGGCAATATCCGCGTCGTACGCGATATCGAAAATAAAATCGATACGGCGGGTTTTATTCGCCGAATTATTCACAATGCTGTCGCTGAACACTTTGCCGTTCGGAATTAATACGGTTTTATTGTCCGCAGTGCGCAATTCCAACACCAACAATCCCATTTGTTCCACCGTTCCCGTCATGCCGCCGGTTTCGATCAAATCCCCTTTACGAAACGGTTTGAACACCAACAACATCACGCCTGCCGCGAAATTTTGCAGCGAATTTTGCAACGCCAAACCCACAGCCAAACCCGCCGCACCGATAAGAGCAACCAACGAACTGGTGTTAATGCCCAACTGCGACAATGCCGCAATTATAACGATTAACAGCATCAGAAAATAACTGATGGATGACACAAAACTCTGCAGCATTTCGTCTTTGGTGGACGCCAACGCCGCTTTACCTAACAATTTACTGATTAACCGCGCAATCCATTTGCCCGCCACATAAATAACGACCGCCAATAAAATTTTGGTGCCGTACGGAATAATCCAGTCGTGAAGTAAAGTGTCCATATTCATAGAACTTACGGTGTCAATCACTTTACTTGCCTGTTCCTGCACATCAATGTTCGGAACGGTTTCTTGGGCCTGTTCTGCCGCCATTTGAGTTTCCTTCTGATAAAAATTGAAATTTCGTTAACGCACGCCGCATTAACGCGTTTATTATGACAATCATCGCGCATAAAAGTGCACGTTCAATTTAACGGATTTTCCATGAATGTCCAGATTTTCTGCAGCGCATTTTCCCGCACCGCATCTTTTTCAAACAGAATTTCATGCTTCGCCAGCGGGATTTGTTCCAATTTACCCTGCGGTAAAAGTGCGGTCAGATTTTCAAGATTTTTATTCGCCACAATCTTTTCCTGTTCCGATTGCAGAATCAGCACGGGAATATCGATTTTCGGCAAAACCCGGGGCAGACGGCGAATCGCCTGCAAACATAAATGGACCCAGCGGAAAGTCGGCCCGCCCAATCCCAACTCGGGATGTTTTCGGTTTACCCGATTCATCCATCTCATTCGCGTCGCACAACTGCTTAAATCGTTCAGCGAAACATGCACCGGACGATACGGCTGCTTGCCGAATACATAACGCTCGCCTTGCCCGAGCAGCAACATCAAACCGATGATAAGCTGATCCCGAATCGGATGCTTCAGCGGCATGCCGAAAAACGGCGCGGAAAGCACGGCGTTAGTGATGCGGTGGTCATAATCCGCCAAATAATAGGAGGAAATCAGGCCGCCCATGGAATGCGCCAGAATATGTTGGCTTTGGTAAGCAAAAAGTGCGGTCGATTTTTCGATAATTTTTGCCATGTCCGCCACATAAAAACGGAACTCGTCCAAATAACCTTTTTGCTTATCCTGCAACAGACGCTGTGAAAAGCCTTGTCCGCGGTGATCAAACGCCAGCACGTCATAACCGCGATGATAAAAATCGTAAGCGACTTCCGTCCATTTCAGCAGATTTTCCGCCCGTCCGTTCACCAGAATCACTAATTTGCAATGCGCCTGATGATGAAAATAACGGTACGCCAGACGACAGCCGTTCTGCCCGTCCATATATTGAACGGGAAACTGTTCCGCGAACGGAGCCAGCCGGCTCAGCGCGAATTTGCCAAAATGCGGTTCTCGATACATGGAATTTTCTTTCGTTATTCTCGGGAGGAAACAAAAAGTGCGGTTAAATTTGACCGCACTTTTTCTTTTAAGCCACTAACTGTTTCAAGATTCGGCGTACGGGTTCTGCGGCGCCCCACAATAATTGGTCGCCCACGGTGAAAGCCGCCAAATATTCGGGTCCCATCGCCAATTTGCGTAAACGCCCAACCGGCACGCTCAAGGTGCCGGTGACTTTCGCCGGCGTTAATTCGCGCAAGGTGGTTTCTTTATCATTCGGGATCACTTTCACCCATTCGTTATGTGAAGCCAGGATTTGTTCGATTTCGTCTAACGGAATATCTTTTTTCAGTTTGATTGTGAACGCCTGGCTGTGGCAGCGCAATGCACCGATGCGCACGCATAAGCCGTCCACCGGAATCGGGTTGTCGCTTAACCCCAGAATTTTGTTCGTTTCCGCATAGCCTTTCCATTCTTCTTTAGTTTGACCGCTTGGCAGCAATTTGTCGATCCACGGAATTAAACTGCCCGCTAATGCGGCGCCGAAATTGTCCGTCGGGAAGCTGTCTGCGCGCATTTCGGCGGTGACTTTGCGTTCAATCTCTAAAATGGAAGAGGCCGGATTGGCTAATTCCGCGCTGACGGATTTTTCCAATAAACCCATTTGTGAAACCAGTTCGCGCATATTTTTGGCGCCGGCGCCGGAAGCGGCCTGGTAAGTCGCCACAGAAATCCATTCCACCAAATCGCGTTCGAATAAACCGCCTAGCGCCATTAACATCAGACTGACGGTACAATTACCGCCGACAAAGGTTTTAATGCCGTTTTTTAAGCCGTCGGCGATAACGTGTTGGTTCACCGGATCCAAGACGATGATGGCGTCTTTTTCCATGCGTAACGCGGAAGCGGCGTCCACCCAATAGCCATCCCAACCGGCGGCTTTCAGTTTCGGATAAACTTCATTGGTGTAATCTCCGCCCTGGCAGGTGACGATAATATCCAGTTTTTTTAATTCTTCGATGTCAAAAGCGTCTTTCAACGTTCCCGCTTCTTTGCCGCCGAATACCGGCGCTTTTTGCCCCGCTTGAGAGGTGGTGAAGAAAACCGGATTAAGATTTGCAAAATCCTGCTCCTGCTGCATACGATCCATTAATACGGAACCGACCATCCCGCGCCATCCGATAAAACCAACGTTTTTCATGTTTTATTCCTTATGATTAAGATTATGTTTGTGTGAGATTAATTAATTACTAGATAGACCGAATAAAATCAAGTTTTTTTATAAAAAATAACGGAATCTTTGATTCCGCTCTTTTTTGTTTTCCATAACGTGAACGTTGTTAAAGGCAAAATTGTCGTTCATAGCATCATCCGTCTGAATAAATTGACTGTCACCTTGGATATAAGCTTACCGCAACGTTCATCTATAATTCTTTGGCCGACGGCATAAAGCGAATCGAATACAAATATTTCCGACTGGCAGAATTCTTCATATCAACACTTCACGATAAACTGCAATAAAAAGGGTACCTTTCGGTACCCTT
>NZ_JARQTO010000005.1:0-88105 GCF_029577735.1 Exercitatus varius | reverse complement strand
GCATATATTCTTCCGCGCGTATAGCGATGGAACGCGGGTCGCGGTCGTAACTTTGCATGGTGTTCGGGTCGTAAATGCTGCAACGGATAGATAAGGTAGGAATTTGAGCGAACGGGTCAACAACGGCGGTTTCGGCGATTGGCATTAACAGCATGTCGGCTTTGTTGATGGCTTTCCAACCTTCTACGGAGGAACCGTCGAACATTTTGCCGTCTTCGAAGAAATCTTCGTCGATTGCGCTGACCGGCAAGGAAACGCCGTGTTCTTTACCTTTGATGTTGGTAAAACGAAGCAGCACGAATTTGATGTGGTTTTCTTCAATAAGTTTAAAAACGTTGCTGATAGCGGTTGTGTTTGACATATAAAACTCCTTTATATTTTTAGTCGGATTTGATGCCAGAAAATAAGTTTCAAGCACGGTTCAGACAATACCACAGAATTTGCCAAGTGCAATATTTAAAATAGTATAAATATAAAAAAATATCTATTTTGTTAGAATTTATATAAATTAAACTTAAAATATTTATATAAATATCAATAAAAGTTTTATTTTATTGATTCCAGATGACCAGGGATAATGATCGCGGATGAAGGAAACATAAAGACGTTTTTCAGATCAAAGTGCGGTCAAAATTTTAAAGATTTTTTACATCAAAAAACTGTCCTAAAATTGCCCGCACTTTTGCGGTGTTCGCATGAAATTAAAGTCAATGGCTTAAAAAAGTTCTCATTCGGCATGGAAAGCTCTATCATATCTTGTCGATTTATCCGGCTAACTTACAAGGAATTTATGATGAACATTAAAAAAATCACGCCTCAACAGCTGCGGGAAAAGCTCGCGCGGGGCGCATTATTAATCGATATTCGTCATGTGGATGAACATCGCCGCGAATATATCGAGCATTCGCTGAATCGTCCGTTGGACGATTTGCAGCAGAAAATCGAAACCGATGCGACTTGCGTGGTTTTTCATTGTCAGTCGGGGCTGCGGACGCAGGCAAATATCGAACGGTTGGCCAAAACGGCGGAACATGTGGCCGAAGTCTATATTTTGGACGGCGGATTGGCGGCATGGAAAAAAGCGGGCTTTGCCACCGTGGCGGATAAAGGGCAACCTTTGCCGTTAATGCGCCAAGTACAAATTGCGGCGGGCGGTTTGGTGTTATTGGGCGTGCTGTTGGGATACGGCGTGTCGCCCTGGGGTTTTCTGTTAAGCGGATTGGTCGGCGCCGGCTTGGTTTTCGCCGGAATATCGGGTTTTTGCGGCATGGCGGTGTTATTATCTAAATGTCCGTGGAATAAACGGTGATCGGCATAATAATCGATTCATCACATCAATTCGGCATGCAAACACAACTCGCCTTTCAATAATAATTTTTGTAAAATGACCACCGTTTTTGCTGAGGGAGTCGAAGGACAGCCCTCGGTTTCGTTTTATGTTATTGAGATAATTTTTTATGAGTCATTCCGTGCCTAATATCGGCTTTGTCAGCCTGGGCTGCCCGAAAAATTTAGTGGATTCCGAACGCATTCTGACCGAACTGCGCAGTGACGGTTACAATATTATTCCTACCTATGAAAATGCCGATTTGGTGATTGTAAATACCTGCGGATTTATCGATTCGGCGGTGCAGGAATCGCTTGAGGCAATCGGTGAAGCACTGGAGGCCAACGGCAAAGTGCTGGTGACGGGATGCCTGGGCGCAAAAGAGAATCAAATTCGCCAAGTACATCCGAAAGTATTGGAAATTACCGGTCCGCACAGCTATGAAGCGGTGATGGAACACGTGCATAAATATGTGCCGAAACCGGCATACAATCCTTATATCAACGTGGTGCCAAGTCAGGGCGTGAAGTTAACCCCGAAACATTATGCTTATTTAAAAATTTCCGAAGGCTGCGATCATAAATGTACTTTCTGTATTATTCCGTCATTGCGCGGTGATTTGGACAGCCGTCCTATTACTCAAATTCTGGATGAAGCCAAACGTTTGGTGGATTCCGGCGTGAAAGAACTATTGGTGGTTTCGCAGGATACGTCGGCCTATTCCTTGGATCAAAGCAAAGAAACGCAGAATAAAACCGTTTTTTGGAACGGCATGCCGATTAAAAACAATCTGATTACCCTGTGTCAGATGCTGGGAACGCTAGGCGCGTGGGTGCGTTTGCACTATGTTTATCCTTACCCGCACGTGGACGAGCTGATTCCGTTAATGGCGACGGGCAAAATTTTGCCGTATCTGGATATTCCGCTGCAACACGCCAGCCCGAAAATTCTGAAAGCCATGAAGCGTCCGGGTTCCGTAGAACGCGTGTTGGAACGCATTAAAAAATGGCGTGAAATCTGCCCTGAATTAACCTTGCGTTCAACTTTTATCGTCGGCTTTCCGGGCGAAACCGAAGAAGATTTTCAGCTATTGCTTGATTTCTTAAAAGAAGCGCAGCTGGATCGCGTCGGTTGTTTCAAATTCAGCCCGGTGGAGGGCGCGGCGGCGACGGATATGCCGGACCAGGTGCCGGAGGATGTGAAAGAAGATCGTTTTCGCCGTTTTATGCAGTTGCAACAGGAAATTTCTGCGGCACGGCTGCAGCGAAAAATCGGTAAAACACTGAAAGTTATTGTGGATGAGATTGATGAAGAAGGCATTATCGGTCGGTCCATGGCGGATGCACCGGAAATCGACGGCGTGGTTTATGTGAATAATTTGAGCCAAAGTGCGGTCAAAATTGGTGACATTATTGATGTCCGAATTACCCAAGCAGACGAATATGATCTGTGGGGAACTTGTTAGATCAAACTGAGGAAAAGCTCATGACAGAACAGCAAAAAAATCCAAGCGTCGAAACGTTTGAACAAGCGATTGTGGAAAAGAATTATGAGGCCGCCTGTACGGAATTACTGAACATTCTCGCGAAAATCGACAGCAATTTCGGTTATATCACAGGCATTGACTGCCGTATGCCGATTCAGTTGGCAAATGAAAATCTGGTGCAAGACAAACATGTTTACTTTTGCACCCGAATGGCAACGGCAATTACCGCGTTGTTCACCGATAAAGCCTTGTCGATTTCCGATTCCGGCGCTCAGCGTTTCTTTATGTTTCAGCGCTGGCTCGCTTTGATTTTCGCCGGTTCGCCTTATATTAATGCGGATCATATTCTGCAGGTTTACAATCAGAATCCGGATCCGAATTCGTCCGATATTCGCATCGACAATAATCCCGCCTCGTTGGTGAAATTCTGCATCATGTATTTGCCGGAATCGAATTTAAACGTAAATCTGGATATTTTGTGGCACCTGAATCCGACTCTTTGCGCCTCCTTATGTTTTGCACTGCAATCGCCGCGGTTTATCGGTACGCAAACGGCATTTTCAAAACGAAATACTATTTTGCAGTGGTTCCCGGCCAGATTAGCGACGTTGCCCGATTTGAATAATGTTCCGAGCGCCATTTCCCACGATGTGTATATGCATTGCAGTTATGACGTCGCCGCCAATAAACATCAGGTAAAACATGCGTTAAATCAAGTGGTTCGCCGTCATATCGAACTGCTCGGCTGGCAGGATCGCGACGTCTCCCGCATCGGCGATAAAAACGGTAAACCCGTCATGGTGGTGGTGCTGGAGCATTTCCATTCCGCCCATTCCATTTATCGGACTCATTCCACTTCTATGCGCGCGGCGCGCGAGCATTTTTATCTGATCGGTATCGGCGGCGAAGCGGTGGATCAATTGGGACGCGATGTTTTCGACGAATTCCGCCTGGTGCAGGGTGCCAATTTGAAAGATAAAATGGAATTCGTACGTAACGTTTGCGAAGAATACGGCGCGGCAATTCTTTATATGCCGTCGATCGGCATGGATTTACTGCCGATTTTCTTGAGCAATACGCGCCTTGCCCCGATTCAGTCGATTGCGCTGGGGCATCCGGCGACCACGTATTCGCCTTATATTGAATACGTGGTGGTGGAAGACGATTATGTGGGTTCGGAAAGCTGTTTCAGCGAGACGCTGCTACGCTTGCCGAAAGATGCGTTGCCTTACGTTCCTTCCGCTTTAGCGCCAAAATCGGTGAACTACAAACTGCGGGAGAATCCTGAAGTGGTCAATATCGGTATTGCCGCCACTACGATGAAATTGAACCCGTATTTCCTGGAGGCGTTAAAAGCCATTCGTGATCGCGCTAAAGTGAAAGTGCATTTCCATTTTGCTTTGGGACAATCACAAGGCATTACGCATCCCTATGTGGCGCGTTTTATCAAATCTTATTTGGGCGATGACGCCACCGCTCATCCGCATACGCCGTATCACCAATATTTGGAAATCCTGAATAATTGCGACATGATGCTGAATCCATTCCCGTTCGGTAATACCAACGGCATCATCGACATGATCACTCTGGGCTTAGTGGGCGTATGTAAAACCGGTCCGGAAGTGCACGAACACATCGATGAAGGCTTGTTTAAACGTCTTGGTTTGCCGGATTGGTTAATTGCCGATACAGTGGACGAATATGTGGAACGCGCCGTACGTTTGGCGGAAAATCATACCGAACGCCTGGCATTGCGTCTGCACATTATCGAAAATAACGGTTTGCAGACCCTGTTTATGGGCGATCCGACCCCGATGGGACGAACTTTCTTAGCGAAATTAACCGAATGGGCGGATAAAAACGGCGTGACGTTAGCAGGCTCTTCCGCCAAAGCCGAGAAGAAAGCGACGACCAAAAAACAGGCGCCCAAAAAAACGGTGGCAGAGAAAAAATCTGCGACCACAAAACGGCGAACCACCAATAGCAAAGCCTGAAATCCGTTGCATGATGTTTGCTGAAAGGTTCGCACTGAAAAGTGCGGGCAAAAAAAGCCACGTTTTTTTGCGGGGTTCTTAAAGCTCAGTAATCCTTGCAAAGATTGCCCATAAAAAATCTCGCCGATATTTCGCGGCGAGATTTTTTAATATTCCCATTCTTCCGGATTAATGCCCAGTTCGCGCATAATTTCTTTGGCGTTCTCGGGAATTTCGTCATGGCGTTCCTTCAGCAGATCGTTGTCCGTCGGCAACGGTTGCCCGGTGAAGGCGTGCAGAAACGCCTCGCACAACAGTTCGCTGTTGGTGGCGTGACGCAGATTTTTGATTTGGCGGCGAGTGCGTTCGTTGGTCAGAATTTCCAATACTTTAATCGGAATCGACACCGTGATTTTCTTCACTTGCTCGCTCTTTTTGCCGTGTTCTGCGTAAGGGCTGATATATTTTCCATCCCAATTTGCCATGTAAAATCCTAATCACTGAAATTTTGTGGGTATTCTAATCAAAAAACGGGCAAATCTCAATCCGGCCGTACGGACCGCCGGACAAAGCCGTTTATACGTCGGCTGAATAAAACATCATTTTACGCTTCGTTATCTTTCAACCTTGTTTTTGGCGGATTTTCCGTAAAAACGTGTTAAATTTTGACCGCACTTTTTGCCTTTTTAGGCTATAATAACCCGCATTTTTCATCATTTTTATAGAAATCGAGATTATGGACAGCAAATTTAACGTTAAAACTTTCCAAGGTATGATTCTTGCCCTGCAGGATTACTGGGCGCAACAAGGCTGCACCATTGTGCAGCCGTTCGATATGGAAGTGGGCGCCGGCACCTCTCACCCGATGACCGCACTGCGCGCGTTAGGCCCGGAACCGATGGCCTTCGCCTATGTTCAGCCTTCTCGCCGGCCGACGGACGGTCGTTACGGCGAAAACCCGAATCGCCTGCAGCATTATTATCAATTCCAAGTGGTTATTAAACCCTCTCCGGATAATATTCAGGAACTTTACCTCGGCTCACTTAAAATGCTGGGTTTTGATCCGACCCAACACGACATCCGTTTCGTGGAAGACAACTGGGAAAACCCGACGTTAGGCGCATGGGGCTTAGGCTGGGAAGTGTGGTTAAACGGCATGGAAGTGACCCAATTCACTTATTTCCAACAAGTGGGCGGGCTGGAATGTAAACCGGTTACCGGCGAAGTCACTTACGGTTTGGAGCGTCTGGCGATGTACATTCAGGGCGTGGATTCCGTTTACGATTTGGTGTATTCCGACGGTCCGTTAGGCAAAACCACTTACGGCGACGTATTCCATCAAAACGAAGTGGAACAATCCGCCTATAATTTCGAATACGCCGACGTGGATTTTCTGTTCGAATGTTTCAACAAATACGAGCAAGAAGCCAAATTTCTGTTAAAACAGGAACCTCGCCTGGAAAACGGCAAAGAACTTTGGGTGGAAACCGCATTACCGCTACCGGCTTACGAACGCATTTTAAAAGCCGCTCACAGCTTTAATTTACTTGACGCCCGTAAAGCGATTTCTGTCACCGAACGTCAACGTTACATTTTACGTATCCGCGCGTTAACCAAAGGTGTGGCGGAAGCGTACTATGCAAGCCGTGAAGCATTAGGGTTCCCAGGTTGTAAAAAATAAGGAAGGAGGGAGAAAATGAAACTTTGGTATTCAACAACTAGCTCGTTCGCACGCAAAGCGGTAGCGACATTGAAATATCACCAACTGGAAAATCAAGTGGAGATGTTGCGTATTACCAACTCATTTGACCCCGACTCGCCACATAATAAAGATAATCCGTTAGGGCGTATTCCTGCGTTACAAATGGAAAACGGTGAATGGCTGTTTGGCAGTTTTCTGATCAGCCAGTATTTAGATGAAATGGGTTCGCAACCGACATTATTCCCAAAAGACGAAAAGCGTTGGCGTGTATTAAGTTTGCACGCATTGGTCGAAGGTATTTTGGAAAACACCACGCCAACCATTGTTACCGAACGCCGTTTTCGCCCTGAAAATGAGTGGTGGAAAGCACGTCATCAACAGTTAATGGATCGGAATATTCGCAGCTTTAAACAGCTTGAAGAGAAGCTGGCAGAATTTGGCGATGAATTAAATATCGGCACATTAACCGCCGTCTGCTTAATTGATTGGTGGCAGTTCCGACCAGATAATACAGGTTATGATTTAGCAAAAGATTTCCCAAATCTGACCGCTTGGGCGGCAATGATGAATGAGAAATATCCTGCGTTGCAAGCCACTCAACCAACTTTATAACAGGAATAATGATGAGCAAACCGATTTTATATTTCGCACACTGGTGTCCTGATACTGCACCGTTTGTCGCTGAATTACAACGTCTAGGTGTGGACTACGAAGCGGTGGATATTACCCAAAGCGGTGCAAATTTTAAACCGTTTCTCAAATTGCGTGACCGCCACCCTGCGTTTGATAACGCCAAAGCCAATGGCTATATCGGTATTCCTGCGTTGGTGTTGGAAGATGAGAACGTGGTGTTGGAGTTGGGGGAGTTGGAAACAATTTTTAGCTAACTGCCGAGGAATTTTGCAGACACTGTATGCAAAATTACGAATTGAAGCTAAATAGCATTTTCTTCGGGAATGATGTCTGCCAAATCTCCCCTAGCCCCTCTTTGCTAAAGAGGGGAACTGGTTCAAACGAAAATTTAAGATCGAAGCTTTTTAAAACGAATTTTAATTTTTTAGATGAACAAGAATTTCCCTCGATCTAATCCCCCTCTTTAGCAAAGAGGGGTTAGGGGAGATTTGGCAGTAGTGAAAACGAAGTGAGAGAACTACTCTAGCACTGACGTACTAGGTTAACCATAATATTGTCGCTCTGCGACAGGTAAAATAGTTTGCGGAGCAACCGCACTATGCGTAACCTCATACGAAGTATGGGGATAACAAGCGGTCAGATTTTGTCTGAAATTTGCAAAATAAATTACAACGGTAGAGATTAATTATGTCGAGTACTATCGGAGATTGTTAATATGGGTCGTATTTTGGGATTTCCATCAGCAACATTAGCTAAATTAGAAAAAACTCCTGAGCGAAAATACTATGTTTATTGTCTAGCTACAAATAATAATGTTTTTTATGTTGGAAAAGGTTGTGGAAACCGTTTATTTGCTCATGAATACTACGCCCAAAAGGCATTTGAAAAATTAGATCAGAATGACATAAAAGAGTTAGAAAAACTGTATTCTAAACAACCAAAAATTAAGACTATTATCGAAAATAGTAAAAATATTCAACGAGTAATTTTAAATCATTTTCTTACCGAAGATGAGGCGTTTGTTGGTGAAAGTACGCTAATCAATTTCTTAAAGATTGTTCAACACATTGATCTAACAAACCTTGTCTCCGGACAAGGAGAAAAAGGAATGAGCGTTGAGGAATTAGAAAAAATATATGGGTATGAGCCTATATCTAAAGACAACCTTAAACATCACGGCTTAATTTTAGCGGTTAAAATAAAAAATTCTTTCAGTCTATCTAATGACGAAAGTTTGAACTATGAAGAAAAGCGAGATGATACAAACTTAAAATCCAGAACATTAGGAGTTTGGAAAATAGGTCAAGATAAGATAAACGACATAAAATATGTTATCGGTATTAATACTGGTGCTGACAATGCTGTTGTCTCAGCCTATGAAATAAAAGAAGGAAACTATACAGAATTTTCATATGTAAAAGAAAATAAAAAACAAACTCGTTATTTCTTCACTTCTGATTCAAAAAGTGAAGATGTATTAAAAAAATTAGGATTGTATAAAAAGAGAATTATTGACTTAAATTTTGGTTCCGGTTCAGAAAAAACATATATTTAGTAGAAAATTAAGAGATTAAACAATGACAACACAAAATTTCCTCGCCGAAATCGGCACTGAAGAGCTGCCGCCGAAGGCGCTCAAAAAATTAGCCGCCGCATTTGCGGAAAATGTTGAAAACGAACTTAACCAAGCGAGTTTATCTTTCGACAAAGTGGAATGGTTTGCAGCACCTCGCCGTTTAGCGGTGAAAGTATTGGGGCTTGCGACTAGTCAGCCAAGCAAAGAAGTGGAAAAACGCGGACCTGCGGTATCGGCTGCGTTTGATGCGGAAGGCAAACCGACTAAAGCTGCCGAAGGTTGGGCGCGCGGTTGCGGTATTACTGTTGATCAGGCGGAACGTTTGGCAACGGATAAAGGCGAATGGTTGGTTCATCGCGCGCGGATTGAAGGTCAGCCCACTAAAAATTTAATGCTCGACATCGTAGCGAGATCTCTGGCGAATCTGCCGATTCCGAAAACCATGCGTTGGGGCGATAAAACCGTGCAATTCGTGCGTCCTG
This sequence comes from Exercitatus varius, assembly GCF_029577735.1. Classification (NCBI taxonomy): domain Bacteria; kingdom Pseudomonadati; phylum Pseudomonadota; class Gammaproteobacteria; order Pasteurellales; family Pasteurellaceae; genus Exercitatus; species Exercitatus varius. Next base: position 78,926 of record NZ_JARQTO010000005.1, on the reverse strand, counting down.
TTCACACGGTGACCTTATTGTTGGGCGGCGAGTTAATTGAAGGCGAAATTTTAGGTATCGCCAGCGGTCGCACCATTCGCGGTCACCGTTTCCTAGGCGAAGCGGAATTCCAAATCGCCCATGCCGATGACTATCCGCAACTGCTAAAAGATAAAGGTTCGGTGATTGCCGATTTTAACGAGCGTCGCGCCATTATTTTGGCGGATTCTCAGGCAAAAGCGACCGCACTTGGCGGCGTGGCGGATATCGAAGACGATTTGTTAGACGAAGTGACTTCACTGGTGGAATTTCCGAACGTATTAACCGCTACTTTTGAAGAGCGTTTTCTGGCGGTGCCGGCGGAAGCCTTGGTTTACACCATGAAAGGCGACCAAAAATATTTTCCGATTTACGATAAAAACGGAAAACTTCTACCGCACTTTATTTTCGTTTCCAACATTAATCCTGAAGATCCGACGGCGATTATCGAAGGTAATGAAAAAGTGGTGCGTCCGCGCTTAACCGATGCGGAATTCTTCTTTAAAACCGACTTAAAACAACGCCTGGAAGATCGTTTACCGCGCTTAGAAACCGTATTGTTCCAACAACAATTAGGCACGTTACTTGACAAAACCAAACGTATTCAAGCGCTTGCGGGCGAAATCGCCGAACAAATCGGCGCGGATAAAGCCAAAGCGGCGCGCGCGGGCTTGCTGTCGAAATGCGATTTAATGACCAATATGGTATTCGAATTCACCGACACCCAAGGTGTAATGGGCATGCATTATGCCCGTCATGACGGCGAAGACGAAGAAGTGGCGGTTGCCTTAAACGAGCAATATATGCCGCGTTTTGCCGGCGACCAATTGCCGAAATCCTTGGTGGCGAGCGCGGTGGCTCTGGCGGACAAATTCGACACGCTCACCGGGATTTTCGGCATCGGACAAGCGCCGAAAGGTAGCGCCGACCCGTTTGCGCTACGCCGTGCCGCATTAGGGGCGTTGCGTATTATCGTAGAGAAAAATTTACCGCTTGATTTGGAAAAAATCGTTGAAAAATCGACCGCACTTTTCGGTGACAAACTCACCAATAAAAATGTGGTGGACGATGTGGTGGACTTTATGCTCGGCCGTTTCCGCGCCTGGTATCAGGACGAAGGCATTGCGGTGGACGTTATCCAGGCGGTGCTGGCTCGTCGTCCGACGAAACCGGCGGATTTTGACGCCCGCGTGCGCGCGGTGTCGCATTTTCGCACCCTGGATTCGGCGCAGGCCTTGGCAGCGGCGAACAAACGCGTAAGCAATATTCTGGCGAAAGTCGAAGGAAAAATCTCATCAAAAATCGACCGCACTTTATTGCTCGAACCGGAAGAAAAAGCCTTGGCGGAACAAGTAATTGCGTTGCAAACGGAACTGGCGCCGGTATTTGCCAAGGGAGAATACCAAACAGCGCTGGATCGCTTAGCGGGCTTGCGTGAAGTGGTCGACAACTTCTTCGACAAAGTGATGGTGAATGCGGAAGATGAAAAACTGCGGCAAAACCGTCAGGCGATTTTAAACGTTCTGCGTAATCTGTTCTTACAGGTGGCGGATATTTCTTTATTACAGTAAATCCATCAGAAAAAAGGTCTGAATTCGGAAGGATTGAGACCTTTTTTGTTTCGCCCGAAACCTTTATTTCCACCAAAGTGCGGTCAGAAAAATGCCTAAAAATGTGAAGGCAAGACAACCGAACAGATGCAGGCTCATAATGCCGAACGCCCAGCCGATTTTGCCTTGCAGAAAGTTTTCCACCACTTCGGCGGAAAATGACGAAAAAGTGGTGAGGCTGCCGAGAAAACCGGTAATGACAAACAACTTAACAGCGGCGCTGAGTTGCGGAAATTGCCAGAAAATCGCGGTGCAAACGCCGATGATGAAACAGCCGGCATAATTGGCAATGAGGGTGCCGAAAGCAAGATGATTGAACAACGGATTCAGCCATATGCCCAACGCCCAGCGTGCGGAAGCGCCTAATGCCGCGCCGCCGCTGATCAGTAAAAGAGGCTGCCACATATCAATAAATTCCGAAGACGGCGCGGGCATAACTGGCCACCGCTTCATCTTTGTTGAAACCGATGCGTTCCAAATGCGGCACTTTTTCTACCATGCGCGCATCCGCATTGCCCATAACGCAGCCCTTGCCTACTTCGGTGAGCATTTCGATGTCATTCATGCCGTCGCCGAACGCGATGCAATCTGTCAAATCGTAATCCCGCTGTTCCACCAGCGCAGAAAGTGCGGTCGCTTTTGACACGTTTTTATTCATCACTTCCAGGCATTGCGGGGTGGAATACATAATGGACGTGTATTCGCCGTATTTTTCCCGTAACTGTTTTTCCAGCGGCAGTAAATCCTCCAGCGAACGTCCGATAAAAAACACTTTCTGCGTCCGGCGTCCGTGATGAGCGGCGAAATCCACCACCTGATAACTGAAACCCGATTCTTTGTGATATTTCATTAAGGCCGGCAAGTCCACATTGATAAACCATTCGTCGCCCTGGTAGCTGTTTAAGCACACGTTTTTCGGATTAAAACTTTCCTGCATGATGTCAAACGCCAATTCTTCCGGCAGATAATTGCTGTAAATTAAATTGCCTTTTAAATCATGCACTTCCGCACCGTTAGAAGTGACCATAGCGGCGTTTTCAATTTCCATACTGTTCAGAATGGAAGACACGTCCGCATAACCGCGACCGGTGGCGAGAATAATATCAATGCCGCGTTCGTCGAGTTTTTTCAAGGTGGAACGGGTGAAATCGCCGACCACATGATGAGCGTTCAGCAGCGTGCCGTCCATGTCGGAAACAAAGGTACGAAAGGGGAATTTTTTCATTTTGACATCCTTACACTGAAAAGTTTTTCGTATCATATCAAAATTATTAAAATTTTGACCGCACTTTCGGTAATAAATGATAGGAATCAGGCGAAAGAGCGCTATAATGAGACCTTTCATTCATAACGCATAATAACAAATCGTATTTACAGGAATTTCAATGAACGGTGCGAGACTAGTCACAGAATGTTTGAAAGCCCAGGGAGTCACCACGGTATTCGGTTATCCGGGCGGGGCGATTATGCCCGTTTACGATGCGCTTTACGACAGCGGCATCGAACATTTTCTTTGTCGCAACGAACAAGGTGCGGCCATCGAAGCAATCGGTTACGCCCGGGCGCGCGGTAACGATACCGTCGGCGTCTGTATTGCCACTTCCGGTCCCGGCGCCACCAATTTAATCACCGGCCTGGGCGACGCGCTGATGGACAGCATTCCGGTGGTCGCCATTACCGGACAGGTGGGGAGTGGGCTAATTGGTACCGACGCGTTCCAGGAAGCGGATGTGCTTGGTTTGTCCCTCGCTTGCACCAAACACAGTTTCATCGTGCAAAACATCGACGAATTACCCGATGTGTTCGCCAAAGCCTTCCAAATTGCCAAAAGCGGCAGACCCGGCCCCGTTTTGATTGATATTCCGAAAGACGTTCAATTCGCCGAAACCCGCTTGCAACCGGTGGTATGGGAGAAATTAAACCCGGCTCCCGCGAATGCGCAAAACCTGAAAAGTGCGGTGGAATTATTGAAAGTTTCCAAACGCCCGATCGTTTATGTAGGCGGCGGTGTCGGAATGGCGCATGCGGTGCCGGCATTGCGTCGTTTTTTGGAAATCGGCCGGATTCCGAGCGTTTCCACGCTGAAAGGATTGGGCGCGGTGTTGCCGTCGGATCCGTATTACATGGGAATGATCGGTATGCACGGCACCAAAGCGGCCAATTATGCCACCCAGGAAGCGGATTTGCTGATCGTGCTTGGCGCCCGTTTCGACGATCGCGTCACCGGTAAACTGGAATCTTTCGCCACTAACGCGAAAGTGATTCACGCGGACATCGATGCGGCGGAAATCGGCAAATTGCGCCAAGCGGATATTGCCTTGCAGGGCGATTTGAACCAAACGCTGGAAGCGCTCACTCTGGTGTTGGATATTCAACCTTGGCGCGAAGACGTGCTGCGCTTAAAACGGGATTTCGATTTTACTTATCAGGAAAATCAGGGCGAAGGCGAGATTAATCCGAACTGGCTGCTTCATACTTTATCTCGCCGCAAAGCGGAAAATGCGGTGATTGTCACCGATGTCGGTCAACATCAAATGTGGGCGGCGCAACACATGCGACATTTCGCTCCGGAAAATTTCATTACTTCCGCCGGTTTCGGTACCATGGGATTCGGGTTGCCGGCGGCGATCGGCGCGCAAAAAGCCCGCCCTGCGGACGATGTAATTTTAGTCACCGGCGACGGTTCCATTATGATGAATATTCAGGAACTGGGCGCGGTGAAATCCGGTCGTGTGCCGGTGAAAATTTTGTTGCTTGACAACCAACGCCTCGGCATGGTGCGTCAGTGGCAATCCTTGTTTTTCCACGGTCGCCACAGCGCCACCGTGCTGGATGATAACCCGGATTTCGTCACTTTGGCGTCCGCTTTCGGAATTGCGGGCGAACGCATCGAAAAAGCGGGCGACGTCAGCGCCGCGCTGGATCGATTACTGAATGCCGAAGGCGCTTATTTCCTGCATGTTTGCATTCATGAAGACGAAAACGTTTGGCCGTTGGTGCCGCCCGGCGCCTGCAACACGGATATGATCGAAGAAATGAGTTAATCGCAAGAGGCTAAACATGACACAAACCGAAATGACTATCGTGGCAAATCATCGTCCCGAAGTGTTGGAACGCATTTTGCGCGTCGTACGCCACCGTGGATTCACCGTAACCCGTATGAAAATGTTGCTGGAAAATGAGAAAGTCTGGCTGGATTTAACCGTTATCGGCGAACGCGACGTTTGCCGGCTGGTAAACCAAGTGGCGAAACTTTTCGATGTGGTGGACGTAACCTGCGAAAGCTGCGAATAAGTCCGTCCGCAACGAATGCGGCGGCATCGGCTTTTTCACTCGCTTGATAAAGCCAAAAAATCAGGAGAAAAAACTTTCGTTTTTTTGACCGCACTTTGACGATCAAAACGGTCGGAATTTAACAATTTATTTGGAGAGATTATTATGCCGGTTTTACGTTCGGCGACCAGTACACAAGGTCGGAATATGGCAGGCGCGCGCGCATTGTGGCGTGCGACGGGAATGAGAGAAAACGACTTCGGTAAACCGATTATTGCGGTGGTAAATTCCTTCACCCAATTCGTACCGGGACACGTTCACTTAAAAGATATGGGGCAACTGGTTGCGCGCGAAATTGAAAAAGCGGGCGGCGTCGCCAAAGAATTCAATACCATTGCGGTGGACGACGGTATCGCCATGGGACACGGCGGCATGCTTTATTCTTTGCCGAGCCGCGATTTAATTGCGGATTCCGTGGAATATATGGTGAACGCGCATTGCGCCGACGCCATGGTTTGTATTTCCAACTGCGACAAAATCACACCGGGAATGTTAATGGCGGCTATGCGTTTGAACATTCCGACGATTTTTGTCTCCGGCGGCCCGATGGAAGCGGGAAAAACCAAGCTTTCCGACAAACTGATTAAATTAGACTTAATCGACGCCATGATTCAAAGCGCGGATGCCAACGTGTCCGACGCCGATGTGGACGCCATTGAAAAAAGCGCCTGTCCGACTTGCGGCGCCTGTTCCGGTATGTTCACCGCCAACTCGATGAACTGTTTGACCGAAGCGTTGGGTTTAAGCCTGCCGGGCAACGGTTCGATGCTGGCCACTCATGCGGATCGCAAACAATTATTCCTGGAAGCCGGTCGCAAAATCGTGGAAATCTGCAAACGTCACTACGAACAGGACGATTACAGCGTTCTGCCGCGTTCCATCGCCACCTTTGAAGCGTTCGAAAACGCCATGAGTCTGGACATCGCCATGGGCGGTTCCAGCAACACCGTGCTGCATTTGTTAGCCGTGGCGCAGGAAGCGGGCGTCGATTTTAAAATGGCGGATATCGACCGCTTGTCCCGGGTGGTGCCGTGCTTAAGCAAAATTGCGCCGAACACCAACAAATACCACATGGAAGACGTTCATCGCGCCGGCGGTATTATGGGCATTGTGGGCGAATTGGATCGCGCCGGTCTCATTCACCGTGATGTGAAAACCATTTTGGGCTTAACCATGGAAGAACAGCTCAATCAATACGACATCATGCGCAATAAAGACGAAAAACTGAATAAATTCTTCCGCGCCGGTCCGGCGGGCATTCGTACCACGGAAGCGTTTTCTCAGGATTGCCGTTGGGATACGGTGGATGACGACCGCGCTAACGGCTGTATCCGCGATCGCGCTCATGCGGTGACGGAAGAAGGCGGTTTAGCCGTGTTATTCGGTAACATTGCGGAAGACGGCTGTATCGTGAAAACCGCGGGCGTCGACGAATCCATCTGGAAATTCACCGGTAAGGCTATCGTGTTCGAAAGCCAGGAAGATGCCGTTGCCGGCATTTTGGGCGGTAAAGTGAAAGAAGGTCACGTCGTGGTGATTCGTTACGAAGGCCCGAAAGGCGGCCCCGGAATGCAGGAAATGCTGTATCCGACCAGCTACCTGAAATCCATGGGATTAGGCAAAAAATGCGCGTTATTGACGGACGGACGATTCTCCGGCGGCACCTCGGGTTTATCCATCGGTCACGCCTCGCCGGAAGCGGCCTCCGGCGGCGCCATCGGTTTGGTTAAGGATAACGATTCCATTGCAATCGATATTCCGAACCGTACCATCAATCTGGTGATTTCCGATGACGAACTCGCCGCCCGCCGCGCTGCTATGGAAGCCAAAGGCGATCGGGCGTGGCAACCGGAAAGTCGTCAGCGCGAAGTTTCCACCGCCTTGAAAATCTTTGGTCATTTCGCCACTTCGGCGGACAAAGGTGCGGTGCGCGATAAAACAAAACTTTAAGCAAAAAGTGCGGTTATTCTGACCGCACTTTTATTTGTATCAGGATAGGGAGAAAAGTGAATGGTTGATTATTTCTTGTCGTTGAATCCCGTTTGTCAGGCATTTGTCGCCGGTTTGTTTACCTGGGGTTGTACCGTTTTCGGCTCGGCATTTGTATATTTCTTCAAGCATGTGGACCGCAAATTGCTCGATATCCTGATGGGAGCCGCCGCCGGTGTGATGATTGCCGCGTCTTTCTGGTCTCTGCTCAATCCTGCGCTGGATTATGCGGAGGCGGATTACGGCAAATGGGCGTGGGTGCCGGTGGCAGTCGGCTTTATTGCCGGCGGTTATTGTTTGCGTCTGATCGACAAATTCGTGCCGCATTTGCACTTAAATATGCCTGTTGAAGAGGCGGAAGGACTGCCCGCGTACAAGCAAAAACTGTCGAAATCCACCCTGCTGTTTTTGGCCATCACCATTCATAATTTTCCGGAAGGATTGGCGATCGGCGTGACTTTCGGCGCTTTGGCGTCGCAAACGGCGGACATGGGCTTGTCCTTAATGGGCGCCGTCAGTCTGGCGGTAGGGATCGGTTTGCAGAACATTCCCGAAGGTGCGGCGCTGTCATTGCCGATTCGCGCCGAAGGCAACAGCCGCGGGAAAGCGTTCTGGTACGGTTCTATGTCCGCCGTTGTCGAACCTATCGGCGCGGTGTTAGGGGCCGCATTTGTGATGTCCATGTCATCCGTTTTACCTTATGCCTTAGCTTTCGCCGCCGGCGCGATGATTTTCGTGGTGGTGGAAGAATTGATTCCCGAATCTCAGGGAAATGGCTACGGTGACAGCGCCACCATGGGATTAATGCTGGGATTTGTGGTGATGATGGTGTTGGATGTGGCGTTGGGTTAGGGCTTTACTTTCATTAAGGGTAAAAGTGCGGTCAAAAATTTCAATGTTTTTGCAACCGGTTTTCAGCGCCGGCAAGCAACAAAAAAGCCGGTTCGGCAATTGCTCGGAAAATGAAAAATAAAAAGAAAAACGGAATAAATTATGACGAATAACTTATCAAAACAACCAATCGGCTCGGAATATCTCAGAGCGGTGTTAAGTTCAAAAGTATATGAACTGGCGCAGGTCACGCCGCTGCAGGCCATGCCGAAACTGTCGGAAAAACTGGAAAACCGGATTTTCGTGAAACGAGAAGATCGCCAGCCGGTGCACAGCTTCAAATTGCGCGGAGCTTATGCCATGATCGCCGGTCTTGCGCCAGAACAGAAAGCGGCGGGCGTCATCACCGCTTCCGCCGGTAATCATGCGCAGGGCGTGGCGCTATCCGCCAAAAACGCCGGCATTCGCGCCTTAATCGTGATGCCGCAGAACACGCCGTCCATTAAAGTGGACGCCGTGCGCGGTTTCGGCGGCGAAGTGTTATTGTACGGCGCCAATTTCGATGAAGCCAAAGCCAAAGCGGTGGAACTGTCTGAAAGCAAACGCATGACATTTATTCCGCCTTTTGATCATCCTGCCGTGATTGCCGGTCAGGGTTCCATCGGCATGGAAATTATTCAGCAAAACAGCCGCGTCAATCGCGTATTTGTGCCGGTGGGCGGCGGCGGTTTGGCGGCGGGCATTGCGGTGCTAGTCAAACAGTTAATGCCGGAAATTAAAGTGATTGGCGTGGAGGCGGAAGATTCCGCCTGTCTGAAAGCCGCTTTGGAAGCCGGCAAACCGGTGGATTTGGAACGCGTCGGCTTGTTCGCCGACGGGGTGGCGGTGAAACGTATCGGCGACGAAACCTTCCGCGTTTGTCAACAATATCTGGACGAAGTGATTACCGTTGACGGCGATGAAATCTGCGCCGCCATGAAAGATATGTTTGAAAACGTGCGCGCGGTGTCCGAGCCTTCCGGCGCCTTATCTTTGGCGGGATTGAAAAAATACGTAAAAGAACGTCGGATTAAAGGCGAAACGCTGGTGAACGTGCTTTCCGGCGCCAATCTGAATTTTCACACTTTGCGTTATGTGTCCGAACGTTGTGAAATCGGCGAACAAAACGAAGCCTTATTTGCCGTGACCATTCCGGAGCAACGGGGCAGCTTTTTGAAATTCTGTCAGATTCTAGGACAAAATGCGGTGACGGAATTTAACTACCGCTATGCGGACGAACGACAGGCGCGCATTTTCGTCGGGGTTCGGATTACCGGCGCCGAAGAAAAAGCGGCGATTTTAGCCCAACTCAAACAGGGCGGTTACGACGTGCAGGATTTATCCGACGACGAAATCGCCAAAACCCATGTGCGTTATATGATTGGCGGACGTTCGTCCAGTCCGCTCAAGGAACGGCTTTACAGTTTCGAATTTCCGGAACAGAAAGGCGCGCTGTTGAAATTCTTGGAAACGCTGGGCACCACCAAGGCCAATATTTCGCTGTTCCATTATCGCGGACACGGCGCAGATTACGGCGATGTACTGGCCGGTTTCCAAATCGATGACAGTGATTTACAGGCATTCAATCAGCACCTGCAGGCGCTCGGTTACGGTTATCAGGACGTCACAAACAGCCCGGCCTATCGTTATTTTCTGCTGTAACGGCGGGCTGAAAAGGTCAACGACCAATAAAGTGCGGGTAAAAAAATGAAAGTTTTTTGCCCGCACTTTTGTTTGTTATGCCGTTTTAATCCTCTAACCCATACGGCAACGGCTGTAATTCAAGGGGAACCTGATTTTCCGCCAGGCGGAATTCCGGATTGCCTTCAAAACGGTTTAACACCGCTTGCAGCCATAATTTTCCGTCGGCATGAACGGTGCTGAGAATAGTGCCGGTTTTACGCCAGCCGCTTTCCAGTCGCATTTCGATTTCGACGCCTGCCGCCGGGGTGAAATCCGTAGCGGCTCGGAAGCTAAACATCGCCCGTTTGTTGGCGCCGCGGTATTTGGCGCGAGCTACCGTTTCCTGTCCGATGTAACAGCCTTTACGGAAGGATATGGCTTGTTCTATCGCCTGTAAATTCAAGGCTTGCGGAATAAATTCCAGTTGTGATTTGTCCGTTAGAATCGGATAGCCTTGCTGTATATCCGCCAAATCCCATGCGCTAAAAACTTCGTTAAAATCGACCGCACTTTGCGGGTTAATCAAAATCGCGCGATTGCCGAATGCGGCCTGCACGGGCAGCGTCGTGTCGCCGATAACGCCCACCAGTTTGGCCTCGTTTTCCTGCGCAAAGGTGACTTTCGAAAACACCGCATATTTTTTCAGTTGATCAAGGGCGAGAGGCAATAAACAGGTTCTGATTAACGCGTAAAAACGTTGTTCAGCCACCCGAATCAAACGGAAAACGGCGCTCACTTTGCCTTTCGGATCACAATGGGCGGTGAGCGTGGAATCTCTTACGGCAAGGGCGGTGACGTCCGTCGTCAACTGCCCTTGCAAATAGGTTTCCGCCTCTTCGCCTGCGATAACGATTAAGGTATATTGGCTTAATTCAATGAATTGCGTCATGCTTACTCCAGATTTTGGATTTGTTCGCGCATTTGTTCGATTAAGACTTTTAATTCCACCGCGGAAGCCGTGATGTCGGCGTTGATGGATTTGGAAGCCAGCGTATTGGATTCACGGTTTAATTCCTGCATCATAAAATCCAGTTTGCGCCCGATGGCGCCGCCTTTTTTCAGAATGGATGCAGTTTCCTTCACGTGCATTTGCAGACGATCGAGCTCTTCCGCCACATCCACCCGTTGCGCCAGTAAAATCATTTCCTGTTCTAACCGGGTCGGATCCGGCTGCAGCTGAATTTCTTCGAAACGCTGTAATAAGCGTTCGCGCTGCCATTGTAAAATCGCCGGCATTTGCGACCGCACTTTGTCCGCTTCCGTGGAAATGGCGTCCAGCCGCTGACGGATAACGTCGTGTAATTTTTCCCCTTCGCGTCCGCGCATAGCGATGAATTCCTGCAATAATTCGTCAAAGGCCGCCAGTAAATCCTGGCTGATAGCGTCCAAATCCTGCTCCGGCGTTTCCACCACGCCCGGATAACGTAGCACGTCCGCCGGATTCAATTCGCCTTCGCCGGCGACGGCTTTAATCCATTTAAGCGATTGAATCACCTGTTCGGCAAATTCTTTATTCAGATTCAATTTCGCGCTCGTCATTTTCTGACTTTCAATGCGCAAACTACATTCGATTTTGCCGCGGGTTAAATGCTGACGCAGCTTCTCGCGCAGAGTATTTTCCAGCCCGCGGAACTGTTCCGGCAAACGGAAAAAATTTTCCAGATAACGTTGATTCACCGAACGGATTTCCCACACGGCGTTGCCCCAATCTTTTTTAATTTCGTGACGGGCAAAGGCGGTCATGCTGTAAATCATATTGCTTTCTCCTTGTATATCAATTTACCGCGCCTATTTTACTGTGAAACGCGGTAAAGAAAAACGCTTAATTTGTAAGGGATTTACCTGCATTGAATTTCGTTTATGGCGTTTTGCGTGCTAAAATGACCGCACTTTTATGACAAGCAAGGAATACAGAATGCGTCCGAATAACAGAGCAAACAACCAACCCCGTCCGATTAAAATTACCCGTCATTACACCAAACATGCCGAAGGTTCCGTATTGGTGGAATTCGGCGATACCAAGGTGCTGTGCACCGCCACGGTGGAAGACAGCGTGCCGCGCTTTTTAAAAGGTTTGGGACAAGGCTGGGTGACGGCGGAATACGGCATGTTGCCGCGTTCCACTCACAGTCGCATGCAGCGTGAAGCGGCAAAAGGCAAACAAGGCGGGCGTACCATGGAAATTCAGCGTTTGATCGCCCGTTCCCTGCGCGCCATGGTGGATTTGGAAGCCCTCGGCGAGCGTTCCGTCACTCTGGACTGCGATGTGATTCAGGCGGACGGCGGCACGCGCACGGCTTCCATCACCGGCGCCTGCGTGGCGTTGATCGACGCCATTAACGGCTTAGTGGAAAACGGTATCTTAACATCCAACCCGCTGAAAGGCCTGGTGGCCGCCGTTTCCGTAGGCATTGTGGACGGCACGCCGGTGTGCGATTTGGAATACGTGGAAGATTCTGCCGCAGAAACCGATATGAATGTGGTGATGATGGAAGACGGTCGCATGATCGAAGTGCAGGGCACGGCGGAAGGCGAACCGTTCAGCCATGAAGAACTGTTAACCCTGCTCGACCTGGCAAAACAAGGCTGCAACCAAATTTTCGCCGCGCAACGGGCGGCGCTTGCCGCGTAAAGTGCGGGCGATTTTTCAGGAGTTTTTTATGCAGGATTACAAAATCGAATTCATCAAATTCGCTCTCGACCGTAATGTGTTGCGTTTCGGCGAATTCACCTTAAAATCCGGTCGTGTCAGCCCGTATTTCTTTAACGCAGGCCTGTTTAACACCGGCGCTGATTTAGCTCATTTAGGCGAATTTTATGCGGCGGCGATTCAAGCTAATCAACTGAATTACGACGTAATTTTCGGGCCCGCCTACAAAGGCATTCCTATCGGCACCACGGTATCCGTGGCGTTGTTCAATCGATTCGGCTTGGACAAACCCGTTTGTTTCAACCGCAAAGAAGCGAAAGATCACGGCGAAGGCGGCAACCTTATCGGTTCGCCGTTGCAGGGCAAGGTGTTGTTGGTGGATGATGTGATCACCGCCGGCACCGCCATTCGCGAAGCCATGGATATTATCGCGCAAAACGGGGCGACGCTCGGCGCCGTGCTGATTGCCTTAAACCGCAAAGAACGCGGCAAAGGCGAACTGTCCGCGGTTCAGGAAGTGGAACGGGATTATCAATGCCGCGTGCTGTCCATTATCGATTTGGACGATTTACTCGCTTTCCTCGAAACCGACAGCCGATACAATCAGTATTTGCCGGCGATGAAAGCCTATCGCGAACAGTTCGGCGTCGCCTGATTTCAGCAAAAGTGCGGTCAAAAAAAACGTTGCTTTTTTTGACCGCACTTTTTTATTTTATCGCCGTTTTTTCATTCAAACGATTGCACGCAAACGTTTCCGTTTTTCATTCCTTTTACCGCTAAATTCCTTTATAATAAGCCCGATTTTTACCCTGTTTCTCACTAACAAAGGATATTCCTATGTTTCAAATTTTCCGTGGCTCGCCAGCCTTGTCCGAATTCCGTTTAAGCCAACTTGCCGCGCGTTTTCAAAAAGCGGATTTACCGGTGAAATCCTGCTATGCGGAATACTTACATTTTGCCAACCTTGCAACGGCGTTAGACGCAGACGAAACCAAAGAATTAGAAGAATTGTTACATTACGGTCCGACCCTTGCTCAGCATGAACCGAAAGGCGAATGTTTTGTGGTGATTCCGCGCGTCGGCACTATTTCGTCCTGGTCGTCCAAAGCTACCGACATCGCACACAACTGCGGATTGGAAAAAGTGCTTCGTTTGGAACGCGGTTTGGCATTTTACTTCGAATTCGATCGCGCTTTATCGGAAGAAGAGCAGGCGAAGCTGACGTCGCATATTCACGACCGCATGATGGAAAATGTGGTGCGTCGTGCGGAAGATGCGGCGAAGTTGTTCGAACAGCAGGAACCGAAACCGTTTACCGCCGTGGATGTGCTGGGCGGCGGTCGCAAAGCGTTGGAAACGGCCAACGTGGAATTGGGTTTAGCTTTGGCGGACGACGAAATGGATTATTTGGTGGAAAATTTCACCGCACTCGGACGCAATCCTAACGACATCGAACTTTACATGTTCGCTCAAGCTAATTCCGAGCATTGCCGGCATAAAATTTTTAATGCGGACTGGGTTATCGACGGTGAAAAACAGGAAAAATCGTTGTTTAAGATGATCAAAAATACCTTCGAGAAAACGCCGGATTACGTGTTGTCCGCCTATAAAGACAATGCGGCGGTAATGGAAGGCTCTAAAGTGGGGCGTTTCTTCCCGGACGCGGACGGTCGATATCGTTATCATAACGAAGACGCCCATATTTTAATGAAGGTGGAAACTCATAATCACCCGACCGCCATTTCACCGTTCCCAGGCGCGGCAACGGGTTCCGGCGGGGAAATCCGCGACGAAGGCGCCACCGGCTGCGGAGCGAAACCGAAAGCGGGTTTAGTGGGTTTTTCCGTTTCCAATCTGGTGATTCCGGGCTTTGAACAACCTTGGGAAGCGCCGCTTTCTAAACCGAGCCGTATTGCTTCCGCGCTGGATATTATGATTGAAGGTCCGCTCGGCGGCGCGGCGTTTAATAACGAATTCGGGCGTCCGGCGTTGTTGGGTTATTTCCGTACTTACGAAGAAAAAGTGAACAGCTTTGGCGGCGAAGAAGTGCGCGGTTATCACAAACCGATTATGTTGGCGGGCGGTATCGGCAATATCCGCGCGGAACACGTCCAAAAAGGCGAAATTCCTGTGGGGGCGAAATTAATCGTATTGGGCGGCCCGGCGATGAACATCGGTTTGGGCGGCGGCGCGGCGTCTTCCATGACATCCGGAAAATCGAAAGAAGATTTGGATTTTGCTTCCGTGCAGCGCGATAACCCGGAAATGGAACGCCGTTGTCAGGAAGTGATCGACCGCTGCTGGCAAATGGGCGAAAACAACCCGATCGCCTTCATTCATGATGTGGGCGCGGGCGGTTTGTCCAACGCCATGCCGGAACTGGTGCACGACGGCGGGCGCGGCGGCAAATTCGAATTGCGTAAAATTTTAAGCGACGAACGCGGTATGTCGCCGTTAGAAATCTGGTGTAACGAATCGCAGGAACGTTATGTTCTGGCGGTGGCGCCGGAAAATCTGGCGGTTTTCGAAGAGCTGTGCCGTCGTGAACGCGCGCCTTATGCCGTCATCGGCGAAGCCACCGCAGAAGAACATTTAACTTTACACGACGATCATTTCGACAATAATCCGATTGACTTGCCGATGGGCGTGTTGCTGGGTAAAACCCCGAAAATGACCCGCAACGTACAATCAAGTGCGGTCAAAAATCCGCCTGTTTTTCAGGATGACATCGACATTAAAGACGCGCTGCACCGCGTATTGCGGCTGCCTGTGGTAGCGGAAAAAACCTTCCTGATCACCATCGGCGACCGTTCCGTGACCGGCATGGTGGCGCGCGATCAAATGGTGGGACCGTGGCAGATTCCGGTATCCGATGTGGCGGTGACTACTGCGGCGTTGGACACCTATCACGGCGAAGCCATGTCTATGGGCGAACGTGCACCGGCGGCGTTGTTGGATTTCGGCGCTTCCGCCCGTTTGGCGGTGGCGGAATCCGTCACCAATATCGCCGCCGCCAATATCGGCGACATTAAACGGATTAAATTGTCCGCCAACTGGATGTCGGCGGCGGGCCATCAAGGCGAAGACGCCGGACTTTACGAAGCGGTAAAAGCCGTGGGCGAAGAACTTTGTCCGGCCTTGGGCTTAACCGTTCCGGTGGGAAAAGATTCCATGTCGATGAAAACCACCTGGAATGAAAACGGCGAACAAAAAACCGTGACCGCACCGTTATCATTAGTGATTTCCGCCTTTGCGCGGGTGGAAGACGTGCGCAAAACCGTCACCCCGCAACTGCGCACCGACAAAGGCTACAGCCGTTTATTGCTGATTGATTTGGGCGAAGGAAAAAATCGTCTGGGCGCGACCGCACTTGCGCAGGTTTATAAACAATTAGGCGACAAACCGGCGGATGTGGAAAATCCGGCAACCTTGAAAGGCTTCTTCGACGCCATGCAAACTTTGGTGCAGCAGGAAAAATTATTGGCGTATCACGACCGTTCCGACGGCGGTTTAATCACTACTTTGGCGGAAATGGCGTTCGCCGGTCACTGCGGCGTATCCGTGGATATCAGCGCTTTGGGCGATAACGACTTAGCGGTGTTGTTTAACGAAGAGTTGGGCGCCGTGATTCAGGTGAAAGAAAACGACGTGAACGCGGTGCGCGAGGTATTAAGCCAACACGGATTAATTCACTTAACCAAAGAAATCGGTACGGTTAACAATAACGACGAATTTGAAATCGTGCGCGGCACTAAAGTGTTGCTCGCCGAGAAACGTTCCGAATTACGCGGAATCTGGGCGGAATTGACCCATCAAATGCAACGTCTGCGCGACAATCCGGTATGCGCCGATCAAGAATTCGAAGCCAAGAAAAACGCTGACGACAAAGGTTTCAGCGCGCATTTAACTTACGATATTAACGAAGACATTGCCGCTCCTTACATTGCCAAAGGCGTCAAGCCGCGTATTGCCGTGCTGCGCGAACAGGGCGTGAACAGCCATGTAGAAATGGCGGCGGCCTTTGAGCGTGCCGGCTTCGAAGCGGTGGACGTACATATGAGCGATTTGCACGCGGCGCGCCGGAACTTAAAAGATTTTAACGCGTTAGTGGCTTGCGGCGGCTTCTCTTACGGCGACGTATTGGGTGCCGGCGGCGGCTGGGCAAAATCCGTGTTATTTAACACCGCACTTCGCGATCAATTCGAGACCTTTTTCAACCGCGAAGATACCCTCGCTATCGGGATTTGTAACGGCTGCCAAATGTTATCCAATCTGGCGGAAATTATCCCGGGCACGGAAAACTGGCCGCGTTTCGTACGCAACACTTCCGAACGTTTTGAGGCGCGCGCGGCATTAGTTCGCATTAACGAAAGCCATTCCGTTTGGTTCCAAGGCATGGCGGGTTCTCATATGCCGATCGCCGTATCTCACGGCGAAGGTCGTGTCGAATTCAAACATGAAGGACAACTACAAGGCTTACGGGATCAGGGTTTAATTGTCGCACAATTTGTAGACAACAACATCCAACCGACAGAAGTTTACCCGGCCAACCCGAACGGCTCCGTAGACGGCATCACCGCCCTCAGCAACGCCAACGGACGCGTGGCAATCATGATGCCGCACCCGGAACGCGTATTCCGCACCGTCAGCAACTCATGGCATCCGGAAGACTGGAATGAAGACGGTGCATGGATGCGGTTGTTTAGAAATGCGAGGGTGTTTTTTAAATAAGAGTTTTGTTTAATTACATAACTCAAAAGATGGCGCGCGTCTCCTGACGCGTGCCTTTTTTATCCCTTAAAACTAAGCACGCGTCGGGAGACGCGCGCTATCATTTTTTATCTTAACAATCTTTCATCCTAAAGTGCGGTCAAAATTTTAAGCGTTTTTTGCCTTTGTGGTGGAATTCAAAATCTCATATCCTAATACGGCGGAAACGCATGAGTACAAAAAAATTATTTAATCTAATCCACCAATAAAATCATTTTCTCTTAGCGCTTGAATGACACCTCGAATTAAATAAGATTGTGCAAAATTTGGGGTGTAAATTCGGGCATTTTCGCTAATAGGGAGAATAAAGTGATTATCTAATAATACCCCGATGGCGCGCGTCTCCCGACGCGTGCCTTTTTTATCTCTTAAAACTAAGCACGCGTCAGGAGACGCGCGCTATCACTTAGTTCCTTTAATTGGCTATTACTTAGTTTCTTTAATTAGTTATTGCTTGGTTTTTTATTAGTTATCATCAGATTTCTTAAATCTAACTATCCTTTATATATACAAATTTATTTAATTTTGTGATCTCTGTTCCAATCTTGCTCAAGATTTTACTATTAGATTTTTTCTGCAGTATTCTTGTTGGTATAGGAGAGAATATGAGTAGAAAATATAAGTTTTGTGACCCGGATGGTGTTTATTTTGTGAGTTTTTCAACAGTATATTAGATTGATGTATTTATTCGAGATGATTATTTTATCGAAATGATCAATGCACTGGATTTTTTTCGAAAAAATAAAGGTATGAAAATTTATGGTTATTGCATTATGCCTAGCCATGTACATTTATTATTCAGTGCAGAAAATAGCAATCCATCAGCATTGTTAAGAGACTTTAAGAAATTTACAGCAAGAAGAATGTTAGATTGTATTCGGAATAATATTCAAGAAAGCCGTAAAAGTTGGTTACTGTGGATGTTTAAAAGAGCTGGGGAACATTGTTCCAATGTAAAACATTATCAATTTTGGCAACATAGCAATCACCCGATTGAAATTCATTCAGATGAGTTTTTTGAGCAGAAATTGGAATATATTCATCAAAATCCAGTGGCGAGCGGTTTTGTTATGGAATCTGAAGGATGGAAATATAGTAGCGCAAGAAATTATGCAGAAGTGGATTTTGCTTTGGAGATTGATTATTTAGTGTAATTTTCTTGTGTGGCATAAAAATATGGCGCGCGTCTCTCGGCGCGTGCCTTTTCCATCTCTTAAAATTAAGCACGCGTCGGGAGATGCGCGCTATCGTAGCGTTAACCTGGCTTTAATATTACCCCAAAAGTGCGGTCGTTTTTTTAATAGTTTTGATAAATCCGATCTTGATCACGGATAGTCGGCGGTGAATTTTCTATAATGAAAAATTAAGGAGGCCGAGATGAATGATTGTATCGATAAAAGACTGGATAAATTAATCAACGAATCGCAGGATGAAGTGTTGGACCGGATTGCGCGGCGGATTCTCGAACAGGGCGGAGAAGCCCGACTTTCACAGGATTGGGTTCGCCGATGTGGCGATGATTTCAATCTTACGCCGGTAGAGCTGGCGTTACGTTGTTTGCCCGTTGCCGCCTGTTATGCGTTGGCGCCCGTTTCACATTTTAATGTGGGGGCGGTGTCTATTGGGCAATCCGGCGCATTCTATTTCGGGGCGAATCAGGAATTTTCAGGCGATGCCATACAACAAACGGTTCATGCGGAACAGAGTGCCGTCAGTCATGCCTGGTTGGCGGGAGAACCTGCGCTGACGGATATGGTGGTGAATTACACGCCTTGCGGTCATTGTCGCCAGTTTATGAATGAATTGAATAGTGCCGATCGATTGCAGATTCATTTGCCTCACAGTCGGAACAATAGCCTGCACAGCTATTTGCCCGATGCGTTCGGTCCGAAAGATTTGAATATCAGCCGGGTCCTGTTTGATCCGCAACCGCATTCTTTCGGTTTCACTCATGCCGATCCGCTGGTTCAGGCGGCAGCGGACGCCGCGAGACAAGCTTACGCGCCGTACAGCCGGGCCTTGAGCGGCGTGGCATTGCAAGTGGGTAAACAGATCATAACGGGGCGTTATGCGGAAAATGCGGCATTTAATCCCAGTTTTCTGCCGTTACAATGCGCGTTGAATTACCGGCGTTTAAGCGGTTTGTCCGACTTGTCCGTCAGTCGGATTGTTATGGCGGAACGCCAAGGCGGTTTAAGTCATCGAAGTATTACGGAACAGCTTGCGCACCGTTATTTGGGATTGGAAATCGAATATTTTGCACTATAGCGGGCGCACCACCTAAGTTTTCAAAATAAACAGATAAAAAGAAAACCGACTTTTTCATCTTTTAAACTCAAGCACGCGTCGGGAGACGCGCGCTATTGTAGGGGACTAACACTAATCTTTCGCTACGGATGTGGGCGGTGGCATTTATGCGTGCAATATAAAAACCTCGAAAATATTCAACCCTAGTTACAGATTAAATCATACTAAATATATTTATTGATAATAATTCTCATTTATGTTAATATCCGTAACGATGTTACTTGTTCAATCCATCAAGGAGAAAATATGAGAAAATTCAATTTGTTATTAACATCGTTATTGCTCGGTGCGGCGACGACGGCTTCGGCGCACAGTTTATGGACGTTGGGTGAAAATAAAGAGGTCTTTGAGGCGGATATTCTGTACGGACACGATTTCCCGCATCCGGAAAAAATTCCGGCAAAACGTCTGTCTTTATTTGAACCGTTGAAAGTGGTGAGCCGGGACGGCACCGTCGTGTTAACTCAAAGCGGGGAAAATTATCACTATAAACACACGGACAAATTAGGCAAAGGCACGCATATTCTGGTGGCGAATTACAAACCGACCTATTGGACGGAAAAAACCAACGGCGAATGGGAGATGGGCAAAACCCGCCGAGACGTCGCGCAGGCAAAAGAATGCGGATTGTACAGCATGCAGGGCAAAAGTTTTGTGGTGATTGACGATGACGCAGCGTTTTCCACCCAGCCGCTCGCTCAGGGTTATGAAATCACGCCGTTGGTGCCGTTGAACGGGTTGAAAGCCAATGAAACGACGAAATTCAAAGTCACTCACAACGGTAAACCGGTGGAAGGCGTAAAAGTGGTAGGTGCGCCGGCGGGCTTTGACACCGACGACTTGGAAATTCACGCCTTCTCCGCCACCACGGACGACAAAGGCGAATTCAGCTTTAAAGCCTTGACTTCCGGCCCTTGGTATTTGGCTTCCGAAGTGGAAATCCAGGGCAAAGATCCGAAAGTGTGCGATAAAGAAGTACATGAATTTACGCTTAGTTTCGCCGTGAAATAAAATTCGGCGATACGAATCCCAAAAGTGCGGGCGATTTTACCGCACTTTTTTATTTCGGGCATCGCGAGTTGCACGACGGATATTGCGGGGGTAAACTGATAATTATCGGCGTGACTGATAAAAAGGAGAATCTATGTCGGAAGTATTTCATTTAGGCTTAACCAAAGCCATGTTGAAGGGCGCTAAAATCGCCGTCGTTCCGGGCGATCCGGCGCGCAGCGAACGTATTGCGCGGCGAATGGATAAACCGGAATTTCTTGCCTCTACCCGAGAATTTACCTCGTGGCTGGGCTATCTTGGAAACGAACCCGTGGTGGTATGTTCAACGGGAATCGGCGGACCCTCGGTTTCCATTTGCGTGGAAGAATTGGCGCAACTGGGTGTCAGAACCTTCCTGCGTGTCGGGACCACCGGCGCGATTCAGCCGTACATTAACGTGGGCGATGTGTTGGTGACGACGGGCGCCGTGCGTTTAGACGGAGCGAGCCGTCATTTTGCGCCGTTGGAATATCCGGCGGTAGCGGATTTCGCTTGTACCAACGCGCTGTATAATGCCGCGGTGGCACAGGGCGTTACGCCTTATGTAGGGATTACCGCGTCGTCGGATACTTTTTATCCGGGACAGGAACGTTATGATACCTTCAGCGGCAAAGTTTATCCGGCGTTCCAAGGCACCTTGAAACAATGGCAGGATTTAAACGTGATGAATTATGAAATGGAATCCGCCACTTTATTGACCATGTGCGCGGCGTTGGGGCTAAAAGCCGGCATGGTGGCGGGCGTGATTGTAAACCGTACCCAACAGGAAATCCCGAACGAGACGACCATAAAAAGCACGGAAGAAAAAGCGGTTTCTGTGGTGATCGAAGCGGCGCGCCGTTTGGCTTCCGCCTGAATTGTGTTAAGAGAGAAAAGTGCGGTCGTTTTTTTCATTGTTTTTATCCGTTCAACGTGTAAAATCGTAGACAGGCAAATCAGCAGAAAGGAAATATCATGACAAAAATTATTCACACCGAAAAGGCGCCGGCGGCAATCGGACCTTACGTACAAGCCGTGGATTTGGGCAATTTAGTGATAACATCCGGTCAGATTCCGGTGAATCCGGCAACGGGCGAAGTACCGGCGGATATCACGGCGCAAGCTCGTCAATCGCTGGAAAACGTTAAAGCGATTATTCAACAAGCCGGTTTGCAGGTGGCGGATATTGTAAAAACGACCGTATTTGTAAAAGATCTGAATGATTTTGCCGCGGTAAATGCCGAATACGAACGCTTCTTCAAAGAAAACGACCATCCGAATTTCCCGGCGCGTTCTTGCGTCGAAGTGGCGCGGTTACCGAAAGACGTCGGCCTGGAAATCGAAGCCATCGCCGTGCGCAAATAATTTCCGTATCGATTAAGGCTTGAGAAATCAAGCCTTTTTCTTCGCGTTATGCTAAAATCCCGCCAATTTTTACTGCAACCGAATTCTGACATGCAACCTTTACCCATTGAAAAATACGATGAATTATTAGCGAAAAAATGCCAAAAACTGACCGCACTTTTGGCGCCTTTTAAGGCGCCGGCGTTAACGGTTTTTGCTTCGCCGCCTCAGCATTTCCGCATGCGGGCGGAATTTCGCCTGTGGCACGATTACAGTTCAAACCGCGACGGCGATCTTTATCACATCATGTTCGATAAAACCACCAAGCGGCGTTATCGCGTGGATCGGTTTCCCATCGCCACACAGCTGATTAACCGCATGATGGCGACCATTCTGCCGTTGCTGAAAGAACGGGAAGTGCTCGGCAAAAAGCTGTTTCAGATTGATTATCTCAGCACGTTGAGCGATCAGATTATTGTCAGCCTGTTGTATCACAAAACGTTGACGGAAGAATGGCAAACGGCGGCGCGGGCATTAAAAGTGCGGTTAGAAAATCAGGGATTTTCCGTGCAGATTATCGGGCGCGCCGCCAAGCAGAAAATCTGTCTGGATCAGGATTTTGCGGACGAAGTGCTGCCCGTTAACGGCAAAAATTACGTGTATCGCCAAGTGGAAAACAGCTTCACTCAGCCGAATGCGGCGGTGAATTGTAAAATGCTGGAATGGGCGATAGATTGCACGCGCGGCAGTCGGGGGGATTTGTTGGAACTGTATTGCGGCAACGGCAATTTTTCCATTGCCTTGGCGCAAAATTTCCGCAAAGTACTGGCGACGGAAATCGCCAAGCCGTCGGTAGCGGCCGCGCAATTCAATATCGCGGCAAATCGGGTGGAAAATGTACAGATTATCCGCATGTCGGCGGAAGAATTTACCCAGGCTATGAACGGCGTGCGCACCTTTAATCGCTTGAAAGGCGTTGATTTGCAGGCATACGAATGCAACACCATTTTGGTGGATCCGCCACGGGCGGGGCTGGATCCCGATACGGTAAAACTGGTGCGGCAGTATGATCGCATTTTGTATATTTCCTGCAATCCGCAGACTTTATGCGAAAATTTGCGGACTTTGAGCCAAACTCATCGTATCGAACGGGCGGCGCTCTTTGATCAATTCCCCTATACCGATCATATGGAAGCAGGCGTGTGGCTGATTCGAAAATGATGATTCAATTACGCAGCGAATTAAAAACAGACGAAAATTTGACCGCACTTTTCATGCAACAATGTGCCGCGGCGGGGTTAATGCATGCTGAAAACAGCCCGCTGGCGTTGGTGCAAACGGAAATGGGAGACGAGGATTTTCGTTTGGAACTGCGCAAGCTGGACGAACCCAAACTGGGCGCCGTATTTGTGGATTTTGTCGGCGGCGCGATGGCGCATCGCCGTAAATTCGGCGGCGGACGCGGTGAAGCGGTGGCGAAAGCCGTGGGCGTAAAAGGCGCGGAATTGCCTAGCGTAATCGACGCCACCGCCGGTTTAGGGCGCGATGCCTTCGTGCTGGCATCCGTCGGTTGTCGGGTGCGCTTGGTGGAACGCCATCCCGTGGTTCGCCTGTTGCTGCAGGACGGCTTGCGCCGCGCCTATCGGGACGCCGAAATCGGCGACATGATGCGACGGAATATGCGGCTGCTGGAGGTTTGTCATATTGCAGAACTGGATCCCGCCCGGGATTTTGCCGATGTGGTGTATCTCGATCCCATGTATCCGCACAAACAGAAATCGGCGCTGGTGAAAAAAGAAATGCGGGTGTTTCAGCATTTGGTGGGCGCGGATTCGGATGCGGACGCCTTGCTCGCTCCCGCCCGCCGACTGGCGCGGAAACGAGTCGTGGTGAAACGTCCCGATTATGCGGAATATCTCGCGCAGATTCCGCCGCATTTTTCGCGCGAAACCAAAAATCACCGCTTCGATATTTATCTTCCGTAGGACGGATTATGCGAACCGAATTGCGAAAAACTCAGGCTAAAAACCGTTCACAAACGGAACGATCTCGTAGAAATCAGATGCGGGCCGCGCGTCCTCAGGCAAAAAGTGCGGTCGATTTTCGCACTGATTTTCGCCGCCGGAAACCGGCTTTGAGTCTGGCGCAAACTGAAGTCATTCTGTTCAACAAACCTTTCGAGGTGCTGACTCAGTTTAGCGATGAAAATGGGCGCAAAACCCTGAAGGATTTTATCCCCGTGCCCGATGTGTACGCTGCCGGGCGGCTCGATCGCGACAGCGAAGGCTTGCTGATTTTAACCAATAACGGCGAGTTGCAGCACCGATTGGCGAATCCGCAATTTAAACTGCCGAAAACCTATTGGGTGCAGGTGGAAGGGCGGCCGACGGAAGCGGATTTGGAACCGCTTCGTCGCGGCCTGGAATTAAAAGACGGCATGACGAAACCGGCAAAAGTGCGGTGGATTTCCGAGCCGGATTTATGGCCGCGGGTGCCGCCCGTTCGCGAGCGTAAAACCATTCCCACCGCGTGGTTGGAAATTCAAATCAGCGAGGGCAAAAACCGTCAGGTTCGCCGCATGACGGCTCATATCGGTTTTCCCACTTTGCGTCTGGTGCGGACGGCGGTGGCCGGATTGAGTCTGAACGGCTTGCCGAACGGACAGTATCGCCGGCTTAGCGAGGCGGAATTGAAAGAACTGTTTCGACTGTTAGGGCTTTAAACCCGATGTGCCGTTCGTGAACCGACGCTAAAGTGCGGTCAAAAAAAGCATCGTTTTTCGAACGTTGCCTTTGCCGACGGCCTTTGTGAGCAATCCTTAAAAGATTGCGAATAAAAAATACGACGTTTTTTAACCGCACTTTTATCTGTTTTCAATACGTTAATCCTTTCGACTTGCAATTTTAGCGGTATTTATCCAAAAATTTGTAATAAGGAATTCCGATTTTCAGCGCCAGATTTTTTACCCATTTGCCGCCGTAAAGCGACGGAATTTTGAGCGTTTCGAACACGCGTAAACGGCTGTCGTCGCCGCATATGGCCTCCGCAATAATGCGCCCGGCCAGTCCGGTTAATGCGACGCCGTGCCCGGAATAGCCGTGGGCGAAGAAAATATTAGGAGCGATGCGGCCGAAATAAGGTCGGGCGTTCATCGTCATGTCGATAGGCCCCGCCCAGCCGTATTCGATTTTGGTCGCTTCCAGTTGCGGAAATACGTTCAGCATATTCTTTCGCATGATGCGAATCATGTCTTTGTCGGCGCTGCTGTCGGAACCGAAAAGCAAGCGGTTGTCCGCACTTAAACGGTAGTAGTCCAGCAATAAATTGTTGTCGCAAACGGACATGCCGTTATTTATCAGACTATCGGCGGTGGCTTGATCGAGCGGTTCGGTTGCGATAATAAAACTTTCTACCGGCAGAATTTTGCGCGCGGTGCCGCGGTGCACGGATTTTGCCGTTTTCGTGATGTAGGCGTTGGCGGCGATGACGGCGTTTTGCGCGGTGACGCGGGCTTTGTCGGTGACGAGCGTCACTTGATTGCCGCGGCGCCGAATATCCACCACGGGAGATTGTTCAAAAATCCGTACGCCCGCATCCAGACAGGCTTTTGCCAGCCCTAAGCAATAGTTGAGCGGATGCAAATGGCCGGAATTGCTGTCATACAGGCCGCCTACGTAAATGTCGCTGCCGAGGTGTCGTTTAAGTTGGTTTTTATCCCACAGCTGCATGTTGGGATAATCGAAGGTTTCGCGGCTGGCCCGTTCGATGGCGATGAGATCGTCCATTCGGCGCGAATTGAGCGCCACCGTGGCATAGCCCTTTTTCCAGTCGCACCGAATATCGTATTTGGTGATGCGTTCGTCAATAATATTAATGGCTTCCAGGGACATTTCCCAAAGTTGGCGGGTGATGTCCAAACCGAACCGTTTGATATATTGATCAATGCCGTCTTCAAAGCCGTTAATCGCCTGTCCGCCGCTACGCCCCGACGCGCCGAATCCGATGCGGGCGCCTTCCAGTACAATCACTTGTTTGCCTTTTTCGGCAAGTTCCAGGGCCGCCGATAATCCGCCGAATCCTGCGCCGATTACGCAAACATCGGCGGAAAGCGGTTTGTCTAAGTGCGGTCGGATTATGTCGAGATTTTTGCTGGCGTAATAATAACTGTGGATGTGTTCCTGATGGGCGAAATTTAGCATAATGTCAGTTGAATTCAGGTGGAAAAGGCGGCATTAAGGCTTACGGCGGAAATGTCGGCGGTTCGATTTTAGCCTGAATTTTAGTTCCGATTGCCGCCGTGCGTCAAGAACGCCGTGATTGTCGCTAGCCGGGCGGCTGTCGGAAGCGGGCGGACTGTGTTATAATTCGTACGAATTTTATCCGTTATCCGTGCAAACGGACGGCGTACGGTTCGGTTTTCCGTTAAAAAGCAAGCCGAACCAAAGTCAAAAAACGATGCTTTTTTTGACCGCACTTTTATCCTGATTAGGAGTTCTGCCGTGAAAAAATCCTTATCCTGTTGTTTGAAAGGTCTGACGGTTTCGGCCGTTATGCTGTTTTCAGCTTCCTCTTGGGCGGAATCAATCCGCATTTATAACTGGACGGACTACATTCCTTCCGATTTAATCGCCGAATTTACGCGCGAAACCGGCATTGATGTAAATTATTCCACTTTCGAAAGCAACGAAGAAATGTATTCGAAGCTGAAACTGCTGAAAAATACGGGTTATGATTTGGTGTTTCCTTCCAGCTATTACATCGGTAAGATGGCGAAAGAAGGCATGCTGGAGAAAATTGATCACAGTAAACTGAGCAATTTTAACCAGATTCCGGCCAATCTGTTGCATAAGGATTTTGATCCGAATAACGATTATTCGCTGCCTTATGTGTACGGCTTAACCGGTATCGGGGTGAATAAAAGCGTTATCGATCCGGCGAAAATCACCGGTTGGGCGGATTTGTGGCATCCGGAATACAAAGGGCAAGTGCTGTTAACCGCCGATGCGCGCGAGGTGTTCCATATCGCGTTATTGCTGGACGGCAAATCACCGAATACGCAAAACGAAGAGGAAATCAAAGCGGCATACGAACGGTTAACCAAACTTTTGCCGAATGTGGCGACCTTTAATTCCGACACGCCGGAATTGCCGTATATTCAGGGCGAAGTGGATTTGGGCATGATTTGGAACGGTTCGGCTTATATGGCGAAACGCGAAAATCCGGATATCGAGTTTATTTATCCGAAAGAAGGCGCGATTTTCTGGATGGATAATTACGCGATTCCGAAAGGATCGCAACACGTAGAAGCGGCGCACAAATTTATCGATTTTATGTTGCGTCCGGAACATGCGAAGGTGATTATCGAGCGCATGGGCTATTCCATGCCGAATGAAGGAGTGAAAGCGCTGTTAAAACCGGAAGATGTGGCGAATCCGTTGCTGTTTCCGCCCGAAAGCGAAGTGAAAAAGGGCGTCTTTCAGGCTGATGTGGGCGATGCCGTGGATATTTATGAAAAATACTGGAATCGGCTAAAAACCGATAATTAATCAGGCAAAGCTGAAACACCTTGCGGCGATTTCGGCTTTTATTTTATCCGTCAAGGAGAAAAACGATGAAAAAATCGACCGCACTTTCAGGTTTTGTCGCATTGGTTGTTGCCGCGCAAAACGGCATGGCGCAAACAGAACAGAATCAATGCCTGGCGTTAAAAGACGTCGTCATTCCGAATACCCAAATTACCGCCGTAAAATGGTTTGCCGGCGGTGTGTTGCCGCAGGACGAGCAGTCCAGTTTCACCGGTGCCAGCGAGAGCCAGACCAAGGCCGAGGCGCATTGCGTGGTAAACGGCGAAATTGAAAAATATCAGGGAGCGGACGGCAAACCGTATGCTATCGGCTTCCAATTACGTTTGCCGCAAAACTGGAATAAAAAATTCCTGTTTCAGGGCGGCGGCGGTCTGGACGGCTTTTTGGCGCCGGCGGTGGGGGCCGTGCCGGTGCGAGGCTCCAATGCACAGCCGGCACTGATGCGCGGTTATGCGGTGGTGACCATGGACGGCGGACATCAGGGTGCACGTGATACCGCATTTACCGCCGATCAGCAAGCGCGGCTGAATTACGCTTATGCCGCCACCGGCAAAGTGACGGCGACAGCGAAACGGCTGATTGCGCAAATGTATCAAACTCAGCCCGAACACAGCTATTTTATGGGCTGTTCCAACGGCGGACGAGAAGCCATGAATGCCGCTATGCGTTATCCTTTGGAATTCGACGGCGTGGTGGCGGGCAATCCGGGTTTTCGTTTATCCCGCGCCGCCATGGGCGAAGCCTGGGATAATCAGCAATTTATGAAATTTGCGCCGACCAATGAAAAAGGCGAAAAAATCGTGGCGAATGCTTTAACTCAGGCGGATTTGGACGCCGTTGCCAAGGGCGTGCTTGCCCGTTGCGATGCGAAAGACGGTTTGGAAGACGGCATTATTAATGCATGGGAAAGCTGTGATTTCAAACCGGAAATGGTGAAAAAGGAAATCGGAGCGCAAAAAGTGGCGTTGTTGAATGCCATTTTCAACGGGGCGAAAAACAGCCGCGGCGAAAATGTGTACAGTTCCTGGCCTTACGATGCGGGTATTAATACTCAGGGCTGGCGTCAGTGGAAACACGGCGATTCGCAAACCGCACAACCGAATTCGCGTAATTTCACTATGGGCGTAGCGAGTTTAAAAGAATATTTCATGACGCCGCGCAATCCGGATTTTGATACGCTGAAATTCGATTTTGATAAGGATCCCGCCAAAGTCGCGCAAATTTCAGGCATTAACGACGCGGATAAAACGGATTTATCCACGTTCCGGTCCCGCGGCGGCAAAATGATTATTTTTGAAGGCGTGTCCGATCCGGTTTTTTCCGCCCATGATTTACGGGATTGGTATCGACAGTTGCAGGCGGATATGCAAGCGACCGAACAATTTGCCCGCGTGTTTATGATTCCCGGCATGAATCACTGCGGCGGCGGACCGGCATTTGAAGATATCGATCCGCTGACCGCCTTGGAACAATGGGTGGAAAACGGTAACGCACCGGCATATTTGGTGGGTAAAGCCGGTAAAGCGTTGCCGGATAAAAACAAAACCATGCCGATTTGCGCGTATCCGCATGTTGCCACTTACAAAGGCGGCGATATGAGCAAAGCGGACAGTTTCGAATGCCGTTAAGCGCATGCGGGAACGATGTGATTATTGCGGATTAACGCCCAATTTTTGCCGTTCTCATGTATAATGCGGTCAAGATTTCTGTCGAAAAAGGACGAAAAAATGACCGCACTTTTCCAGCAACTTCCTTCCGTTGATAAGCTGTTAAATGCCTCTCAGGGGCAACAACTGACGACAAAATTCGGGCATTCGGCCGTGGTAGGCGTTTGTCGCGCTTTGTTGCAACAGAGCCGCCAATTTATTCAGCAAAACCGGCGACTTCCCGATTTTTTAATTCAGGATCAAGCCGTGTTCGCCGAAATTGAACGACGTTTGCTGCAGCAAAGTCAGGTACAAATAAAATCCGTACATAATCTGACCGGCACCGTACTGCACACTAATTTAGGACGCGCTTTATGGGCGGAGTCCGCACAGCGGGCCGCTTTAACCGCTATGGGCGAAAATGTGGCGTTGGAATATGATTTAGAGGCCGGCAAACGCAGCCATCGCGATAACTATATCAGCGAGCTGATTCACCAACTTACGGGCGCCGAAGCGGCTTGCGTGGTGAATAATAATGCGGCGGCGGTGTTGTTAATGCTGGCGACTTTCGCTCAAGGCAAAGAAGTGATTATTTCCCGCGGCGAACTGATTGAAATCGGCGGGGCTTTCCGCATTCCCGATATTATGGCGCAGGCGGGCTGCAAGCTGGTGGAAGTGGGGACGACGAATCGCACCCATTTAACTGATTATCGCAACGCAATTAACGAAAATACCGCCTTTTTAATGAAAGTTCACAGCAGTAACTATCAAATTTGCGGTTTCACCGGCGAGGTGGCCGAACATCAATTGGTGGAATTGGGCAGAGAATTCAATCTTCCTGTGATCAGCGATCTCGGCAGCGGCGCATTAACGGATTTGTCCCGATATAATCTGCCGAAAGAACCGACAGTGCAGGAGAAATTCGCACAGGGCGTGGATTTGATTTCCTTTTCCGGCGATAAACTGCTCGGCGGTCCGCAGGCGGGCATTATTGCGGGCAAGAAAGAACTGATTCGACAACTGCAATCTCATCCGCTGAAACGGGTTTTACGTTGCGACAAAGTGATCCTCGCCGGCTTGGAGGCCACTTTGCGCTTGTATCTTCAACCTGAAAAACTCGCCGAAAAACTTACGAGTTTGCATTTACTCACTCAACCGGTCGAACAATTACAACGGCAGGCCGAACGGTTGAAAGCAAAATTGGAATCGGTGTTGAATGATGAATTTTCTCTGCAAATCGAAGCAAGTTCGGCGCAAATCGGTAGCGGTTCGCAACCTATGGCAAGGATTCCGTCCGTCGCCGTCACCATCGCAGAAAAAAGTTCGCAAAAACTGACCGCACTTTTAACGCGTTTTAAAAAACTTTCAAGCCCGATTATCGCCCGGGTGGAAAACAACAAAATTTGGCTGGATTTGCGTTCCCTCGCCGATCTTGAAAAGTTATTAACCGCCTTAGATGAATTAAATTAGCGAAGAAAAAATTATGATTATCGTCACATCCGGTCATGTTGACCACGGAAAAACCGCGCTTTTGCAAGCTTTGACGGGCGTGAGTACCGCCCATTTGCCCGAAGAAAAAAAACGGGGCATGACTATTGATTTGGGTTATGCCTATTTGCCGGTGCAGAATAAAATTTTAGGTTTTATCGATGTGCCGGGGCATGAAAAATTTCTTGCCAATATGCTGGCGGGGTTGGGCGGCATTCATTACGCCATGTTGATTGTGGCGGCCGATGAAGGCGTGCAGGCGCAAACGAAAGAACATTTAGCCATTTTGCGTTTGCTGCAGATTGACAAAATTATGCTGGTCATCACTAAGGCAGATCGTGCGGATTCGGCGAAAATCGACGATCTTCAGCGCAAAATTAAACAGGATTACCCTTTTTTAGCGGAGAATCCGTTTTTTGTCACCTCCGCCGTGAGCGGGCAAGGTATTGCGGAATTACGGGAATTTTTGACCGCACTTGCTAATCCGGCGGATCAAAATAAGCCGTTCCGTTACGCCATCGATCGCGTTTTCACCGTGAAAGGGGCGGGCACGGTGGTGACGGGCACGGCATTTAGCGGCAAGGTAAAAATTGATGACGAGCTTTATCTTTCCACCGGCGAAAAAGTGCGGGTGAAAAATATTCATGCACAAAATCAGCAAAATAGCGAAGGACTTGCCGGTCAACGTTTAGCATTAAATATTAATGCGGATTTAGGTCGCAGTTTGATTGAACGGGGCGATTGGCTGTTTTCGCAAGCGCCTTGGGCGCCGACGGATCGCTTCACTGTGGTGTTGAATGCCGAAATGCAATTGAACGAAAGTCAGCCCGTGCACGTTTATCACGCGGCGAGTCATGTGGTGGGAAAACTGGGGCTGCTGACGGCGAAAAGTGCGGTCAAAAATAGCGAAGTTTTGGCGGAGGTGTTGCTGGATAAGCCGCTGTTTCTGGCTCAGGGCGATAAATTGATTCTGCGCAGCGGCGATAATAAACAACTGGCGGCGGGCGCGCGGGTGCTGGAAGTGTATTCGCCGAAACGGCATAAACGCAGTGAAGTGCGGTTAAATTTTTTAACGGATTTACAGAACGCGCAAAGTGCGGGGGAGCGGTTGGCTTTATATTTGCGGTCGCAGGCGGTGAGCGCTTCACAGTTAATGTGGATTGAACAACTGACTGCCGCTCAGCTTGACGCCTTGATGGCGGAACAGCATTTGGCGCACTTTCAGGAATGGTGTTTTAACCGGGATTATCAGCAGCAAAAAATTCATCAAATTTTGACCGCACTTGAGCATTATCACGCCGCCCACAGCGATCAGGTAGGGCTGGGAAAAGCCCGTTTGTATCGCATTGCCGCTTTACAGCAGCCGGAAAAATTGATTTATCACCTGATCGATCAGTTGCTGGCGGACGGTCGCCTGCAGCAAAGTCGCGGCTGGCTGCATTTGCCGACCCATCGCATCCAGTTCAATCAGGAAGAACAAGCTTTGTGGCAACGGGTGTCGGCGAAATTTGCAGAACAGAACGGACAAGCCTTTTGGGTGCGCGAATTGGCGACGGCGTTGAACGTGGAGGAAACCGTTATGCGCAATTTTTGTTATAAAGCGGGAAATTTGGGATATTTAACGGCGATTGTGAAGGATCGGTTCTTTTTAACGGAAACCGTTTATCGGTACGCGGAGAAGATTAAAGCGTTGATTGAAGCGCAAGGGGCGATTTCGGTGAATCAGCTGCGTGACGAATTGCAGTTCGGGCGGAAATTAACGGTACAGTTGACGGAATATTTTGATCGTTGCGGTTTTTTACGTCGCAAAGGTAATTTTCATTTGTTGCGCGATCGCGATATTTTCAATCATTAGAGGGCGGCTTCTCCGCTTTCGGGTAGGAATAACTTGACTATTTTGGGCTCATGCTTAAAATTTATAGCAATTTATTCCTGTGAATAAATGGTGTCGCCGTTATGGGCGACGAAATTCAATAATTTTACTCGGAGTCTAGTTATGGCATTATTTACTCAGCCATCAAAACGTCGTTACGGTGTTGCCTTTTTTGTAGGGATCATCGGCGGTCTTATTTCTGCGTTCGTAAAATGGGGAGCCGAGCATCCGTTCCCGCCGCGCAGCCCAATCGATTTATTTACCGCCGCCTGTCCGCAACCCGTCTTGGACGCATTAAATTCAGGCGCTTTGGCAATGGACGGCGCGTTACAACAATGTTCCCGCGCGTTTTTAAATCCTCCGCATGTGTTCTTGCGCGATTATCTTGGCATCGATCCGACACAAGCGGCATTTACCTTTGCGGATCAAGCGTTTAACTGGATTGGCGTAACGCACATCATCTTTTCATTAGTGTTCGCTATCGGTTACTGTTTAGTGGCCGAAGTGTTCCCGAAAATTAAATTCTGGCAAGGTATCGGCGCCGGTTTGTTAGCCTGTATCGTGGTTCACTACATTGTGTTCCCGGCAATGAACCTGACTCCGCCGGTATCCGAATGGCCGTTATACGAACATGTTTCTGAAATCGTAGGTCATATTTTCTGGTTCTGGACGATTGAAATTATCCGTCGCGATTTGCGTAATCGCATCACCGGTCAACCGGATCCGGAAGAAGAAACGCGCTAAGTTTCACTCAAATCAAAACCGAGATGTTTATCTCGGTTTTTTTGTGTTTCAAAATCAGGCTTGATAGAGGCGGTAACTGACTTGTCCGCTCGTTTTCTCTTTTAACAAAACCCAGTTTTCCGGCACCTTCGGCTGCTTTTCCCGTTCCGTTTCCACGTAAATCAGGGCGTTCGGTCGTAACCAATTATTTTCCGTCAGTAATTGCGCCGCCTGTTCCGCCAATCCGAAATGAAACGGTGGATCGAGAAATACCACGTCAAAGTGCGGGCGATTTTGCGGTCGTTTTAGAAATTCCAGACTGCTTTGATTAAACACGACGGCTTGCGTTTTATCACAATTCAGCATTTGCAGATTTTTGCTGAGTTGGCTTGCCACGGCTTTGTCCAATTCCAGGAATGTCACGGATTTCGCCTGGCGGGACAAAGCTTCAAACCCCAGCGAACCGCTGCCGGCAAAGCCGTCCAGACAATCGGCGTCTGCAATGTAAGGCATTAACCAGTTGAACAGGGTTTCTTTTATCCGATCGCCCGTCGGCCGCAAACCCGGTGCATTTAACACCGGCAATTTACGTCCGCGCCAACGCCCCGCAATAATGCGCACCTCACCTCTCGGATTTGCCGTTTGAGCCGTTGGATTTCGTGGTTTTGTGTGTTTTTTCATACGGATAAATGATAGACTATGCGAAATTTTGACGCATTTTAACAGAAAAAGAGAACATTATGGCAGAAGATAAGAAAAAAGGCGGTTTTTGGTCCTGGTTGGGATTGGGCAAAAAGCAAGCGGAACAGGACGTCGCGGATAAAATTGACGACATAGTCGATGAAATAAAAGATAAAATTGACGATGTTAGCGACAAGATTGAGGACGTTGCCGACAAAATCGAAGATAAATTCCAGCAAATCGGCGATGAAGTTGAAGAACGGTTTGATCGCATTCAGGCGCGGATTGACGAAAAACTTGAAGCGGCGGAACAAAATCTTAGCGAAGAAACGGTCGAACAAATCGAGCATTTTGTGCAATCGGAAACGCAAAATTCGTTGGAAAATTCGACCGCACTTGAGCCCGTTCAAACGGAGCAATTGGTAGCGGACGTCCGTCGGCAGCAAGCCAATACGACAGAAAATTCGGCGCCGGAATCTGTCGCGACGGAAAATACCGATAATACGGCGAGTGCCGTTCAGGCTGAAGCGACGACGGAAACGAGCGAAAGTGCGGCGGATTTTTCGTCGCTTTCGGAAGATGAAACGAACTCTCAAAAGGCGGAAAACGCAGCCCTTGCCGTGCCGGCGGAAACCCGGGAAAAACCGAGCGAAGGCGGTTTTTTCAGCCGCTTGCTGAAAGGTTTGGTTAAAACCAAACAAAATATCGGCGCCGGATTTCGTTCTTTTTTTAGCGGTAAAAAAATTGACGACGAGTTATTTGAAGAGCTGGAGGAACAATTGCTGGTCGCCGATATCGGTGTGCCGACGACGGCCAAAATTATCCAAAATTTAGAACAGCACGCGACCCGTCAGCAGCTGAAAGACGCGGATTTGCTGTATCAGCGGTTGAAACTGGAAATGGCGGAAATTTTAAAACCGGTGGCGCGACCGCTTGAAATCGACGGTTCGAAAAAGCCTTATGTGATTTTGATGGTGGGCGTGAACGGCGTGGGGAAAACCACTACTATCGGCAAATTAGCGCGTCAATTCCAACAGCAAGGCAAATCCGTGATGTTGGCGGCGGGCGATACTTTCCGGGCGGCGGCGGTAGAACAGTTGCAAGTCTGGGGAGAACGCAATCATATTCCGGTGGTAGCGCAAAGCACAGGATCGGATTCGGCTTCGGTGATTTTTGACGCCATGCAGTCCGCTTCGGCGCGTGGGGTCGATATTTTAATCGCCGATACGGCGGGGCGTTTGCAGAATAAAAATAATCTGATGGACGAGCTGAAGAAAATCGTTCGCGTTATGAAAAAATACGATGAAAGCGCGCCTCATGAAATCATGCTGACGCTGGATGCCGGCACGGGGCAAAATGCCGTCAGTCAGGCGAAATTATTTAATGAGGCCGTAGGTTTAACCGGGATCAGTTTAACCAAGCTGGACGGCACGGCAAAAGGCGGCGTGATTTTCGCTATCGCCGATCAGTTTAAGCTGCCGATTCGCTATATCGGGGTCGGGGAAAAAATCGAAGATTTACGCACTTTCGATGCGGATGAATTTATCGACGCGTTATTTACGCATGAAGACGATTAGTCGATATGCGAACATAACCTAAAGGAGACAAAGTGCGGGCAAAAATTTGAGAGTTTTTTGCCCGCCCACAAAATCTTAGTCTATATATCAGAATTGATTTTGGCTTTTGAATCTTCGTCTTTATCTCTGTTGAGACGACCATGATTAAAGAATGTTTTGTGCGCGGAAGGTTGTAGCTCCCTTTTTCATTTCGCAGTGCTATAATTTGACGTGCTATATCGCAAATTACAGACCGGTTGTAGCTCCCTTTTTCATTTCGCAGTGCTATAATTTAGCCTTTAAAGATAAATCTATTGTCGGTGTTGTAGCTCCCTTTTTCATTTCGCAGTGCTATAATTTTTCACCTGCAAATTCATTCCCACAACTTGTTGTAGCTCCCTTTTTCATTTCGCAGTGCTATAATAAGTTATCCGTGTTTTTGCGCGGCGACATGGTTGTAGCTCCCTTTTTCATTTCGCAGTGCTATAATTAGTGGTGACAGAACCACACTAATTAGTTTAGTTGTAGCTCCCTTTTTCATTTCGCAGTGCTATAATGTCGGCGTATTGTTTACGCCGGTTTCAGTTGTTGTAGCTCCCTTTTTCATTTCGCAGTGCTATAATCGTAAATCAAAATCACTGGCAGAGGTAGCAGTTGTAGCTCCCTTTTTCATTTCGCAGTGCTATAATATCAAAGAGCTGAGGCCTTATTAGATAAGGGTTTAGCTCTTTTTTTCTTTCGGAAATTTGGGCAAAAATATATAAAGTGCGGTCGTTTTTTTTAGATTTTTTAATGTACAGGCAGATATTTATAAGGTTTTATATCGATATTAAAAGAGTAACATCTGGTTTGCATTCACTTTTTTCTCTTGTATTTTCAATTCTCCCAATAAAATGCTCATGCTGGCAAATTGTTTTTCAGTGACTTCTAAGCAACGGATCGAACCTTCTTCAGGTAAATTTTCGCAGAGTCGTTTGTTGTGTTTTTCTAGAGAATCGCGTCCTCGTACGATTCGGCTATAAACGGAGAGTTGTAGCATTTGATAGCCATCTTTTATAAGAAATTGACGAAACTGATTAGCAGCTTTTCGTTTTGCCGCCGTTGTAACCGGTAGATCAAAGAAAACGATAATACGCATAAATTTTGCCTCACTCATAGATGTGTTCCTTCAGCGGTAACATTTCAGGTAGTTTAAGTCGTTTGGCATCTTTAGATAGTAAAGCGATTTGTAGTGAACCGACGGTTCGATCTATGGCGGCAAGTACACTAAAAGTTTGATCTTGAAAACGCATTTGATAATGCAATAAGCCGATTAATTTTTGTTTTGTTTCGGGAGTAAGACCGGATTCTAAACATTCTTTTTTCCATAATTTCCATACCATTAAATCAACGATAGGACGGAACGGTTCAATAAAATCATCGGCAAGATTAAAGGCGTTCAGTTCGCTGTGATGAAATAAGCCCAGACTAGGTAACCAACCGTATTGAACTAAAGAACGTGCAACCGCCGATCGCAGTACGGTGTATGCATAATTAAGATGCGCATTAATATGATTTGCCTGCCAGCGACGAAAATCTTTGCCGAATGCGGTCTGAAAGTAAAGTAGCGCAGCTTGTGCTTCAAAATTTTCTTTATCGCCTGATTTTACGTTATTAGCCATTATTTGTAACTTTTTTGCTTCGGTAGAATGTTCCGTATGTTCCAACACAAATGCTTGATTGCGGATCTTTTGTTGTACGATGACCTGCCAAAGCTGTTTTTTCTGAGGTAATGAAGCTTCTAGTTGTAATTTTAGTGTTTTAAGCTGACGATGATATTGGGAAAACGGTAACCACTGTCCGCAAGGTAAAAATTGTTCGTCACACGTCAGCAATGTGATACCGTTTTGAGCTAAAGCGGATAAAAGTGGAATGGTAATCACCGTTTCGCGGTTTTCCACTACGATTACGGCAATATCTTCCAACGGCACGGTAAATTCATTTTCTGATTGTTGAATAAGCATTTGGCGATGTTGCAGGGAAAGTTTGCCGCCATTACTGATTAAAATGCTTCTCCATGTCATTTTATGGTTCCTTTTATATAAAAATCCCCACTTCCAGAAGAAGCGGGGATTAAAGTTAACGTACGTTCTGGCGTTTGCCTGGACGGCAAAGACGAATATTTTTGCCGAGTTCATCGACTTGGTATTTTTCAAAAGAAACAGCTGTTTTTACGCCTAAGCCTCTATGTAATCCATCTTTTCCTTTTGTTTTTTCCAAATCGTGTTCCTTAATACTTATTGCGGCTGTAGCCCGATCACAACCGGAGTAATAACCAAAAAATGTTTCTTTTTTTGTTATGACTTTAATTAAATCGTTAGGATACACGGTAAATTCAAATTTAAACGAATCATCAATTTCATCCCATTGACTTTCATCTTTATTAGCGATAATCGCCTTATTCGGTAAAATCCCTTTTGCTACTTGCCAGGTATAAATCGGCACAAGGTAATATTTACCGTTTTTAGTAAAGACATCCACCCTTACCATCGAAGCATTATCGGCAATACCTTTACCGTTATGTACAAGCACACCTGTTTTTTGTACCATTTCAACCCGAACGGCTTTTACTTGCTGTCCGCCTTTTTTATAAAACGGTTCGGCAAAAGCTTTTGCCGGGTCATCCTTAAATTGATTTAAACGGGTTTTTAGCGCTTTGTAAAGTTCGGATTCCCGTTCGCGGTTTACCATATTCTCAAGTAAACTCGGTTTAAGCTGAGTTAACGGCACTTTTAAAATACTTATACCTTCATCCAACCGTTTTGCCGATTTAACTGTTTCCAGATGTCCTTGTCCGGACATTTTCCGGTTTGGCGCGCGGGAAACGAACAACGGTTGAACAAATTCATGGTTTGCTTGCGGACGATCCGGTAATTGTATGATTAAATCCTCTTTCGGTGTATCGCTGAATACTCGAATTTCAACTTCCTGCCGGAAATATTTCCAAGGTTCGGGAAAGTGAATGGGAACGTTTTCACCGGTTTTACGATCAGTTCGCTCGCCCGTAAATACGTTACCTTCTTTAAAACGGACAAAATTTGTTATTCGCTGTTGCATGGAAACTGTCGAACAGGCGACTATTATTGCATCAACCGCGTGGTGACGATCATTCTCTTCGCGATTTTTGCTAAGTCCCCAACGCCGACGTAGTAATGCCGTAATTTGTCCGTTTGATGCGAAGACTTTATTCTTATCTTTTCCTAACAGTAACATGTTATTCGTAATAAATTCACACAAAAAACGAGCCACATATCGGGTATCGTTTAAGTTTCGCTTTTTGAAACCGTCCTCATCCAGTTTCTGCACTAAAATCCGTTGCTTTTTCGTATAAGAAAAACGGCTACCATTGACTAAAGCGACAAACATTTTCCAACGTTCCGAATTTTCTTCACCGCCAAGCCATTCATAAGGTGTTTGGCTACCCTTATTTTGATTTTCATTTTTAAAGACCAATACCTTATTATTCAGACTGTCATCCCAAGTGCGTGAGAAAGGCAAGGCGTGATCAATTTCCACATAATTGTTTTCCAATAAACGGGTTAAATCAATCTCTTTACCCGAATACAGAGATTTGCCTTGCTGTAGTTCATATAGACGAATTTTAAGAATGTCTTGGGTCTTCGGTTCGCCGGAAAAATCAGGAAAAAATTCTTTGAATTTTTTGACCGCACTTTCACGTTGATTTCGGTTTTCATCCTGACGTTTCTTAATTTCATGACGCTCTTGAAAGGATTTGCCGACTTCCCGACCGGTTTCAATATGTACTCGAGCAGGCGAACCGTATAAACGTATAACACCGTTAATGACTTTACGGGCCTGGGAAAGCGTACGTAAAACAACGGGATTACGGATTTCATCGGTAGGAATCTGTGGTAAATAAAGATTTTCTTCTCGTCTCTGCTTGTCGTGATGATCACCGTAAATCGCTTTACAGGCTTCATCATAACGTTGCCCTTGTTCCATTAGCGGTAGAATTTTGCTTAAACATTGCAAAGATAATTGGATGAATTTATCAAATCCAATATTGTTCAGCAGGGCGTCTAAAACCGGTTTTGGAAGCTTATTATTAAGGTATTTTGTAATATCTTCATCGGTCTTATAAAGTGAAAATGCCGTACCGATTTCATCCAGCAGTTCGGGTTTGGTTGCCAAGCCTTGCCATTCGGTTTTCAGACCGTTATTTTCTAAAGCCTTACGAATAGCATGAAAGGCTTTCATTTCCATTAATATTGCCGATTCGACGTTGTCTTTAATATAACGTAAATCCTTGAAGATAGCGTTATCGGAAAGCTCTAGCAGTTTGCGTAACTGAGCATAAGTGAATTTGGATTTTTCGTACGGCTGATTAATTACAAGCCGGCGTTCGGACTCTGTTAGCCCCCGTTCCGTGCCGTTTTCTAAAATACGTAAATTATTTAATTTAGTCAGCCAGACAAAACGTTCGGCGGAATAGGTATTTTTAGCGGCTTTGTATTCGGTTTTTTCATGAGTACATTTCCCCAGCATTTTTAGAACGGCTTTGCCGGAAAGCGCTTTCTTTTGGCTCATTAACAATGCGGAAACTTGCTGCTCCAATGAGATAGAAGTATAAGGATTCCCGAGTTCTCGCTGTATGTTAAATAGCAACTGTAATTCTGAATGTAAGTCAAGACGGTCGAAGGTATGCGTATATTCACCGCGTTGATTTCGGATATGGCCCGTATCTTCCTTAAATTTTTTAACGGCCAATTCGGCAGGAGAACGATAGTCGTTCGATTGTAGTAACCTATGGTTTTCTTTTACGCCTTTGAGCAAGGAGCCAAGTTCTTTATTGTCTGTTTTGCTTTCGTTTTTACGCTGTGATAAATAGCCGCGATGCTTGATTAAATGCAATAATACCGCCGCCCATTCTTTACGTTCCAGTTTATGCGTCAGTCCTTTGACACGCAGTTCCCAGGCATTAATGGGTAAATTTTGAAGTTCGGTCGGCGAACTGAAATCTTCCGCCCGTAACAGGCCTTCGCGTTTTAACAGACGTTTAGCGCGTAATAAGCGGTGCGCCCGACGGCGGATAAGCCGCCGCGTGCTGCGTGCCAGTCTTCGCTCCAACGCTAATGAATCGCCCGTTTTGGGCACTTCCGCCCGCTCAAATGTTCGAACTCCGACATCAATAATACGTAACGGATTTTCCTGTTGATCAATTTCAATGACCGCCCAACCGACAGATGCGATACCCAGATCTAAACCTAGAATATAAGTTAAATGAGCATTTTCCATAGCCAATTCCTTGCAATATATGAAATTGCTGGAATTGTAACAACGTTTTGTTTGAAAATAGAAATACATTGACAAAAAATTTAGATAAATTTACAATTTATGCCGTTGTAATGGCACTGCGAAATGAAAAACGTTGTTACAATAAGGTTTTTCTGAAAAGATTATACCGAAACGTCCTGCCCCTTGAGGTTTCTCAAGGGGCATCGTTTTTTATGATTCTTTGCTGAATAAAACGAAAATAAAAAGACCGCACTTTGATTCATCTTTCAAAAGTGCGGTCAAATTTTCATGAGTTTTTTGGATTAAATATCTAAGTTCGCCCGTAATGCGTTGGTTTCGATGAAGTCGCGGCGCGGTTCGACTTCGTCACCCATTAAGGTGGTGAACAATTGATCCGCTTCGACGGCGTCTTTGATTGTCACCTGCAGCATGTGACGAGCTTCGGGATCCATTGTGGTTTCCCAGAGCTGCTCAGGGTTCATTTCGCCTAGCCCTTTGTAACGCTGCACGGTTAAGCCGCGGCGGGATTGCGCGACCAACCAGTTGATGCCTTCTTCGAAGCTGTTAATCGTTTTTTTGGTTTCGCCGCGTTGAATGTAGGCGGTGTCTTCCAATAAGCCGTCGATTTTTTTGCCCAATTTCAACACGCGAGCGTATTCGTTGCTGTGGGCGAAATTGAAGTCCAGCAGGTAGTTGGTGTCGATACCGTGGGAGCGCACGGTCAGCACAATGTCGTATATATTTCGTTCGCCGTTGAACTGCGTACGCACGCGATAGTGATTGCTGTCGGTATCCTGTTGTTCCAGTTTTTTCACCAAAGAATCCGCCCAATTTTCTACCGCACTTTGGTCTTGCAATATAGCGTCGGAAAGTTCGGGATAATAGATTAACGCTTTTAATAAAGCTTCCGGATAGCGGCGGTGCAGCCGTGCAATCATTTGTTCTACGCCGTTGAATTCGGACACCAGGTTTTCCAGCGCCAAGCCGTTCATGGCCGGGGCGTTTTCATTCACATACAGCGCCGCGTCTTCCAGTGCGATCGCCAGTTCGTATTGGGTCATGGACTCATCGTCTTTCAGGTATTGTTCCTGTTTGCCTTTCTTCACTTTGTAAAGCGGCGGTTGGGCGATATACACGTAACCGCGCTCGATCAATTCCGGCATTTGACGATAGAAGAACGTCAGCAGCAAGGTGCGGATGTGCGAACCGTCCACATCCGCATCGGTCATGATGATGATTTTGTGATAGCGCAGTTTTTCCGGATTGTATTCGTCGCGTCCGATACCGCAACCCAAAGCGGTGATTAAGGTGCCCACTTCCTGAGAAGACAGCATTTTGTCGAAGCGCGCTTTTTCCACATTCAGAATTTTACCTTTTAACGGCAAAATCGCCTGGTTTTTGCGGTTGCGTCCCTGTTTTGCCGAGCCGCCCGCGGAATCTCCTTCCACCAAGTAAAGTTCGGACAGCGCCGGATCCCGTTCCTGGCAATCCGCCAGTTTACCCGGCAGACCGGCAATATCCAGTACGCCTTTGCGACGGGTCATTTCACGGGCTTTGCGGGCCGCTTCACGCGCACGGGCCGCTTCCACAATTTTGGTGGCGATAATTTTGGCGTCGTTCGGGTTTTCTTCCAGATATTCCTGCAAACGTTCGTTCATGGCGGATTCCACCGCGCCTTTCACTTCGGAAGAAACCAGTTTATCTTTGGTTTGAGAGGAGAATTTCGGATCCGGCACTTTTACGGAAATAATGGCGACCAGACCTTCACGCGCATCGTCGCCCGATGTTTCCACTTTATCTTTATCGCTTTTGCCTTTCTTGTTCAGGCCGGCTTTATCCATGTAAGCGTTCAGGGTACGCGTCAGCGCTCCGCGGAAACCGGCTAAATGGGTACCGCCGTCCCGTTGCGGAATATTGTTGGTGAAACAGTAAATGTTTTCGTTGTAACTGTCATTCCATTGCAATGCGACTTCCACGCCGATACCGTCTTTTTCCGTGCTGAAATAAAACGGCTTTTGGTGAATCGGGGTTTTGTTCTGATTTAAAAATTCCACGAAGGCCTGAATGCCGCCTTCGTAGTGGAAATGATCGCTTTTGCCGTCGCGTTCGTCAAACAGCTTGATGGACACGCCCGAATTCAGGAAAGAAAGCTCGCGTAACCGTTTTTTCAGAATATCGTATTCGAAAACGGTTTTGGTGAAAATGGAAGAGCTCGGCCAGAAACGTACCATTGTTCCGGTTTTTTCGCTGTCGCCGATGACTTTCAACGGCGCTTCCGGTTCGCCCAGATGATAGAACTGTTCGTGTACATGCCCTTGCCGGCGGATGGTGAGCTGCAGTTTGTCAGAAAGGGCATTGACCACCGAAACCCCTACGCCGTGCAATCCGCCCGACACTTTATAGGAGTTATCGTCGAACTTACCGCCGGCATGTAATACGGTCATAATAACTTCCGCCGCCGAAACGCCTTCTTCCGGGTGAATATCCACCGGAATGCCGCGTCCGTCGTCCTGCACGGATACGGAATTATCTTCGTGAATGGTGACGATAATATCTTTGCAGTAACCGGCTAATGCTTCGTCGATGGCGTTGTCCACCACTTCAAAAACCATATGGTGTAAGCCCGTGCCGTCGTCCGTATCCCCAATGTACATTCCGGGGCGTTTACGTACCGCATCCAGGCCTTTCAATACCTTGATGCTGCCCGCGCCGTAATTTTCGGCTGTGTTTTCTGACATAGAAATATCTCTTATTTGTTGCAAAAAAGTTGGCGAAATTATAGCAGAAACGGCGGAAAATAGCACGGATTAATGGCGCTAAAGTGCGGGCAAAAAAACGAGAGTTTTTTGCCCGCACTTTACCTGTTTGAAACTAAAAATCTCCGGTTCTTTACCGGAGATTTTCATAATCGATAACATGAATTAGCGCGTTAAATCAATTCGATACACCGCAAATCCGATTTCATCCGTGCCCACGAATGTCATCGGGTGTCGGGCGTTGGTTCGGATAAACGCCGTGGCTTTTTCCGTCGGCGAGGTTTCAACGCGGATATCCAGTTTCACTTTGCTGTGGATCGGCGCAATTCTCCAGTTTTTGTCCACCGTCGGAGAGACTTCGCCCTTCGCTTTGCTGTTCGACGAAATGTAATTCACCAGAATCTGACGATTTTCGTCCGGCGAGGCGAACACGATGTGATCATTGCCCGTGCCGGGGAATTTATTGCCGTACGCGCGGTAATTATTGGTGGCAATCAGGAATTGCGCTTTGGGATCAACCGGTTTTCCTTTAAATTTTAACTTCACAACGCGATGCGCCTTCGGGTTAATCAGATTGCATTCGCCGTCATAACGCGGCGGCTGGGTGATATCGAATTGATATTCCACGCCGTCAATGATATCGTAATTATAAGTGCGGAAACCGTCCCAGTTTAAAAGGGACTGCGGTTTTTCGCTGGCTGCGTCAATTTGGTTGAACATGCCGGCGCTGCATTCCAGCCATTCCTTCAGTTCCGCGCCCGTAATGCGGAGCACCACCAAGGTATTCGGATACAGATATAAATCGGAAGCGTTGCGGAAAGTTAATTGCCCTTTATTGACTTCAGTGAAACCGAGGGGATCGTTTTTACGTCCGCCTACTTTGAACGGCGCCGACGCACTTAACACCGGCAATTTAGCCAGTTTCGGCAGATTTTTGATGATTTTTTCAGTGTAGGCTTTTTGCGCGCGGTTCACGATTTGTACCGTCGGATCATCCTGTACTAACGCCAGATAGCTGTACATGTTATCGCTTGAGCGGCCGATCGGTTGCGCGACGAATCTGCGTGTGGCTTCGTGCACCGGCTGCAAAAGTTCGGTGATTTTCGGATGATTTTTTACTGTCGGCGCTTTCGCCTGTTCATCATAAATCGGACGCAAAGCGGAAGAACCGTCTGTAACCGTCCATTTTCCCCG
The DNA here is from genome assembly GCF_029577735.1 of Exercitatus varius. Taxonomy (NCBI): domain Bacteria; kingdom Pseudomonadati; phylum Pseudomonadota; class Gammaproteobacteria; order Pasteurellales; family Pasteurellaceae; genus Exercitatus; species Exercitatus varius. The sequence continues at coordinate 34,526 of NZ_JARQTO010000005.1, read as the reverse complement.
ACGTTTTGCCAGCGTTAAGTCAATCACGGCGATATGGTTCGCCCAGTATCCGGCCATGGCGGCGGGAACGTTTCTGACGGTACCTTTCGCGATATCCGTATGAGGAAATTTTTCGAATTCTTTACTTGGAAACAAGCCGTGAGAGTGGCCGAAAACAATGGCATCAATGTCTTTTACTTCCGCTAAATGAAAGGCGGCATTTTCCATTCCCGCACGGTAAGGGCCGTTGAAAGGACCGGTATGCGCCAATGCGATGATAATATCCACATCGTTTTTTTTCAGAATCGGAATATATTTGCGCGCGGTTTGGACGATATCGCGCACTTCCGCTTTACCGGCCAGGTTTATTTTATCCCAAACCATGATTTGCGGCGGCACAAATCCGAGATAACCGATGCGGATTTTTTGTTTATTGCCGGCCTGATCCAGAATTTCTTTTTCCTGCACGGCGTAAGGTTGGAACATGGGTTCATTAGTGCCTTTTCGCACGATATTGGTATTAATGGTCGGGTAATGCGCCTGTTTGATGACGCGGTTCAGGTATTCCAGACCGTAATTAAATTCGTGGTTTCCCAGCGTGCCGACATCGTATTGCATTGCGTTATTGACCAGAATCGCCGGATGCGGTTTGCCTTGTTTGGCGCCTTCCGCCGCCTGGTAGTCCGCAATAGGATTGCCCTGGATTAAATCGCCGTTATCCACCAGAACGGAATTCGTTACTTCCCGACGCGCCTGATCAATCAGGGTGGCGGCGCGGGTGAAACCGAATTTATCGGTCGGGGCGTCTTTGTAATAATCAAAGTCCGTTAAAAAGCAGTGAACGTCAGTCGTTGCGATAACGCGTAATTTTGCCTGGCTGTCGTCGTCCGCCGCCCAGCCGTAACGACCGGTTCCCAACACCAGCATGGCGCCGGTTCCAAGTCGGATAAATTTTCGTCTGTCCATGTCTACTCCACGGTTATTTTTTAATGCGAAGTCGCGCTCAAATCATATTGCCGCATCAGCTTTATTAAAAGTGCGGTCAAAAAACGCAACGTTTTTTGACCGATGGCCCGAAAGGGCGCAATTTTCTCAAGGACGGAGAATAAACATTCACACCAATGATAATTCCACATCCATTTCACGGATTTTTTCCTGCGCGTTTATCACTAATCCTTTGTCGCAAATAATACGATTAAATGTTGTCAACGGAAAGAGTGAAAATGTGGCGACTTTGCCATATTTTGAGGAATCGGAAACCAATACTTTGCGTCTGCTGGCCTGAATAATGGCGCGCTTGACCGAAATTTTGTCTTCGTCCGGCGTGGTTAACCCCGACAAATTCCACGAAGAAGTCGAAATAAACGCCAAATCGACGGAGAGCTGCCGCAATGTTTGCGCCGCTAATTCGCCGACGGAAGAACGGTTGGCTTTATTGACGGTGCCGCCGATATGAATCAGGCGGCATTTGCAGTTAATCATCAGATAATTGGCAATCACAAAATCATTGGTGACGACTAACAAATCCTCGCGCTCGGTAATATATTTTGCAATTTCAAGCGTTGTGGTACCGGCGTCTAAATAAACCACGCAATTTTGCGGGATCAGATCCGCCGCCGCTTTGCCGATTTGTTCTTTTTGATCGTGGGAAAGCCGCGATTTATCATCGTGAGGCAACTCCGTTTCCAGTCTTTCCAGCAATTGTACGCCGCCCGACACCGAGATGACCTTGCCTTCGCTCTCGAGTTTTTGGATGTCTCGCCGAATTGTCATATGCGAAACGTTTAAATGTTCCATTAACGTGTTAATGCTGATTACGCCGTATTTTCGGATAAGTTCAAGCTCAATGCGAAGTCTCTCTAAAGGTATCATCTTATCTCCTTGAATATACGGTTTCTCATTATATGACTTTATATCGCATGATCAATCCATATCTTTTTTGAACATATTTTAACAATATTTATCATTTTTGCGATCTTGATCACAGATTTTCACAAATTCATCGGGCAGAATACTCAGCGTTGTTACAGCTGATTTATCTTGAGGAGGATTCATAATGAATAATCAATCTTATTCTGTCGCCGTTATCGGTTTGGGCTCGATGGGCATGGGCGCCGCCGTATCCTGTATTAATGCGGGTTTGAACACTTACGGCATTGATTTAAATCCGGCGGCATTAGAAAAATTAAAAGCCGCCGGCGCTAAAGACGTCGCAACAAACGGTGATGAATTTGCACAAAATTTGGATGCCGTTGTGGTGTTGGTGGTTAATGCGGCGCAAGCGAATTCCGCTTTATTTGGCGAAAACGGTATTGCAAAAAAATTAAAACCGGGGACGGCGGTGATGGTGTCTTCCACCATGGCGGCGGCTGATGCGCAGGAGATTTCACAAAAATTAACAGAATTGGGGCTGATTATGCTGGATGCGCCGGTGTCCGGCGGGGCGGCAAAAGCCTTAAAAGGCGAAATGACCGTGATGGCGTCGGGTTCACAGGAAGCCTTTAATAAACTACAACCGGTTTTGAATGCCACCGCCGCGAAAGTCTATAACATCGGTGAAGAAATCGGATTAGGCGCAACCGTGAAAATCGTGCACCAATTGCTGGCCGGCGTGCATATCGCGGCGGGGGCGGAAGCGATGGCGCTGGCGTCAAAGGCCGGCATTCCGTTAGATGTAATGTACGATGTCGTCACCCATGCCGCGGGAAATTCCTGGATGTTTGAAAACAGGATGAAACACGTGGTGGACGGCGATTACACGCCGTTATCCATGGTGGATATTTTCGTGAAGGATTTAGGTCTGGTGAACGACACCGCAAAATCCCTTCATTTCCCGCTTTATTTAGCCGGCACCGCGTACTCCATGTTTACGCAAGCCAGCAACGCCGGTTACGGTAAAGAGGACGACAGCGCCGTGATTAAAATTTTCAACGGCGTTAATCTTCCGAAAAAAGGAGCGTGACTATGTTAGGCGTTATTGCAGACGATTTCACCGGAGCTAGCGACATTGCCAGTTTTTTAGTGGAAAACGGGCTCAGTGCGGTGCAAATGAACGGAATTCCGCAACAACCGATCAATAGCAAAGCGGATGCGATCGTGATCAGCTTAAAATCGCGTTCTAACCCTGTTAACGAAGCGATTGAACAATCCTTAAGCGCGTATAAATGGTTGAAAGAAAACGGTTGTAGTCAGTTTTATTTTAAATATTGTTCCACTTTCGACAGCACGCCGAAAGGCAATATCGGTCCGGTAACTGATGCGTTGCTTGACGAATTAGGCGATGATTTTACCGTGATTTCGCCGGCTTTGCCTGTGAACGGTCGCACCATTTTTAACGGTTATTTATTCGTAGGCGAGCAGCTGTTAAGCGAATCGGGCATGAAAAATCACCCGATTACGCCTATGACCGATGCCAACTTAATGCGTTTGATGGATGCGCAGGCTAAAGGCAAAACGGGGTTGGTCGCCTATGCGGATGTGATTCGGGGCGCTGCGCGCGTGAAAGAGCGTTTCGCCGAGTTGAAAGCGCAAGGCTACCGCTACGCCGTAGTGGACGCGGCGGATAATTCGCAGCTTGAAGTGCTTGCCGAAGCGGTGGCGGATTTCAAACTCGTCACCGGCGGTTCCGGTCTGGGCGCTTATATGGCGGCTCGGTTAAGCGGCGGCAAGAAAGGCACGAACGCCTTCACACCGAGAAAAGGCAAAACCGTGGTGCTTTCGGGTTCTTGTTCGGTGATGACCAATAAACAGGTGGAAAAATATCGCAAAAACGCACCGCACTTTCAGCTTAGCGTAGAACAAGCGATGAATAATCCAAACTATGTAGAAGAGCTTTATCGGTGGGTGATTGCAAATCTTGACGCGCCGCTTGCGCCGATGGTTTTTGCAACGGTGCCGCCTGATGCGTTGAAAGCGATTCAGAATGAATTTGGCGTCGATAAAGCCAGCTGCGCCATTGAACACACTTTCGCGCAGTTGGCGCTTAAATTGAAACGATATGGTGTGACCAATTTCATCACCGCCGGCGGCGAGACCTCGAGTATTGTGGTGCAGCGGCTTGGCTTTTCCGGTTTTCATATCGGCAAACAAATCGCTCCCGGCGTGCCTTGGTTAAAAGCGGTGGAGGAAGAGATTTTTCTGGCGCTTAAATCGGGCAATTTCGGCCAAGAAGATTTTTTTGAATACGCACAAGGAATGTTTGTATGAGGGATTTAGAACAAAAAGAATTAATGGTAAAACTCGGGCGTTCTTTTTATGAACGCGGTTACACCGTGGGCGGCGCCGGTAATTTGTCCGTGCGCCTTGATGACAATCGCGTGTTAGTCACGCCGACAGGTTCTTCTTTAGGTCGCTTGCAGGCGGAACGCTTGTCCGTGCTGGATCTGAACGGCAATTTATTGGAAGGCGATAAACCGTCGAAAGAATCGGTGTTTCACTTGGCGATGTACAAGAAAAATCCCGCCTGCAAAGCCATCGTGCATTTGCATAGCACCTATTTGACCGCACTTTCGTGCCTGGACGGTCTTAACCCGAACAATGCCGTGCGCGCCTTCACGCCCTATTATGTGATGCGCGTAGGTAAAATGCAGGTCATTCCTTATTACCGTCCGGGTTCGCCTAAAATTGCGGAAGAACTCGGTAATCGCGCGTTAACGGGCAAGGCGTTCCTGTTGGCAAACCACGGAGTTGTGGTGACGGGAACCGATTTGTCGGATGCCGCCGATAATGCGGAAGAATTGGAAGAAACCGCAAAATTATTCTTCATTTTACAAGGACAAAAAATTCGTTATCTGACTGATGAAGAAGTGAAAGATCTCGAAAACAGAGGAAAATAATTATGCCTAAATTTGCAGCAAATCTAACTATGATGTTTACGGAAGTGCCGTTTCTTGATCGTTTTGAAGCGGCGGCCCGGGCGGGATTTAAATATGTGGAATATTTATGGCCTTACGATTATCCGGCGCAAGAATTAAAAGCCAAACTCAATTTACACGGATTGAAACAGGTGTTGTTCAATTCCCTGCCCGGCAATATTGCCGCGGGAGAATGGGGCGTATCCGCCATTCCGGGCAGAGAGGAGGAAAGCCGCCGACATATCGATTTGGCGTTGGAATATGCGCTTGTGCTGGAATGCCCTACGGTTTTAATTATGGGCGGCGTTGTTCCGCCGGGTCAAAGCCGCGCCAAATATAAACAAACCTTTATCGATAATTTACGTTACGCTTCGGAAAAATTTAAACCGCACGGCATCAATATCGTACTGGAAGCATTAAGTCCGCAAGTGAAGGAAAACTACTTAATGAAAACCCAGGACGACGCCCTGGAAATCATCGATTTAGTGAATCGGGACAACGTGTTCCTGCAGCTTGATTATTATCACGCTCAGAATGTGGAAGGTAATCTGGCGCGTTTAACCGATCGCGTGAAAAACGTGCTTTATCACGTGCAAATCGCCTCCGTTCCGGATCGTCACGAGCCGGATGAGGGTGAAATCAATTATCCGTTTATTTTCAATAAGTTGGATGAAATTGGTTATCAAGGTTATGTGGGCTGCGAATATAATCCGCGCAGTGACACCGCCGCCGGGTTGGGTTGGTTCCAAACCTATAAATAAAGACCTGAAAAGATGATGCGCGGCGGGATGACGGAAAGCCCGCCTGCAAAAAACTTTCAAAATTTTGACCGCACTTTTCATTATCAATGAGTGAACGGTGCAAACCTGAATAAAGCGTTTCATTGAAGTGAAGCGCTTTTTTAAATCGAGGTGATGATATGTCAAACGGCAGTCTTATTCTTATTGGCTTGGTGAGCGTGATCGCGTTGCTGGCCTTAATGATTCGCGGTAGAGTTCACCCTTTCTTAGCATTGGGCGTGGTCAGTATTGCCGTGGCGCTCAGCGCGGGTATTCCGCTGGGCGATGTTATTCCGACCTTAGTCAAAGGCATGGGCGGAACCCTGGGCAGTGTCGCCCTCATCGTGGGATTGGGCGCCATGCTCGGTAAAGTGATTGAGAAATCAAACGGCGCCGATGTGTTGGCAGGTTGGTTATTGGATAAATTCGGCGAAAAACGCGCCGCTTTTGCCTTGGGCGCCACCGGCTTTATTTTCGGCATTCCGGTTTTCGTGGACGTAGGCTTTATCGTATTGTTGCCCATCATTTTCAGCGTGGCGCGCCGCATCGGCGGGAACATGCTGGTTTACGCCTTACCGATCGGGCTGTCCATGTTAACGGTGCACGTCATGTTGCCGCCCCATCCGGGCGTAGTCGCCGGTGCGCAAGTATTGAATGCGGATATCGGTTTTGTTCTGGGCGTCGGTTTTTGCGCAGCCTTGCCGGCTTATTTGCTGGGACAGCTGTTTATTCCGTTCTTTACTAAACGCACGTTCATTCATGTCCCCGCTTCAACGGATTTGATTCAATATCAAAAACAGCTATCGCATAATGCCGACGGGTTACCTAAATTCGGCACCGTGTTAACCATGATTGTGTTACCTTTGGTGCTTATTATGCTAGGCACCATCACCGCCACCACCTTACCGAAAGGCAATATCGTGCGCGATATTTTCAGTATGGTCGGCAGTTCGCCCTTCGCTTTATTGCTTGCCGTCTGTATTTCTTCTTATGTTTTAGGCATTCGCCGCGGCTGGGATAAAGAAAAACTGGAAGAAATTTTGAATTCTTCGTTAGCGCCGATTGCCGGTATTATTTTAATCACCGGTGCCGGCGGGATGTTCGGTAAAGTTCTGGATGCCAGCGGTGTGGGCAAAGCCTTATCCGAAGTCTTGGCAAGCACGGGATTGCACGTCTTGGCTTTGGGTTTTATCCTTGCCGCTTTGTTACGCGCCGCCCAGGGCTCGGCAACGGTTGCGACCATTACGACCGCGACCATTCTTGCGCCGGCAATTAATGCGGGCGGATACAACGGCGTGCAAATCGCGCTCATTACCGCCGCTGTAGGCGCGGGCTCGATGACGTTATCCCACGTAAACGACAGCTTATTTTGGGTTTGGACAAAATTCTTCGGTATCTCGGTGGCGGACGGCTTAAAAACCTGGTCGGTTCTCACAACCATTTACGGCGTGATTGCGTTTCTGATTGTCAGTTTGATGTGGATGGCGGTTTGATTCGCGAAGGCGGAAATCATATTCTGCACCTTAATCGGTCGGCGATTAAATCCAACCTTTGGGGTGCAGATGATGCTTACTTTTGTTGAGGTGTCCGATATTATTTTTTAGCCCGTAACACGCGAAGGGCGTAGATGCCGATTCCTGCGACGAATACGATTAACCCTAATACCTGCCCGACGGTGCCCCAATCATTCAACGCTAACGCCAGCGGGGCGTCGGAGCCGCCGGATGTGACGGAGCCTGCGATAATAAAGGCAAGTAGAACGCCGATTAAGCTTTCGCCCACGATTAAACCGGCGGCGAAAAGCGTACCGTAGCGATCCGCTTTTTTCTTTATCTCGTCCGCATTTTTGCCGCTGCGTTTGGCATAACTTTCAATATGGCGATTGATGAGCCAAGCCAGCACCGCGCCTACAACAATCGGTGCATTGACCGCCGGCGGCAAATAAATGCCCATTCCCACGGCAAGAACCGGCAGGGCAAAGCGTCCGTTGCTGGATTTTTTCAGCAAGGCGTCCACAATAATTAACGCTATGCCTAAAGCGATACCGGTGAAAATGTACGACCATTCCAGATTATGGGAGAAAATGCCGTTGGCGATAGTCATCATCAAAGTGGCTTGCGGCGCGGATAACGCTTGGGCCGCATCCATGCCTTCGCGTGGCATTGCACCGCTGAAACCATAGGCATTGAACAGGATTTCGAGCACCGGCGCAATAACGAAAGCGCCTACGATACAGCCGATGATTAAGGCAATCTGTTGGCGCCAAGGCGTGGCCTGTACCAACTGACCGGTTTTTAAGTCCTGCAGGTTATCGTTGGAAATGGCGGCGGTCGTCATCACGATAGAACCGGTGAAAATGGTTAACGCGGTTAAGAAGCGTTGTCCGTCTTCGTGTGCGGTTAAGCCTAAGCTGTTACCGATTGTCATGAGAACAATAGAGGTAATCACTACGGAAATAATGCCGATACCGGAAATCGGGCTGGAAGAGGAACCTACCAATCCCGCCATGTAACCGCAGGCAGCGGCGACAAAAAAGCCGATTACCACCGCAAGAGCGGTACAAACCACGATCAGCAATAACGCCGCTTCCGCCGAAAGCGAAACGGGTTGCACAAAGTTATACAACGCCAATACGATTAACGCCACGCTCACTAAGGTGATGAAACCCATGGCTTTGGGCGATAAATCCTGTGAAGTGCGGTCGGATTTTTGCACGTTTTTGTCACCCAGCGCGCGGAAGGATTGGCCCATGCCCTGCAACATCGGTTTTAACAAAATCAGTAGCGTCCAGATTGCCGCGATACCGATAGTTCCCACACCGATAAAACGCACTTTGGTTTTCCAGATATTCATTGCGTAACCGATCATTTCCGCATCCGCCGGCATCGGATCCGCCGCCGTAAAATACGGCACGGCAACGCCCCAGGCGAGGAAAATACCCGCTAAAATGGCGATACCGCCCACCATGCCGACCAAATAACCGGCGCCGAGTAAGGCGAAAGAGAATCCCATCGGTACCTGAAAAACGGCATTGCCGCCTTTGAACCATAAGCTGGCGCCGTCGGCGATAATGCGTAATCCGTTGGTGCAAAATCCCACGATAGCCGCCAATATTCCGCCGGCAGCGATTTCTTTGATACCGCTTTCGCCGTTATGGCTTTCGTCATGACCGGCTTTCAGAATTTCTGCCGCGGCTACGCCTTCAGGGTAAGGCAGATCGCTTTTCACCACCATTACATGCCGCAACGGCACGGTGAAAATTACGCCTAAAATCCCGCCCGCCATACAAACCAATAAGGTTTGCCAGAACGGGAATCCCTGCCAGTATCCGACCATCAGCATTGCCGGTAGTACGAAGATGACGGAAGATTGTGTGCCCGCTGAGGACGCTTGCGTTTGCACCATGTTGTTTTCAAGAATATTCGAACCCTTGAAAAATTTTAATACCGCCATAGAAATGACCGCAGCGGGTATGGATGAAGCAAACGTCAAGCCGACTTTCAGCCCTAAATAAACGTTAGAGGCGGTGAAAATCACCGTAATCAGCGCGCCTAACAACATTCCTCGAAATGTGAGTTCTTTTAGTGTCGGTTGATTCATAATAGATTTCCTTGGTTAAACGGATTTTGAGTATAGACGAACTACGGCGAATTGGCACGAAAATCTCATAAAAAAACAGCTAAACATTATTTTTCTTATATAAAAAAGCCTGAAACCGCTCAGGCTTTTGAATTTTATCTAAAGATTAAGCGATTTTTCGTAGTTTGGCGTAATAAAATCCGTCGCCGCCGTTTTCTTCCGGTAGAAATTGATGACCGATGGCCTGTGGCGCTGGGAACGGCAGCGGTTCGAGTTGTGCGTCGTTCTGTTCCGCCAGAAAACGGGCGATTTGCCGACCGTTTTCATCAGGCAGCACGGAACAGGTGGCGTACAGCAATATGCCGTTCGGTTTGAGGGTTTGCCAAAGTGCGGTCAGAATTTGGTGCTGAATTTCCACTAACGGGGCAATATCCTGTTCCCGACGCAGCCATTTTATGTCGGGATGACGGCGGATAACGCCAGTGGCGGAACAGGGCGCGTCCAATAAAATTCGGTCAAATTTGACCGCACTTTTATTTCCGGTAATCTGTTGCGCCGCCTGCGGTAACCAGGTTTCGGGCCGGGTGGCGTCACCACAAATCACCACCGCCTGTTGATTTAAGCGGGCGAGGTTTTCCGTTATCCGTTTGAGGCGGTTTTCTTCCACATCCAAGGCGACCACTTTTGCTTGCGGCGCCTGTTCCAGAATATGCGTAGTTTTGCCGCCCGGCGCCGCACAGGCGTCTAAAATGAGTTCGCCGTTTTGCGGTTCCAGTAAAATAGCGGACCATTGGGCGTGCACGTCCTGCACCGTGGCCCAACCTTCGGCAAAATGCGGCAACTGTGACACGGAAACCGGCGATTCCAAACGCAGAGCGTGAGGATTTTCAGCGGGAAAAGCCGTTATGCCGTTTTCCGCCAGCCGTTGACGGTAATTTTCCGCGGAACTGTGATTCCGGTTTACCCGCAACCACATGGGCGGTTTCTGATTGTTGGCGTCGATAATGTCACGCCAGTTCGGATAGGTTTTTTTCAGTTTATTGACCAGCCATTCGGGATGGTTGGTTTGCCAATGTTTGTCCACGGTGGCCAGCACGCTTTCGCGTTCCCGCAGAAAACGGCGCAACACGCCGTTGAGCAGGCCGCGGAAATTGTCCGATTTCAGCTGGCGTGCGGCGTTTACCGCTTCATTGATCGCCGCGTGCGGCGGAATGCGGGTGTACAGAATTTGGTATAATCCCACCAGTAGCAGACAATGTACGATACGGGTTTTGCCCTTCAGCGGCTTGTCCACCAGCAAACGGATGATCCATTCCAATCGCGGCAACACGCGACACACGCCGAAGCAGATTTCCTGCAGTAAAGGCAAATCCTGCGGTTTCATTCTAGGCTGAATTTCAGGGAGCAGCGCGGATAAGGATTTTCCCTGATCCAGCACTTGCAGGATAATTTGCGCCGCTGCCGCGCGCGCGCTGAGATTTTTGTCCGTCGGGCTTTTTTTCCCGTTTTTTGTGGAAAGTGCGGTCGTTTTTTGCAACGTTTTTGTCATATGCGTTAACTCAATGCCGTTTGATGATATTGCGGGTGGCGGAATTAAGCTAATACCGTTCCCGCCGGAAACCAATCCGCCCGACCGTTCAGAAAATCCTGCACCGACATCGGTTTTTTGCCGGAAGGTTGTAAGCGGGTAATGTTCAATACGCCGTCCGCCGTGGCTATCCGCAGGCCTTTTTTATCGCAAGCCAACACCGTTCCCGCCGTCTTTTCCTGATGCGGCAATACGTCGGCCTGATAAATTTTAATCCGCTCTTCGTTGCCGTTGACGGTGACGGTTAAAAACGCCGTCGGCGCGGGATTAAAGGCGCGAATATTGCGTTCAAGCTGAGCGGCGGGTAAGGACCAATCCAGTTTCGCTTCCTCTTTGCTGAGCTTATCGGCGTAGCTGCTTTGATTGTCATCCTGCGGTTGCGGCTTAAACTTATCGTCTTCCAGGTGATCCAACACCTTAATTAATGCCGGCGGCGCGAGCTGCGCCAGTTTGTGATAGAGCGAAGCGGAGGTTTCTTGCGGTGTAATATCGCAATAAACTTTGTGCAGCATGTCGCCGGTGTCCAAGCCTTCGTTCATCTGCATGATGGTGACACCGGTTTGCGTATCGCCCGCCCAAATTGCCCGTTGAATCGGTGCGGCACCGCGCCAACGGGGCAGAATCGAACCGTGTACGTTCAAACAACCCAAACGGGGCGCGGCCAGAACGGCTTTCGGCAGAATTAACCCGTAAGCCACCACCACCATAACATCCGCGTTTAATGCCGCCAGTTCCGCTTGCGCTTCTTCGTGACGCAGAGATTTCGGCTGATAAACGGGAATATTATGCTGTTGCGCCAGCTGTTTAACCGGGCTGGCCTGCAGTTTTTTGCCGCGTCCCGCCGGTTTATCGGGTTGGGTGTAAACCGCGATAACATTGTGATTGGACGAAAGCAGCGCTTGTAGATGTTGGGCGGCAAAATCCGGCGTGCCGGCGAAGATAATGTTCAGTTTTTTCATAAATATATTTTTATCGAGTTTCGCCCGATGGGCGACTTACTTTTTCTTTGCTTGCACAAAGCAAAAGTAAGCAAAAAGAAAGTGCACCCCGACTTCGGTGCAGTTCTTCGCTTAGTTGAAATTTTTTTACGGAAAATAAGTAAACTCGCTACGCTCAAACAAACTTATTTTCCTAAAAATTTCAAGTCGCTTAGGCACCTCAGACGGGGCCCCGATGAGCGTAGAATCGTGATAAAAGTGCGGTTGATTTTTTTGATATTTTTAAATATTTGCGCTTATTCAACTTCCCCTTTTTGCCGCCTGAAAATAGTGAAATTTGTAGAAAATCTTGTTTGTCTGAGCGTAGCGAGTTTACAAGATTTTCGTAAAGCAAATTTCATTATTTTCAGGGAACAAGGCAAAACGGGGGCGCCTTTCTTTGCTTACTTTCTTTGGCGAAGCAAAGAAAGTAAGAATTAAGTTGGTGAAGCAAAGAAAGTAAGAATTACGCCGTTTGTTTTGCCAATTGTTTCTGATATTTCAGCAATTTTTCTTTCATTCGGTTGCGTTTTAACGGCGATAAATAATCCGCAAAGACGATGCCGTTTAAGTGATCCATTTCATGCTGGATGCAAATCGCCAGTAAACCGTCCGCATGTAAGGTGAAGGCTTCGCCGTGGCGGTTGAGGGCTTTGACGGTAATTTTTTCTTTGCGTGGTACGAAACCGCGCAGACCGGGCAAGGATAAGCAACCTTCTTCAATGCCGGTTTCGCCTTCGCTTTCAAGCAATTCGGGATTAATCAATACCAGTTGTTCGGTTTTTTCACCGGTGATGTCGATGGTGATCACGCGTTTGTGTACGTCAACCTGCGTGGCGGCTAGCCCGATGCCTTCTTCCTGATACATGGTGTCGAACATGTCGTCGATAAAAGTTTGCAGTTCGTCGTTAAATTCGGTGACGGGCGTCGCGACGGTTTTAAGGCGCTCGTCGGGGTAAATCAGTACGTTTAATAATGCCATAAAGTCTCTTTCCATAAATGTTAAAAAAATTGAACGTATTTTACATGAAATTCCGCCGGCTCGCTCCTATTTCTTTGATTTTTCGCAGAATTCGGTTGTTAGCGAAGTTGCGGGAAGAAAAAACGGCGGTTTTTTTGACCGCACTTAAAGCGGAAAGTGCGGTCGGTTTTTTCAGAGTTTTTTATTATGTAAACGGTTTAATAAATGGCGTTAAAAATTACTTTTTAATTCGGGTAAATTAATTAAATTTTAAATTCGAGCGGAGAGTTTTTATCCCCATAAGGATTTATTTTACGATAAAAGAATTTGTTATTTTTCCATCATTATTTGTAAAAGAATTGTAAGCTTGTGTAAATAATGAATTATTTATCCGAAATAAATTGCTATCGCCGTTAAATACTGCTATTTATTAGCAACAAATCGGACGTTGGACCATGTGTCGATGTCGCTTTTTAGGTAATGTTATTTTATATTTCAATAAGTTGGACTTGTTTTTAAGTATGTTTAGCCGTAAATATCATGAATTGCCGTTTATCACCGTTACTTTTCTTGTGGTCGGACCTGACTATGGCTATTTGAACTATATTCATGGGTATTAAGTCCTATGCTTATACCGATTTTTACCGAATTCTGATTGTTTAATTTTTTGTTAATTTTTCGAACCGTAAATGAAGGTGAAAATATAATATTATTTTTCTTGCAGTTCGATTGTTATTTGTTTTTATAAACTACACTTTTTATTTGAATCATTATTTTAATATATTGAAAATATAGGGGTATATTTTATGAATCTAGACAGCTACAAAGTTGGTGTTGTCGGCCTTGGTTATGTAGGTTTACCGTTGGCGGTAGAGTTCGGTAAACAGCGTGAAACCATAGGTTTTGATATTAGCCCGAACAGGGTAAAAGAACTGGCGGAGGGTAAAGACCGAACTTTAGAAGTTTCGTCGGACGCCCTCAAGTCAGCAACTTATCTTTCCTACACTTCCGATCTCGAACAGCTGAAACGATGCAATTTCTTTATTGTTACTGTTCCCACTCCCATTGATGATGTGAACCGTCCGGATTTGACGCCGCTGCAAAAGGCCAGTGAATCTATCGGTAAAGTGCTGAAAAAAGGCGATATTGTGGTGTATGAATCCACGGTATATCCGGGCGCGACGGAAGAAGTCTGTATTCCTATTCTGGAACGAGTGTCCGGCCTGAAATTTAATCGGGATTTCTTTGCGGGTTACAGCCCTGAACGGATTAACCCGGGCGATAAAGTTAACACGCTGACGAAAATTAAAAAAATCACCAGCGGCAGCACGCCGGAAGTGGCGGATATCGTCGATCAAATGTACGGCAGTATTATTACCGCGGGCACTCATAAAGCCGCCAGCATTAAAGTGGCGGAAGCGGCCAAAGTGATTGAAAACACCCAGCGGGATTTGAATATTGCGTTGGTGAACGAGTTATCCATTATTTTTGAACGTGTCGGCATCGATACGGTTGATGTATTGGAAGCGGCGGGCAGTAAATGGAACTTTTTACCGTTTCGTCCGGGCTTGGTCGGCGGACACTGTATCGGCGTCGATCCGTATTATTTAACCCATAAAGCGGAAGAAGTGGGTTATAACCCGCAGGTTATTCTTGCCGGTCGCCGCATTAATGACGATATGGCTCATTATGTTGCGCAAACCACGATCAAATTAATGTTGAACCATAATATTGACGTGGCCAAAGCCAAGGTGGGCGTATTAGGGGTGACCTTCAAGGAAAACTGTCCGGATATCCGTAACAGTAAAGTGGTTGATGTGATCGACGAGTTACGTAACTGGGGCGTGGACGTCGTGGTCGCCGATCCTTGGGCGGATCCTGCCGAAGTGAAACACGAATACGACCTGGACCTGTCAGTGATTGATGAAAAACATCCGGTGGATACACTGATTGTGGCGGTAGGACATAAAGAATTCAGAGAATTAAGCGCTGAAACTTTGCGTTCATACATGCGTTCGGATAATCCGGTATTGGTGGATGTGAAAAGTTTATTTGACCGAGATGCCTTATCGCAACAAGGTATCAGTGTGTTCCGTTTATAAATGAGTAGAGACGAAATTATGAAAAAATTTGCACTTATCGGAGCGGGCGGCTATATCGCTCCGCGTCATTTGAGAGCGATCAAAGATACGGGTAATACGTTGGTTGTGGCCATGGATGTGAACGATTCCGTCGGTATTATGGACAGCCACTTCCCGGAAGCCGAATTTTTCACCGAATTCGAGCAGTTTGAAGCCTTTGTGGAAGACCAAAAATTAAAAGGCGAAAAACTGGATTACGTGGCCATCTGTTCACCGAACTATTTGCATGCGCCGCACATGAAATTCGCCTTAAAAAACGGCATCAACGTGATCTGTGAAAAACCGTTGGTATTGAATTCCGCCGATTTGGACATGTTATCCGAATACGAACAAAAATACGGCGCGAAAGTAAATTCCATTCTGCAATTACGTCTGCATCCGTCGATTATCGCCTTGCGCGACAAAGTGGAATCCGCGCCGGCGGATAAAGTGTTCGATGTGGATTTAACCTATCTGACCTCGCGCGGCAAATGGTATTTGAAATCCTGGAAAGGCGTAGATCAAAAATCCGGCGGCGTCGCCACCAACATCGGCGTACATTTCTACGATATGCTGCATTTCATTTTCGGTGATGTGGTGAAAAACGAAGTGCATTATCGCGATGAGAAAACCGTTTCCGGTTATTTGGAATACAAACGTGCGCGGGTTCGTTGGTTCTTGTCTATTGATGCCAACAATTTACCGGCAAATGCGGTGCAGGGTGAAAAACTCACCTATCGCAGCATTACGATTGAAAACGAAGAACTGGAATTTTCCGGCGGCTTCACCGATTTGCACACCCAAAGCTATCAACGCATTCTGGAAGGCAAGGGTTACGGCTTGGAAGAAAACCGCACGGCGATCGAGACGGTGGAACATATCCGTCATGCCGACGTGATAGCGAATCCGGCCAATCCGCATCCGTTTTTAACAAAATTATTACAAAAATAAACCTCAATTGAGTGCACTAGCAAGCAGTTCAATTGCAATTCGAGTTTGGGCTATATAAAAGTGCGGTCACAAAAAGCAACGTTTTTTTAGATTGTTTTTTGACCATAATTTATACATAGCCCATTCGAGGATTGCATTTAATCTTTAAGAATTTTGTATAAAACGCGAAGCGATATCCATTCAACTATTCAACGGGAAACCAACATTATGAACTATTATCAACATCCGTCGGCAATCGTTGACGAGGGTGCCGAGATCGGTGACGGCTCAAGAGTTTGGCATTTCGCCCACGTATGCGGCGGCGCCAAAATCGGTAAAGAGGTGTCGCTGGGACAAAATGTGTTTGTGGGCAATAAAGTCCGTATCGGCGATCGTTGCAAAATTCAGAATAACGTTTCCGTATACGACAATGTATATTTGGAAGAAGGGGTTTTTTGCGGTCCGAGCATGGTTTTTACCAATGTGTACAACCCGCGTTCGTTGATTGAGCGGAAAAGCGAATATAAAGATACTTTGGTAAAAAAAGGCGCGACTTTGGGCGCCAATTCCACCATTGTATGCGGCGTGACGATCGGCGCTTACGCCTTTATCGGCGCAGGTGCGGTGATTAATCGGGATGTGCCGGATTATGCCTTAATGGTGGGCGTGCCGGCCAAACAAATCGGTTGGATGAGCGAATACGGCGAACAATTGGATTTGCCGTTGTCGGGACAAGCCGAAGCCCGGTGTCCGCACACGGGAGAGGTTTACCGTTTGGACGGTCATGTGTTGAAGAAATTATAAGCAGGTAAAGAAGATGGAATTCATTGATTTAAATGCTCAGCAGCAAAGAATTAAAGCGCAAATTGACGCGGGTATTCAGAAAGTGTTGGCGCACGGTAAATATATTTTAGGTCCGGAAGTCGCGGAATTGGAAGAAAAGCTGGCGGCTTATGTCGGCGCAAAATATTGTATCAGCTGCGCTAACGGCACGGATGCGTTACAAATTGCGCAAATGGCGTTGGGCATCGGCGCCGGTGATGAAGTGATTACCCCGGGATTTACTTATATCGCTACGGCGGAAACCGTCGCTTTATTAGGCGCAAAACCGGTTTATGTGGATGTGGATCCGAAAACCTACAATATTGACGCGGCGAAACTGGAAGCGGCAATCACACCGCGTACTAAAGCCATTATTCCCGTGAGTTTGTACGGACAATGTGCGGATTTTGATGCGGTAAATGCCGTGGCACAGAAATATAACTTACCGGTCATTGAAGATGCCGCACAAAGTTTCGGCGCGAGCTATAAAAATCGTAAAAGTTGCAATTTAACCACTATTGCCTGTACCAGCTTTTTCCCAAGCAAACCTTTAGGCTGTTATGGCGACGGCGGTGCAATTTTTACTAACGATGATGAATTGGCAAAAGTGATTCGTCAGGTGGCAAGACACGGTCAGGATCGTCGTTATCATCATATCCGCGTGGGCGTAAACAGCCGTTTAGACACCTTACAGGCGGCGATTTTGTTGCCAAAACTGGCGATCCTGGACGATGAAATTTCAGCCCGTCAACGGGTGGCGGAAAACTATACCCGTTTGTTTAATCAAGCCGGCATCAACAGCACGCCGTTTATTGAAGCGCATAACCAAAGCGCCTGGGCGCAGTACACCATCCAAGTGGATAATCGTGCCGAGGTACAGGAAAAACTAAAAACGTTGGGAATTCCGACCGCAGTTCATTATCCGATTCCGTTAAATAAACAACCGGCGGTAGCGGATAGCCGTATCAATTTACCGGTGGGAGATTTAATTGCCGAACGTGTGATGAGTTTGCCGATGCATCCGTATCTCACATCGGAAGAACAGCAAAAGATTGTGCAAAGTTTAGTATAGGATTTTTCGCCATGGGCCAGGCTAAATTACGCGTATTGCTGGTGAGCGATATGGGGCATATCGGCGGAACGGAGATCGCTACTCTGATTGCCGCCACCGAATTGAATCCGCTCGTGGAGTCGGTGACGGTTTTCGGTAAAACCGGACCGCTGTTTGATACCATCAACAAATTGGGTATTCAACAAATTAATGCGGATTGTCATACCAAGAATCCGCTGAAACTACTTAATTATGTTTATCAGTTGGTGAAAACGGTGAATGATAAGCAAATTGATGTGATTCATGCCCAAATGGCGCGTCCGTTGTTGTTTATTTGGTTGGCGAAGAAATTCTTCAAAAATAAACAAGTGAAGATTTTCTGGACATCGCGCGGTTTGGATCATGAGACTTATCAAAAAGTCGTACCGTTTTTTGTCAAAATGGGCGTGAGAGGGCTGGGAAATTGTAAGCTTGAACAACAAAAGCTGATTCGCTACGGTTATCCGGAGGTGCAAACTTCTTATATTTACAATGCATATCGTTTAATTCCGACCAGCAAGCCGATGAAGTCCTTGGAAAAGTCGCGGTTTGTGATTGGTACTTTATCCGCTTTGCGGGAAGGGCGCAGCGTTGAGTTATTTCTGGATTTCGCGAAATATTGTTTAACTTATCACCCGGAACGTCAGTTTGAATTTGTTATTGGCGGTGATGGCCCGCATCGCGGGGTCTTGGAAAAGATTGCCGGAGATTTAGGGATTGAGCAACAGGTGAAGTTTGCGGGCAATGTATCGGATGTGACTGATTTTATGGACGGTGTCGATGTGTTTGTCAGTCCGCTGGTTGTTGACGGTGACAGCGGTGCAGGCTTATCCAATTCCATTGTCGAGGCGATGATTATGAAAGTGCCGGTTTGTGCCTTTAGAGCTGCGGGCATTGAAGAAATCGTGATAAACGGTAGTACGGGACATCTGATTGAGCCGCGCGATATCGCCGCTATGGCGGAAGCGGTTTGCCGGACGATTGACGATAAAACGGCAACCGAATCTTATGTGAATAATGCGTATGATTTGATTATTCGCGAATGCGATCCGAAAAAATATGCACAAAAATTGTTGAAATTATATAAGGAATTGTAATGCATATTCTGATATTGCCGTCTTGGTACCCTTTACATAAAGATGATCTGAACGGCGCATTTTTTCGAGAACAAGCTAATGTTCTCGCTGATTCCGGTGTGAAAGTCGGTGTGATTGCGCCGCAGTTTAGATCATTACGGTTAGGTAAAAATGCGGTTCTGGGTCGTTATGATCAAGAATTCTGGCAGGACGGCAATATTAGCACGTATTTTCAACATGGCGTATTCTGGTTTCCTAAGATTCCTTACTTGGATTTAAAGCGTTGGGTGAAAGCCGGATTGGCATTATTCGAACGTTATGTTAAAGAACAAGGCATGCCGGATATTTTGCATGTGCATAGTTTATTACATGCGGGGCCTTTGGCACTGGAAATCCATAAAAAATATCAAATTCCTTACTGTGTTACCGAGCACAGTTCGGTTTTCGGACGGGGATTGGTGAAAGACTGGGAATGGCCGTATTTGAAACGCTCCGAAGCGGCGGCAAGCAAATTATTGGCTGTCAGTAAAAGCCTGGCGGATCTGTTAAAACAGAAATTAAACGGTAAAGAATGGACGGTTTTTCCTAATTTGCTGGATGATTTGTTTGTCGAAAGTTCGATGAATTTATCGGCGCGAAAATATCAGCTGTGCGCCGTCGCATTTTTACATGCAAAGAAAGGATTTGATGTATTAATCAAAGCCTTTGCCAACGTTGTGGAAGAATATCCGCAATTAAAGCTCATGATTGGCGGAGAGGGTCCCGAACGGGCCAAACTGGAAATGCTAATCAAAACTTTAGGTCTGGAAAATAACGTAACTTTACTGGGGGCGCTTTCCCGCGGGGAAGTTTGCCAATTAATGAAAGAAAGTCTGGGTTTTGTTCTTTCCAGTTATATCGAGACTTTCGGCGTGGTGGTTATCGAAGCTTTGTCACAAGGTACACCGGTGGTATCTACATTGTGTGGCGGACCCGAATCCATTTTAACGGAAGGTGACGGTTTATTTGTCAAAGCGGGTGATGAAAAGGAACTGGCGAAAGGTATTTTGGAATTTCTTGCCAATCAGGAAAAATTTGATAACGAGCAAATCCGGCGGCGCTGTATCGATGCCTATTCCAAAAAGCCGTTTGTCAATAAACTGACAAATATTTATCGGGATATTTTAGATAAAAAGTAACGTTATGGTGAGATTAATATCGACGGTTTTTGTCAGACAGATTTTAGTCGGTATTCTGCAGGTTATTACATTAATTGTAATTGCCAGAGGATTGGGTACCGAGCAAATGGGGCAATATACGTTAGCCATTTTGTTGCCGACGTTATTTTCCCAAATCATTACTTTTGGTTTACAGAGTATCAATATTTACGCCATCGGGCGGAAAATGGTTAATGAAAACCAGGCGTTGTATGCCAATTTGATTTTCTTATCCGGTTTATCGATAGTGACCGGTTTGGCGTTAGGTATCGTGGTGCATTATTTCGGGCAGTATTTTTTTAATGAAGTGCCGGTGAGTTTATTGTATTTATCCTTGGCTTCTTTGTTGCCGCAGACATTTTTTACCGTATTGCCTTCTTTAATTCAGGCGGTGCAGAACTTTAAATGGTTCAATATTGTTTGTGTTGCTCAGCCGTTAGTCATTTTTCTGATTTCAATGGTGGCGATTCTGTTTTCAAACGATGTGAGTTCTATTTTAACCGCCTATGTATTAAGCCATTGGATAAGTTTCTTTATTTTACTGCGAATTATCCTGAAATTAATCAAGGTGGAAACTTATTCGCTGAAACGCTTTTTTTTCGACTTTATCGGTTACGGACTGAAATCTCATTTAAGTAACATTATTACTTTGTTGAATTATCGGTTTTCATTGTTGATTTTAGGTTATTTCACTACGCCGGTAGTGGTGGGTATTTATTCGGTCGGGATGCAGCTGGCGGAAAAATTGTGGTTGCCTTCTCAGGCGGTCAGTACGGTATTGCTCCCCCGATTATCCAATAAATTAGGGGAAGGCGGTGACGACAGAGAAGTCGCAAAACTCACATTAGACAGCGCCAGACTGACCTTTATTGTCACGCTGGTTATCGGTATCGCATTTGCTTGTTTGTCTTCCCTTATCGTAAGAATTTTATTCGGTGCGGAATATGAGAAAGCGGTGTCCGTAATATTGCTGTTATTGCCGGGAATTTTGGCCTGGACACCGTCAAGAATTTTAGCTAACGATCTTGCCGCCCGGGGATTTGCCGAATTAAATCTGAAAAATTCTTACTGGGTGTTCGGGATTAATACGGTATTGAGTTTATGCCTTGTGCCGTTATGGGGATTAATCGGAGCCTCTATTGCGACGACGCTTGCCTACACCATGGATTTAGTGTTGCGATTGATTGCTTTTAACCGAGTGACACAAAGTCGGGCGTTTTGGCATATCGTTCCGAAGCCTTCGGATTTCGGCATGATGGTAAGTTTTATAAAAGGATTAAGAAATGCAAGATAAAAAGCACATTATGATTGTTGCGCCTTATGTCACGTTTCCTCATGAAATGGGAATGAACCGATTTATTTATCTTGCCAAAATGTTATCGACGGAATTTGACGTGACATTGGTGACCAGTAAATATTGTCATTTCTTAAAAAAACATCGCGAAAACGTACCGCACTTGGATAATGTGAGTGTGGTTTTATTGGATGAACCGGGATACGCCAAAAATGTCAGTATTCGCCGCTTAATCAGCCACCATGCGTTTTGCCGTCATTTTGAAACCTTTTTAAAAAATTATGAGCGAAAAATCGATGTGGTTTATTCCGCTTATCCGTTAATTAGAACAAATTATATTTTAGGCAAATATAAGCAAAGTAAAAATTTTAAATTGGTTATTGATGTGCAGGATGTTTGGCCGGAAGCTATTGCCGGGCCCATTGCGTTTTTTTCTACGCCAATCGGCAAAATGCTGATGAAGCCGATTACGCGCTATGCCGATAAAACATACGGCTATGCGGATGCGTTAGTGGCAGTTTCGGAAACTTATTTGCGCCGGGCGGATGTGAATCATTTGCCGGATACGCTGAAAAGTGCGGTCTATATTGGCGGAGATTTTTTATTCGCCAAATCGGAGGATAAAAAAACAACGGGTAAATTGATTGCCACTTATTTAGGCACCATGGCGGGCAGTTATGATTTGGAGACCGTGGTGAAAGCCGCGCCGTTGTGCAGCGAGAAGGTGAACATTCAATTTATCGGCACCGGTCCGCATGAAGCTTCCCTGCAGGCGCTGAACCGCCAATTGGGCGGTCATGTGGCGTTTTTAGGCGTTCATCCTTATAACGAAGCCATGCGAATGCTGGCGGATTCCGATGTGGCGCTGAATGCTATTAAAGCTTCGTCGGAAGGCAGTATTACTAATAAATTATCCGATTATATTTGCTGTGGATTGCCGATTTTAAGCTGTCAGAAACATCCGGAAGTGGAAAAACTGCTGGCGCAAGGCGGTGGCATTCAATATGCGGCGGGGAATTATCGGGAATTGGCCGCCGAATTAAATAAATTGGCGGAAGACAGAACGGTTTTAAACAATATGTCTCAAGTTAATTTATCGCTTGCGAAAGAGAAATTCTTACGTGAACGTTCTTATAAAGAAATTGAGAAATTAATCAAAAATATTATTTGATATGAATATTAGCGTTATCAGTACTTTTAAGCTGTTATTATTTTTTGCATTGGGATTGGTCATATTTTCGCCCGCATTATCTAATCTGTTAGGCTTACCTCGATTGGATAGTGCGCTGAGTTTCGTATTTTTTTTCTTATCTTTTATAACTCTCTTTTTTAGAGAGATAGAAAAGGACTTTTTAAAACTGATATTTCCGTTATATGCGCTGTTTTTCTTTGTGGGAATTTCATTATTAAATTCGTTTTCAACGGATAAAGCGGTGGATTCGTTCTTTTTCGGTATTGTGATTTTCTTATTTCATTATTCTTTTTTGGCATTTAATCGGAATGATGGCGAAGCGGGTATCCGACGTTTGTTATTGGGAATGTCGTTAATTATTTTGGCAGGATTTTTTATTGAGGCTTTGCTGGGTTTTCAGTTGGTGTCGGGTA
This sequence comes from Exercitatus varius, assembly GCF_029577735.1. NCBI lineage: Bacteria > Pseudomonadati > Pseudomonadota > Gammaproteobacteria > Pasteurellales > Pasteurellaceae > Exercitatus > Exercitatus varius. Next base: position 11,677 of record NZ_JARQTO010000005.1, on the reverse strand, counting down.
ATGACGAATTAACGGTAACCGATAATGCGTTTAAAGGATTTTTCTTTAATACTAATGACCAGGCTGTGATTATGATTTCACTTGCCGCGTTAATAGGATTTTTTTATATCATCCGAGAAAACAATTGGAAATGGAAATTAACCGGATATGCGTTGTTGTTGATTATCGGTCTGGCGGTGGTAGTTAGTGCGTCCCGGTCGGTATTACTGAGTTATCTGATTATGCTGATGTTAATATTATTTTTAAATGCATCGGTCTATTTTAAGGCGGTATATCTGTTTTTCGCCTGTGTAGTCGTATTATTTATATTTAATCTTTCCTGGTTGCAGGAGTTATTTATTTTACTTGCCAAAATTGATTGGCTAGAGCGTCCGATAGAACGTTTTTCATTAGTTATATTTTCTATGGCGGATGATAAGTCCGTCGGTTATCGGACAGAAATTTATACCGCGTTTTTAGATAATTTCAAAATTCTTTGGTTGGGTTACGGTCCGCGGGATTACATTCAGTATTTCGACCGAATAAAGTTAAGTTTTCCGTTGGGTTATACCAATCCGCATAGTTTCTTTATTGAGATTTATTTGGCTTTCGGTATTTTTGCATTCTTATCATTTTTATATTTTATATTGAATGCTATTTATTACGTATTAACCGATTATTTATTAGCCTGGAAAGAACGCATATTTATTTTATTTATTTTTATTAATTTCTGTTGGATCGTTTGGGTGCCGTCTTCCATTTTGAGATTGCCGTTAGTCTGGTATCCGCTTTTCCTGGTTTTAGTTTATGCCGTTCTGGCTAAAAACGGTACTTTCGCCAGCTCGAAATCGGTCGGCAGTAGGAGTTCTTCATGGTAAAACGTTTTTTCGATATTGTTATTGCGCTGACAGCCTTAGTTTTGCTTTCACCCGTATATTTATTCGTGGCTTATAAGGTAAAACGGAATTTGGGTTCGCCGGTTTTGTTTAAGCAGATCCGTCCGGGCTTGCATGGTAAACCGTTTGAGATGATTAAGTTCAGAACCATGAAAGACGGCGTGGATCATAACGGCAATATTTTACCGGATGCGGAACGCTTAACGCCGTTTGGTAAAATGCTTCGCGCCACCAGTCTGGACGAATTACCGGAGCTCTGGAACGTGTTAAAAGGCGATATGAGTCTGGTAGGGCCTCGCCCGTTACTGATGGAATATTTACCGCTTTATAACGAACGGCAAGCTAAACGCCACGACGTGAAACCGGGCATTACCGGCTATGCTCAGGTGAACGGGCGTAACGCCATCAGTTGGGAACAAAAATTTGAATTGGATGCCTGGTATGTGGAAAACCAATCATTCTGGTTAGATTTGAAAATCATCGCGAAAACCATTCAAAAAGTGATTGCGAAAGACGATATTAACGCGGCAAATGACGCCACTATGCCTAAATTTGAAGGGAATAAAAAATCATGAACATTCTTGTTACCTCAGCCGGACAACGGGTTTCTCTCGTTCAGGCGTTTAAAAAAGAATTATCGCAATTAGTGAGCGGCGGAAAAGTGTTGACCGTGGATTTAAATCCCGAACTGGCGCCGGCCTGTTATGTGGCGGACGACCGTTTCCGGGTGCCTCGGGTGACGGATGCCGGTTATATCCCGACATTACTTGAAATTTGCGAAGCAAATAACGTGAAATTAATTGTTCCGACCATTGATACGGAATTATTGGTTTTAAGCGAACACTTGCAGCAGTTTAAGGATAAAGGCATTTTTATTTCCGTCAGTGATGCGGAATTTGTCAGAAAATGTCGCGATAAACGATTAACCAACCAATTGTTTGTTGAACAGGGTATTGCCGTGCCTAAACAATTTGAGAAAGGTCGGTTTGAATATCCGGTTTTTGTGAAACCTTATAACGGCAGTTTGAGCAAAGGGATTTTTGTGGCGGAAAAACCGGAGGATATTTCACCGGAGCAGCTGGAAAATCCCGAACTCATGTTTATGCAGTATATTTCGCCGGCGGAATACGACGAATACACCGTAGATTGTTATTTTGACAAACATTCCGTGCTGAAAAGTGCGGTGCCGAGAAAGCGAATTTTTGTGCGGGCGGGCGAAATCAATAAAGGCGTGACCAAGAAAAACGCCATCGTCACTCAGTTATCGGAAAAATTGTCTCGTTTGCCGGGCGCGCGCGGTTGTTTGACGGTGCAGGTGTTTTATCACAAATCTAGCGCCGAAATTCTGGGAATTGAAATTAATCCGCGTTTCGGCGGCGGTTATCCGTTGAGTTATCTGGCGGGCGCCAATTATCCGCGCTGGTTGATTCAGGAATATTTGTTTAATCAACCGATTCCCGCCTTCGACGATTGGGAAGCGGATTTATTAATGCTGCGTTATGACGCGGAAATCCTGGCGCATCATTATGAAAAATAAGGCGCTGGTTTTAGATTTGGACGATACGCTGTATGCGGAAATCGATTTTCTGTATTCCGCTTATCAGCATATTGCGTTTCGTTTGGCGCCGGAACAGGGCGAAGTGTTATTTAATCGACTGGTCGAACTGTATCACCGCGGAGAGAACGCCTTTCAGTATTTGGTGAAACAATATGACGTCGATTTGGCAACTTTGCTGGATTGGTACCGATTTCATATTCCGCAGATTAGGCTTTTTCCGCATGTGGAGGAACAACTAAACCGGCTGAAGGCGGATTATCGGTTTGCCTTAATCACGGACGGCCGCTCCGTGACGCAACGGAATAAAGTGAAAGCGTTGGGATTGGAACCATTGCTGGATTTCATGGTGATTTCGGAGGAAATCGGCAGTGAAAAACCCAGTATCAACAATTACCGGCTGGTTCAGGACGCATTGCAATGCGAACATTACATTTATATAGGAGATAATCCTAAAAAAGATTTTGTCACGCCGAATAAATTAGGCTGGAAAACTATTTGTTTAAGGGATCGCGGGACGAATATCCATAAACAGGATTTTGAAATTCTTCACGAATTTCTCCCGCACTTTTATATGTCGGATTGGTCGGATTTACCGACGATTTTAGATTTTTAATTTTATTATTGCTTAATCATTAAGGGGTTTATTATGTTGAATACCGCTTTTGAACCGTGGCCGTCTTTTACTCAAGAAGAGGCCGACGCCGTTTCCCGCGTACTGTTATCAAACCGGGTAAATTACTGGACGGGCACCGAATGCCGAGAATTTGAAAAAGAATTTGCCGCTTACGTGGGGACAGAATATGCCATTGCCCTGACTAACGGCACTGTTGCGCTGGATCTGGCTTTGAAAGCGTTGGACATCGGCGCCGGTGATGACGTTATCGTAACTTCCCGTACTTTTTTAGCTTCCGCCAGTTCAATCGTAACCGCCGGCGCCAATCCGGTGTTTGCGGACGTCGAGCCGGATTCTCAGGTGATTTCCCGTCGTACCATTGAAGCCGTTTTAACGCCGAATACCAAAGCGATTATTTGTGTGCATTTAGCCGGCTGGATGTGTGATATGGATCCGATTATGGCGTTGGCGAAAGAAAAAGGCATTTATGTGATTGAAGACTGCGCGCAGGCGCACGGCGCTATGTATAAAGGCAGATCGGCGGGGTCTATCGGTCATATCGGGGCGTGGTCGTTCTGTCAGGATAAGATTATGACGACAGGCGGCGAAGGCGGTATGGTGACCACCAACGATAAAGCGTTGTGGAATAAAATGTGGTCTTATAAAGATCACGGTAAAGATTTCGATACGGTTTACAACAAACAGCACCCGTCAGGCTTCCGCTGGCTGCATAATTCATTCGGTACCAACTGGCGAATGATGGAAATGCAAGCGGTCATCGGTCGTATTCAGTTGACCCGTATGGCGGATTGGACGGCAACGCGCATTAGCAATATGGAACGTATTCTGAATGCTTTCGACGGCAGTCCTTATTTCTCCGTACACAGACCTGGTCAGGATTATGTGCATGCGGCGTATAAATGTTATGTGCAGGTTAATCCGCAAGCCTTGCCGGAAGGTTGGTCGAGAGATCGGATTATGCAGGAAATTAACGAGCAGGGTGTGCCTTGCTACAGCGGTTCCTGTTCCGAAGTGTATCTGGAAAAGGCTTTTGATAATACGCCGTGGCGTCCGGTTCAGCGTTTGCAAAATGCGAAATTGTTGGGTGAAACCAGCTTAATGTTTTTAGTTCATCCGACGCTGAGCGAAGAAAGTCTGAATAAAACTTGTGCGGCAATAACTCGGGTTATTAAGGCATTATCGGAAAACAAATAAGGTAGCGGATTATTATGAAGTCTTTTATTGCAAGCTTAGTGATTGCATCAAGATGGATTAAACTCTGCGGTCTTATGTTGTTGGACTTCTTGGTTTTTCCGATCTTGTTGTGGGTGTGTTATGCCTTGCGTTTATTAGATCTTTCTGCGGATTTGGTGCCAAATCTCTATTTGGGTGAGTTTTGGATTTCGTTATTTGCCGTGGCCTGCCTTTTTGTGTGCAGTGTGTACCATTTTGTTATCCGGACATTTAACGAAACGCTGATTGTCAGATTGTTTATCGCCACCATTATGACGGTGATCGGATTGCTGTTGTTAGGGCATTTTTCGGATGTCTTTATTCCGGCATCGGTCGCTTTCATGTTCGGGTTTATGATGTTTTTATGGGTGTGGCTCAGCCGTAGTGCGATTCGCTTAACCGTAAGATATATTTTAAATCCGCGGGTGACCAGTAAGCGCATTGCCATTTATGGTGCGGGTATCGGCGGGCAACAAGTTGTACAAACTCTGTTGCGCTCCGATGAGCATTTACCGTTATTTTTTATTGACGACGATAAAAATCTGAGAAACAGACGAGTCGGCGGATTAAAGATCTATTCTGCAAAAGCGGCATTGGATGCGTTGGAGCGTTATGAGATCGATGAGATTTTAATTGCGTTGCCTTCGATTAGCCGGGCTAGAAAAAACGAGATTGTGGAATTTTTGTCTCAATCTCATCGACGGATTATGGAATTGCCGAGCCTGACTAAGCTGGTAGACGGGCAAATCAATATTTCGGATATTAAAGAAGTGGATATTGTGGATTTGCTGGGACGAGAACCGGTGGATCCGGTGCCGGAATTGTTCAGCAAGAATATTCAAGGTAAAGTCGTTATGGTTACGGGAGCGGGCGGTTCCATCGGTTCCGAATTGTGCCGTCAAATTATCCGTAATCAACCTAATACATTGTTGTTATTCGAAATTTCGGAATATGCACTTTATGCCATTGAGCAGGATTTAAGAAATATTATCCGAGAAGAATCGCTGCCTGAAACGAAAATTTTGCCATTACTGGGTAATGTACAAAATAAGCAGCGACTGGTTGAAATCATGAAAGCGTTCAATGTTGAAACATTGTATCATGCGGCGGCTTACAAGCATGTGCCGATGGTCGAATATAATGTGGTTGAAGGCGTACAGAATAATATCTTCGGAACCTATAATACGGCGAAAGCCGCGATTGAAGCGAACGTGGATTCCTTTGTATTGATTTCTACGGATAAAGCGGTACGGCCGACAAATGTCATGGGAACGACGAAGCGAATTGCCGAACTTTGTCTGCAAGCGCTTGCCCAAGAACAAGGAAAGACGCATCATACTTTATTTTCTATGGTTCGTTTTGGTAATGTATTGGGGTCATCGGGTTCCGTTATTCCGTTGTTCAAAAAACAAATTGCGCATGGTGGGCCTATAACCGTCACGGATAAAAGAATTATCCGTTACTTTATGACAATCCCTGAAGCGGCACAATTAGTCATTCAGGCGGGCGCTATGGCGAAAGGCGGTGACGTGTTTATCCTTGATATGGGTGAACCGGTTAAAATCGTCGATTTAGCACGAAATCTGGTTAAACTTTCAGGATTAACCATAAAGGACGAAAGTAATCCGGATGGTGATATTGAAATTCGTTTTACCGGATTAAGACCGGGTGAAAAACTTTATGAAGAGTTGCTTATCGGCGGCGATAATGTTGAACAGACTTATCACGAACGGATTATGACGGCGAAGGAAGATTTTTTGCCGCCGGATAAACTGAAAGAGCTGATTAAACAACTTGAAGACGCTTGCAATCATAACGATTGCGAACGGGTTCGCCATTTATTGTTAAACGCGCCGACGGGATATCATCCTGTCAGTGAACTTGCGGATTTTGTTTGGAACAAACAACATTCGGACGATTAACTTTTATTACAGATTAAATATGAATAAATTAATTAAATCTCTACTTGTAACCGGACTGGGTTTATCTTTGTCATCCTGTTCCGTATTTTTGCCGGATAGCCATAAATCGCCTATTTCGCAAAGACCCGCACAGATTGTCGGTGAAAATGTCGATTTAGCCAAAGCGATTGATGCTTATCTCATTACGCCGCAGTTATTGAAAACGCTGAAGCCGATGAACGCTTCGGCACAGTCTAATCTGAATCTGGATAAAGAACTGAGAGATTATCAATATCGTGTGGGTGTCGGCGATGTACTGAATGTTACCGTATGGGATCACCCGGAATTAACTACGCCGGCGGGTTCTTATCGTTCATCGGCGGAGGCCGGTAACCAGGTTCATGCGAACGGAACAATGTTTTATCCTTATGCCGGCAACATAAAAGTTGCGGGATTAACCGTAGATCAGATCCGCGGTCGTTTAACCAAAGCGTTATCCAATTATATCGCCGAGCCTCAGGTTGAGGTGAATGTCGCATCATTCCAGTCACAAAAAGCTTATGTAACGGGCGAGGTTAAGTCGCCGGGTCAGCAATTTATCACCAATGTGCCGCTGACTTTGTTAGATGCAATCAATAAGGCCGGCGGGTTGGCGGATAACGCCAACTGGCATAATGTGACGCTGACCAGAAACGGACGGGATGAAGTGATTTCAGTGGAGGCGTTAATTCAGCGCGGCGATTTAACGCAGAATCGTTTGTTGAAAAACGGTGATATTGTGCATGTACCGCGTAACGATACCATGAAGATTTTTGTGGTGGGAGAAGTGGTGCAATCACAGCTTCTTACCATCGGGCGTAACGGCATGACCTTAACGGAAGCGCTGAGTGCGAGCGGCGGTATCGACAAATTGTCTTCCGACGCAACGGGGATTTTCGTTATCCGGGGTCAGCGGGGTAAACATGAGCTCGTTCAGGATAGCAATGGTGAAAAAATCGAAAAAGTCGCCAATATCTATCAGTTAGACGTTACCAATCCGACGGCTTATATTTTAGGTACGGAATTCTATCTGCAACCGCATGACGTAGTTTACGTGACGACCGCACCGGTTTCCCGTTGGAACCGCGTGATTTCTCAAGTCGTACCGACTATCAGCGGATTTAACGACTTAACCGAAGGCGCATTACGAATCAGAACGTGGCCTTAAACACCGCGTAAGCGCATAAATTTTTGACCGCTTTAATTGGTCATTAAGGGAAATATCTGAGGTTCTCCTCCTGGAGAACCTTCATCGGACGATATATTGCCCGTTGGCGGTTTTTCTTCAGGTATTGCAAATTGACATGCTGGAAGTTGAACAACAGATTTTATTATTAAGGGTTTTATCATAATGAGTAAAAAACAAAATGATGTTATCGATCTGACTAAACTGCTGAGTTTATTCTGGGATCAAAAACGAATCATTCTTTTCTCTACGTTGTTATGTGCGGGGCTGGGGCTGATTTATTCATTATTGGCGCCCTCGATTTACATGGCGACGGCTTCCGTGCAGGTAGAGGAAAAATATACGGGCGGGGCTTTGCAAGGGATTTCCAGTATTTTCGAACAGGAATCCACGGCCGGCACCGAGATTGCCGTGATTAAATCCAGAGCGATTATGTTAAAAGCGGTGGAGGATTTGAATTTAACGACGGAAGTTTCTCCCGTCTATTCGATTCCTTTTTTCAGTAAAGCCATTGAAAAGCTGACAGGCGATAAATCGGAAATCACCGTTACCCGTTTTGTGCCGAAACAAGATGCATCGCAGGAATATACCTTAATTATCGGTTCTAACGAAAATGAATATGCCGTCGTGGACGAACAGGATCAAACCGTATTAAGCGGCGTTGTCGGCGAAAAATACGATAATAAGGACATTGAAATTCAGGTTACCCAACTGAAAGGGGCGTCAGGACAACGTTTTAGCCTGAAGAAACTGGAAAAATCCGACGTTCTTGAATTGGTGGAGCAGCTGCAACAAGCGGTTACGGCGGAAGAAAAAGGTAAACAAACCGGCGTAGTGGAATTAACTTTGAAAGGTGAAGATCCGGAATACATTCAAAACGTGCTGCAAAGCATTACTCAAAGTTATTTAGAACACAGCACCGCGCGCAATTCGGCGGAGGCAAGTAACAGCCTGGCCTTTTTAGAAAAACGTTTACCGGAAGTGCGCGACAGATTGACCAAATCCGAAAATGCACTGAACGAATACCGCCAGAAGAAAGCCTCTATTGATTTAGGGTTGGAAGCGAAATCGGTGTTGGACGCGTTGGTGCAGTTAGATGCGGATCTCAATGCGTTAACCATCAAAGAAAGCGATATTTCTCAACGTTTTACCAAACGCCATCCGAATTATGTCGCGCTGTTGGAACAACGTAAAGTTTTGCTGAACGAAAAAGCCCGTTTAACCAAACAGCTTGAATCGTTACCCGAAACTCAAAAAGATACGGTTCGTTTGACCCGTAATTTTGAAGTCGACCAACAGATTTATACTCAATTATCCAACAAAATTCAGGAATTGGACGTAGTTAAAGCCGGTGCGGTCGGAAATGTGCGCATTTTGGATCAAGCGCAAACCTTGCCGAAACCGGTAGCGCCGCGCAAATTGATTATTTTTGTGTTAACGGCCATTATCGGTTTCATGTTCGGTAGCGGTGCCGTGCTGTTAAGATCCATTTTGCAAAAGGGCATTCTTACCGTATCCGAAGTTTCTGATATCGGTCTGGTGACTTACGCGAACGTACCGTTTTCCAAGAGACAATCGGCGTTATCCCGAGTCAGAGGCGGCAACCAGGCGGGCGGCGGTTTATTATCGGAACGTCAGCCGGACGATGCTTCAATAGAAAGCTTAAGAAGCTTAAGAACCAGCTTAAACCACATGCTGTCCGAAGCGAATAACCGGATCGTCTTGCTTTCCGGCGTATCGAAAGGCGTCGGCAGACATTTCGTTTCGTCTAATCTTGCCAATTTACTGGCCAAGGCGGATAAAAGACTGTTGTTAATCGATGCGGATCTGCGCAGCAGTCGCTTACATTACGCCTTGGGCGTGGAAAACCGTCCGGGCGTGACCGAACTGCTGACGGAAAATTTACCTTTTGAACAAGGCGTAAAAAATGTCGGTGCGCATTTTGACGCGATTCCTTGCGGAAGCGTGACCGCCACGCCGTCCGAATTGCTGTCTTCGTCGCGTTGGCAACAATTACTGGATTGGGCGGCGCAGCATTACGATGCCGTGATCGTCACCGCACCACCGATTCTGAGTGTCACGGATGCCGCGATTGTGGGACAACATGCGGATGTCACGCTGTTAATCGGGCGTTTCGAACAAACTACGGTGCATGAAATCGAAGCCAGTCGGGAACGATTCGCCAATGCCGGCGTGAAGGTCGACGGATTCGTCTTAAATGCCGTCAAAGCCCGAGCCGTCAATAAAGACGATTATTTCCCGAACGCTTAAACCGAACATGCCGTTTGAATCGCTTCAAGCGGCATTTTACAGACATCCAGTCAACCGAACCGGCAAAAACTCGCAAAATTTTGCCCGCACTTTTACTGTGAACATCGGAAAAGTGCGGGCGATTTTTCGATAGTTTTTTATTTTCGCAGTTTCACTTCCTGCACCGCGTGGTCGGCGCCTTTGTGCAGAATCAGGTTCGCCCGTTCCCGGGTCGGCAAAATATTCTGCCTTAAATTCAGCCCGTTTATGGTATCCCAAATATGGGCCGCGGTGGTCACGGCTTGCGATTCGGACAAGGTGGCGTAATGTTTAAAGTAGGAATGCGGATTGCTGAACGCACTTTGGCGGAATTTCAAAAAACGGCGAATATACCATTCCTGCAATAGCGCTTCATCGGCGTCCACGTAAATGGAAAAATCCACGAAATCCGATACGAAAGTTTTCGCTTTGTTACCGGTTTGCAATACGTTTAAGCCTTCCAGAATAAGAATATCCGGTTGATCCACCAGGTTAAATTGATTCGGGACGATGTCATAGGTCAAATGCGAATAAATCGGCGCTTTTACGTTAGGTTTGCCGGATTTGACGTCGGCCAGAAACTGAATCAGTTTCGGCGTGTCGTAAGAAACCGGAAAACCTTTCTTCTGCAACAGATTTTTTTCCTGCAAAACGGCTAGCGGATAGAGGAAACCGTCGGTGGTGATCAAATCCACTTTGCGCGCCAGCGGCCAGTTCGACAGCAAGGACTGCAGAATACGCGCGGATGTGCTTTTTCCCACCGCGACGCTGCCGGCAATGCTGATAATGTAAGGAACTTTGGGATGTTGCCCGCCCAGAAAACGGTTGAGTACGGTCTGGCGGCGGAGGTTTTCTTCAATATAATAATTAATCAGACGCACAAGCGGTAAATAAATGGTGCTGACTTCATCCAGCGATAACTCTTCATTAATACCGAGCAAGGGTTTTAAATCCTGTTCGGTCAAAGTTAAGGGAACGGATTTGCGTAATTCTGCCCATTGCGAACGGTTAAAGGTAAGAAACGGGCTGACAATTTGCGCGGAAGTTTCCGTATGATTTAATGTATTCACGATTTTCTGCATTCATTTAATGGGAAATTTTGTTAAGAATATACCTTATAAACGGTTTGTGCACAGAGAATTTTATAAAGTGCGGTCAAAAAAACGCAGTTTTTTGCATTTTTGTGTGGAATTTAAGCGGATAATTAAAAAATATTGATTTTTTACAAAAAAACACTTGTCAGAGGTAAATTTTTCCCTATAATACGCCTCACTTGCTTATGACGCCGACTTAGCTCAGTAGGTAGAGCAACTGACTTGTAATCAGTAGGTCATCAGTTCGATTCCGATAGTCGGCACCATCTCATAAACAAGATCAATCTCGTGTGGAGGGGTTCCCGAGCGGCCAAAGGGGGCAGACTGTAAATCTGTTGGCTCAGCCTTCGAAGGTTCGAATCCTTCTCCCTCCACCACTCACAAGATTTGATGGGACAGATGAATTTAGGACTGCGGGCATCGTATAATGGCTATTACCTTAGCCTTCCAAGCTAATGATGCGGGTTCGATTCCCGCTGCCCGCTCCAGTACGCTGATATAGCTCAGTTGGTAGAGCGCACCCTTGGTAAGGGTGAGGTCGGCGGTTCAAATCCGCCTATCAGCACCACGCCTATTTTCACCTATCCGTTTAGAATAAACCGTTGATTAATTACATTAGGTTCACTTGGTGTTATTGTACCATCGTAACCGTGTTTTTTAGAGGGACTTTCAATGTCTAAAGAAAAATTTGAACGTACAAAACCGCACGTAAACGTGGGTACAATCGGCCACGTTGACCACGGTAAAACAACTTTAACCGCAGCAATCACTACCGTATTAGCGAAACATTACGGCGGTGCGGCTCGTGCATTCGACCAAATCGACAACGCGCCGGAAGAAAAAGCGCGCGGTATCACCATCAATACCTCACACGTAGAATACGACACGC
>NZ_JARQTO010000004.1:0-151515 GCF_029577735.1 Exercitatus varius | reverse complement strand
CTTTCGGTGTCCACTCAATATCGATTTGATTTTGGCTGATGTCGCCGATAAGCTGCGCGGTTTCCAGGCGGTCTTCGTACTCCGCTTTGTCGTACCGTTGCACGTTGGCGTTGCTGTGAGCCGTATCCCGTGAAAGTGCGGTCGGAATTTCATGCGTTTTTATCTCAAGCGCGATATTGTCGCCAATCGCACTGCGGGTGAGGGTTTTGTCGTCTCGGTTGACGCCGCCTAAGGCGCTGACTACCGCAGACCAGCCGTTCGCCGAACCCAGTTTGCCTAAGCTTCCGACCATATCGCCGCTGAACATGTCAGTGGACATGCCGCCGCCCAAACTCTGCAGGCTGATTTCGCTGCGATTTTCAATGTCTTCCGTGCTAAGGCTGCCGCTGCGGAAACGGTTGTTTGCCGCCGGCGCGGTGCTTTGAATCAATCCGCCTTTCAGGTGGGTATTGCCTTGAACGTTGACGTCTAAGCCGCCTTCGCCGACGTTAAAACCCGATTGTTCTTCCACTTGGGCATAATTGACTTTTCCTTTGTTCATGGAACTGCCGGCATAGGCATTACTGCCCGAGCCGTAAATGGCAATACTACCGCCTGCATTGGCCTGGCTTTGTTTGCCGGCATAACGGTTGCTGTCCTGCCGGCTTTCGATGGTGAGATTGCCGCCGATATCCGCATTCAGTTTGTTCGCATTCACCACTGCACCACGTAATTCAGTGTTCTGTTGAGAACGAAGGCTTACCCTGTCGCCCGTAATATGCGTGTTCACCTGGGTGACCGTGTCGCTGTTTTCCCGACCTTGACCGATAGCGCCCGCACCTTCTATGCCGAAGCCGTAACTGCCGCCGCTTTTACCTGCGAACACGCCCGCCGACCAACTGCTGTTTTTGCGCTCGGTACGGTTCACTTCGGTATTTTGAACGGAAGTCAGTAGCAGGTTTCGGGCACTGTCTAACGCAATGTGTGCCGCAGTGAGGGTTGAGCCCGAGACGGATAAATCGCCCGCCGTCGTGCTCAGCCGGATATCCCCTGCGTTCAGTTCGCTTCCCGTATAGCTCACCGTACTTCCCGTGCTGGTCTCCGTAGACTTACTTGAACCCACGCTGAGCGAAATTTTAACATCGCTGTTTCGGCTACTACCGTTTGATGTCGTGCCGTTTAACACGCCCTGCACCGCACTGCCGTCAAATGCCATTTCCGCCAGCTTCGCCTGTTGTGCCGCTTTCAACGCATATAACGCCCGCAAACGCGGATTCTCCGACCGCTTCGCCGCTTCCACCGTATGCACCGCCGCCACCGCCATATCCGTTACCGGCGAACTAAAGGCCACCGTCAGCCCCGATTGTTTGTACTCATGCTGTTCGGCGCGATGAATTACATCTTTGCCCGCTTCGATATTCAGCGATTGACCTTGAATATCAATCGTGCGGTTATCCGCCGCGATGATATCCGTTCCCAAGACTTGTGCATGATTCTCAGCATGAATTCGGAGGTCGCCGTTCACCGACCCGAGCGTCGAGCGGGCGTCGGATTGTGTCCAGCCTTCGCTGGTGTAATCATGTTTTTCCGTTCTGGAGCCGATAGTCACGCCTATGCCGCCCGTGCCGAAGACACCGGAAGTTTTCTTGGTTTCCCGATAGTGATTCTTGAAGTGGTTAGTCCCCGCACTTATGCTGACATTATTGCCCGCGATGAGGTTTACATCATGCTCTGCCGCTAATTGAACCGCTGTCGCGGTGATATCTTTGCCCGCGGCAACCACCATAGTGTCAGCCGAAAGCTGCGTGCCTTGTTGGGTTTCATCGGCACGGGAAAGCTCCGTGGTCTTCGTCGTTTTGGTTACGCCCCCGCCGCTTTTATATTTATGATATTCATATAGGCTTGAAGAGGTTTCCGCCGTACCGAGCATCAGTGAGTTTTCCGCCAGTAACGCCAGTTTTTGCTCGCTTTCAAGCTGTGCGGCTTCGGTATTAATATTGTTGCCCGCAGATAAAATCACATCTCCCTTACCTTTAACATGGCTGATTTCCAGTGTCTGCGCACTTTCATTACGATAATGATCGCCCTTGCCGACTTTTTCATCAAACCCGACGGAAAGTGCGGTCAAATTAATGTCATTTTTTGCCGCGAGCCAAGTTGCTCCTTTACCGTCGTTGCGAATTTCCGCCCCTTGCAGGTTGATATTGTCGGCATTTATGCGCAATAACCCGTTATCACCTTTAACATAAAGCGTGGATTTTCGGTCAAGGTGGGTTTCTTGCCCTTGATAACCGTTAAGCTTAACCCGGCTGGATTGCGTGGTGCTTTGTAAGTTCAGATTACCGCCGGCGTCGATCAATAGCGCATTTTCCGCCTCCATCGTACCGCCTTGTTGGTTAATATCCCTCGTCGTTTTTAATGCAAGCGTCCGGCCGGTTAATAATCCCGAATTGGATAAAGTTGTGCCGTTAAATGTCAGCTTGCGCCCTGCGATTACACCTTCATTGGTTAATGATTGTCCCTCCAGCGACACTTCTTGTGCCGAGATTAAAGCCCGTTCGCCGGTTATATCGTCTTGTTGCGCCATCATATAAACACGCGGTACCAACACGGTTTGAGTTTCGCCGTTCGGCAGCCGCACCGTTTGATTTTCAAGCCACACGATATCGCTTGTCAGCTGCGAGACTTGTTCCGGCGATAAACTCACGCCTACGGTTAAATTAAACTTTTGTGCGAAAGTGGCGCCGTTGTTCATTAAGGCTTTATACTGGTTCTCGAAATTTGCGTAATCGCCTAAAAAATAGCGGCCCGTCAGTTGGTTAATTTGCTCGCGCACCAAACGCTGTTCATAATAACCGTCGCCCAAACGTTTATGTACGTGTTCATGATCGGTACGAAGCAGAGTAAACATATAGTCACTGCTTAACCATTTGCGTTGATCGGTAAAATCCGGATCCGTCTCAATCAGCACATGGTCATTTGCCTGCGGATTAAGTTTGTAAAGGCTGGAGGTCGGCAGTTGTACACTTCCACGGATAAAGCGAACTTCAGCAATCGGCGTTTTTTCTTGTTGCGTGCTAAGCGAAGCTCCCGCGGTATTCAACGGGTTAAGCGTAATCGCGGAAACGGCTAAGTCCGGCGATAGCGTTTGGCGCGTAACCTGCCCGAACTCTTCTGTTTTTACCAGATTAAGCGCAATTGTAGTGTTGGTATAATGTAAATAAGCGTTTTTGTCACCCCAGCGTCGTTCATGATACCGTTTAGTGCCGCCGCGCCATTTCGAATACGTCCATTGCTGCGTGCCGCGTTCTTCAATGCTATTCAGACCTTCTTCATCTTCATTGCGGATCTTATTGGTATTTGAATTAAGGTTATAAATACGTTCGCCGGCAATAACCTGGCTTCGGTTATTGAGAAAATCGCCGGTAAAACGAATTTCTTTTTCACTTAAAATTTGTCCTGGTTTGGTTTCTTTTACCAACGTTTGTCTTTCAACGCGATTGGTAACATAAACATCCCAGAAACGGTAAAACTCACGCCCGATAATCTTGGCGTTATGGGCTTGAATTTTATCCCCTAAACTTAGAAAAACCTGTTCGTTTTGCTCCATCCAATCAAGATACGGCTGAATAGCATCACCGTATTCGGCGAGTTTTTTATTATATTCCGCTAGTGCCTTCTCATAAGCCTCTTTATCTTTTTCATATTGCTGAACACGAGCCTGATAGTTTTCTTGCCCTTCAAACACACGACGTCTTGGTTTGGTCGGTTTTTCCGGTCTTTCTAAATCGGCCGGTATATCGGATAAATTAAGATTAAGTTTGTTCGTCGGCGCCGGCACACCCATCACCTTCCAAACCGGATCATCCGGCAAATACAGGGCGTTAGGATTTGGTACGCAACCGCTTCTGGTCGATTCATCGACACAACTTTCTTCATTCGGCATCGGAATAATATAACCGGAATAATCCTCGTTCTCCGGTCGTTTTGTCGGTAACGGCGTATTTTTAGGGATAACCTTTCCCGCCCGGCTATAGGATACCCACTTCAGCAAATCGAAATTGATTCGTTCTCCCGTTTCTACTTCATCTGTAAGCAGATAATGTTCATTGAGATTATCTTCCTCATTAATTTGTTCAACACGAGTTTGTAAATGCTTATTAATGTTTTCAACGGATTTAACGCCGAAGTGAATATTTTTTCCTTCAATCAATGCGCTAACGTTACGTAGCTTATCCGCCTCGCCCGTTGCTTGATTGTTCCCGTTTAAACGAGCTCCGAAAACAATCCCCCCTTCGCTTGAAATGGTTGTCCCTACCCCGTTTTGATTTTTCTCGTCGCTTAAATAATTCTGTTCGTTGCTAATTTCAAGAGCGCCGATATCTAACCGTTGTATCGCTGCAATCACAGCAGAGGTAACTTTATTATTAAACCGCTCATCCTGATTAATCAGTTTCCGGGCCTGCAAGGCAATATTTCCGCCATAAATACGACCCGAACCGATATTATTTAATTGATTGCCCACACGAATATTAAGCTGTTCGGCGCCTTTGATTAATCCGCGGTTGGTTAAATCGGACCCAACGGTTAAATCCGTATAACGGGCGCTAATTCGTCCCGTTTTCTGGTTATCAAGAGACTGCGCCCGAACAGTTACTGAACCTTGAGAACTAAAATTAGCCTGATTGACAAGTGCGCCTTGCGTACTAAAATTCAGCCCAGAACGCCCGATAATATCGGTTGTGGAATTAAATCCTTCCGTTAATTGAATGTGGGTATGATCCGCTTGAATTTGTCCGTTTCCACGCAAAGCATACGCATTCATAAATAAATTCTGGGCTGCCTGTATCGCGCCGTTTTCATTTTCTACCACGCCTTGTGGTAAAGAAAGCGTGAGGTTCCCGTTCGAAAGCAACTCACCTTGCTGATTTTGGGTTAATCCTGTGCTTTCCAGCCGTAATTCATTCTCTGCATAAATACCGCCTTGGAAATTATTGAGTTGCTGTGCGGTAATACGGATATTCCCGCCTAACAAGCCTTGAACCGGAGAACTATGTTCATCGTCAGGTTTCGTATTTGAATTATCAATCTGCTGCGCCTGAATCTGTAATGTACCACCGCTTTGAATTAACGAACCGGTCGGCATAATTTTCCGGTTATCCAGTATATTTTTCAGCCGTAAATTCAGTGTATCTTCAGCAAAAATCATACCACCTTGATTTACTAATTTATTACCCTCAACATAAAGCGCCGTTCCGCCCAGAAGCTGCCCTCGGGTATTATTCACATTATATTTGCCGACGGAAATATTTAACGCGCCTTGCTCCGCCGCAATAATACCCTGTATATTATTTAGCCCTTGATGGATGAGCTCAACACCCGTTTTTCCAATAATTTGCCCGGACTGGTTTTCTAAACTTGATGTCGAATTCGCCGATACATTCTCCTGCTGGCTACGAATAAGGCCTTCTCTATTACCGATAGCCTGCATTTGCAATGCAACGGCGCGGTTAGCCACCAGCTGCCCGTTCGCGTTGTCTAACTTGCGTCCTTGCAACGTTAAGGCGCCTAAAGCAAGCAAGCCCTTCTGCTGTGTATCACGATTGTCAATATCGGCCTGATAAGTATTAACCGACATATTCGCACCGGTTTGAATAAATCCGGCCCGATTAATCAATCCTCCTTTCAAGTTCAGAGAAAGATCCTGATTTCCGGCACTCGTCCACATTCCCCCGGTATTGTTCACCGCATGAGCCGCAACCGCAATCCAATCACTGCTTAGATTCGCCCGTTCCGTCACCAATTGCGTAGGCGTTGAAAACCGTATTTCGTTAACGGCGTTCAAATTCGAGTACGAGGCTGTGATTGCTCCGGTTTTGGCATTACCGGCAAGCCGGTAAGCCAGCGTCTCAGACTGATCTAAGGCAATGGAACCCGCATCGATATGAATCTCGCCCGAAGCAATATTTTTCCCTTTAACCTGTGTTTCTTCCGTGGAAGAAAAGCGGACTGATTTTCCCTGTTCATTTAAAGCATCAAGGTGATATGTCGTACCTTGCGTTGTATCCTGGCTTGTTACGCCTGCAGCAATTAATGAATTTTCGTTCGCTAAAATCTTATTGGCCTGATAATCGACTTCACCTTTCGCAATGGATTCTCCTTGCTGGCTAAGCGTATTTTTTGCTTTTAGCCGAATATTTCCCTGGTGAGCCGTAATTCGGCCTTGATGATTAATATCCGCTTGGGTGATAAGTTGAACGGACTGCTGATGTGCCTCAATAACACCACGATTATCAATTTGGCCTTGCGCATTTAGCCGAATATTTTGTCGGGCGGTCATCGTACCGCCGTTGATAATCCGACCTTGGCTATCAATGTCAATATCTCCTGCCGTCGCACCGATATGCCCTTCATTTCGTACACCCAAGCCTTGTTCGGTACCGATAAGTTGAATCTTTCCGGCATACATACCGCCCAATTCGCTTACATCAAGTGCATATTTTTTTGTCTCGGCAGTTTTGACAGATGGTTTCGTATGAATAATTTGTAGATTATCGGCATCGGCTTCATCCCGCTTCACCGTGTTTTGCCCCGTCACCAGGCTGATTTTCTTATCCGACCAGACACCGGAGTTAATTTCGGCTTCGCGCGCAATAATTTCCGTGTAATCCACACGGCTGTTATCCAAGCCTTTACCTGAAATTTTCACGCGCCCTTTCTCCACTGCAAAACTGTCTACCAGCCCATCTTTCAGTTGCGGTTTACCGGTAGTTAGCGTCGCCCGGGAAGAATTGATAATGCCGCATCCCTCACAATTTATACCGTTGGGATTGGCAATAATCACATCGGCTTTCTTTCCTGCAACTTCTACATAACCTTTTAACAGGCTGGGATTGGCGGAATTTACTTCGTTTAAAATGACACGCGCTTCACCGCGAGCCAGGTAAGGATTACCGGCCACCAGACCACCTTGTTGAGTT
The DNA here is from genome assembly GCF_029577735.1 of Exercitatus varius. Lineage (NCBI taxonomy): Bacteria > Pseudomonadati > Pseudomonadota > Gammaproteobacteria > Pasteurellales > Pasteurellaceae > Exercitatus > Exercitatus varius. The sequence goes on along the minus strand of NZ_JARQTO010000004.1, from coordinate 144,556 downwards.
TGGACTAGCTGACGGCTGTTATTAAGAATGGCGCCTTTCGTATCTACATCAAATTGCGCATATTTGTTGTGAGAAAGTCCTTTAGAATTTGGAGTTTGGATATTAACCTGAGGAAGACCGTTGGCAGTGGAAAGGACTATCGGCTGCTGATTTGGCGATGCCATTTTGTCGGCACGAATTTCCAGCCCGGCTTGAGCAGTCACTGAAAAACTCACAAATCCCAGCATACAAAACAAACGAAAGGCCAGCGGTGTTATCGAAACAAAAACAGGTGAAAAATCGACCGCACTTTTCTGATATCCTTCACCGGTATCTCCCGTTCGTATCGACTTATCCGCACTTCTAGCCAGTTCCGATGTAACAACCAAACGTTGTAAAGTACGGTTAAAAATTACGCGAAATTTATTTTTATTCATGGCATATCCTTGATCGTGAGATGAAAGAATTAAAACGAATAGCCGATATTAAATCCGGTTAATGTGTCAGAGGTTCTAAAACCCTTGGGCTTGCTGATTGGCTTGCCAACAAAAATATCATAATAAAATCCTTTAACGCTTCCGCGCAGGCCTAATACACCGCCCACAAGATGTTTGCCAAGCTGTTCTTTCGTTGACCAGCCCATAACGCGCCCGGCATCAACACCGGTATAAATCCACTGATTACTGCGGACGATATTCCAGCTTAGATCGTTACGAACAAGCCAGCCTCGATCTCCAGTCAGCGTAAGCTCACCGTCAAAACCGCGCACCGTATAACGTCCGCCGAGGCTAAAACGATCCTGCATAATTAAAGGCGTTTTATTCCATTGCGCCGACCATTCCGTTGAAAAACGAAAATCCTGTCCGCCTAGCTGGAAGGGATGTAAATAACTTAACGATGCTGTCATAATTACCGGTCGTGACGAACCCTCATGCCATAATTCTTCCGCTGCCGGTAAAGCTCCGCGCGCGCCCGTACCACGTTTATAACTGAAATTTAAATCTAAAACCGACCGATTAAAATACTCGCGATACATAATCCCCGCTTCCCAGCCCGACATGCGACGGCGTTGCACTTCGATTTCCATATCATCAATATAATTTTCGGAATGGCGAGACCACAACGTACCATAAATGCTGATTTTACGCGTGCTGTCGCGATACAATAAATAAGTCAGCGATAATTTGTCCGTTTCACTTTCCCCCGAATAAAGGTAATTTGTGTATGCGCCGAAGATTTCCTGATGATAACGGTGTTGAGTATGTGAAAAACTTAAATTCCAGTAACCAAAGGGAATACTGTAATATACATTCCAGTTTTTACTTGCGCGCCGCCCGGCATCATCACTATGACGTTTAATACTATGAGTGAAACTGGCATAAAATAAATCATTAGCCGAGAACATATTATCCCAGGATAAGGCGGCGGAACCTTGCCATTTACCGGTAGATTTCGAACCGCTATCATCTAATCCAAAATTAATTCTAAACGGAAAGGATTGAGCGTAGGTTACGAGCAAATCACTGTCTCCGGCTTCGGCATCGGGAGCGTCACTCGGCTGGATTTCAATATTGGCGTCCGCCGTCGGCGAACGTTTTAAGTTCTCAAGGCTTTGTTCAATATCACGTAAATTTAACAAATCACCCGAATCAAATGTAAAACCGGTCCAGCTGTGCAAACGGGTAAAACGTGCCGTTTCCCCCACATCGGATACTAAAATATTGCGAATTTTCCCCAAAATCACGATTAATGTCAGTTCGCCACCAGTGAGGTCCTGTTCCGGTACAACAACCCGCGTCGTAACATATCCCCTATCGATAATGCGGTTCTGAATTTGTTTAACAATAGCATTAACTCCTTTGGGACCAATACACAAAGGTAATTTCAAATCTAAATTGCGGGCGGTTTTAGTAAGTTCCAGTCGGAATTGAGACGGCTTGTGCCGATTATCAGAAGAATAATCAAGAAGGGAAATTTTATAGATATCGAAGCATGGCTTCTCATTTACAGGAAATTGATCGGTTTTATCCTGCGCTATTTCCAGACGCACATCCGGTTGAGTTTTGAGCTGTTGAGCACGCTGCGCATCTTGCTGACGTTGACGTTGCTGTTGCAACGCATCAATCTGATTTAAATCGGGTGCCGCAGAGGCAACGAATGAAAGGAGCGCCCCCACAGACATACTCCAAATCTTAATAAATGACCTCATCCTATTTCCTTGCATAATTAAGATAAATCAACTGCCAATATTATATTATTTAATAATGACGGCGAATAGCTTCCAATAATAAAGAGATATAATTAATTCACGATGATTATCAATCATAGCGGTTTATAACGAAAAACGAAGTAGCACGAATAAACAACGGCACAATTAAAAAGGTGATTACCCAAGCAATCACCTTTGAAAATATTGAAATGCACATCCCCTACGGGGGAAATTAAAAAAGACGGTTTTAACGACTAATGATTATGTCCGCCGCAGCCGCAACCGCCGTGACCGTGACCTTCTTTCTTGCCGTGACCGCCGCAACCACAACCGCCGTGGCCGTGTTCATGGTTGTGATCATGTCCGTGACCGCCGCAACCGCAGCCGCCGTGACCGTGATCGCCGGAATGAATATGACCGTGCGCGATTTCTTCAGGGGTCGCTTCGCGGGTCGCCACCACTTCGACGGTAAAATGTAACTCCTGCCCCGCCAGCATGTGGTTGCCGTCTACAGTCACTTCCGTTTCCGCTACGTCGGTAATCACTACCGGCAACGGCCCCATGTCGGTATCCGCGATAAAACGCATGCCCACCGCTAATTCGTCCACGCCGACGAAAACGTCTTTCGGCACGCGTTGCACCATGTTTTCGTTGTATTCGCCGTAGCCTTCTTCCGGTTTTACCCGAACTTCAAATTTATCGCCGACTTCTTTGCCTTCCAACGCATTTTCCAAGCCGATAACCAAATTGTTATGTCCCTGCAAATATTCAAGCGGTTGGTTCGCCGGCGCTTCGTCCACCAATACGCCGTCTTCGGTACGAACTTGGTAAGCAATGCTTACCACCACATTTTTTGCTACTTTCATTTGTGATCCTTATTACAAGTTAAATTGCGCGCTATTGTATCGGATTAATTCCGCGCTGTCATTATCGCTCACACCCGCCGGCCGCCGATTATTGCAAATCAATCGTGGCGTTCGCCGTCACTTTAATCTGCGTCGTACCGCTTTCCAACTGAACCGGCTCAGGCTCCGCCTCCATTTTCGCCATCCGCGGCGATGCCGCCAGCATGGTATCGTATTCGAACGGTTCCGCATTCAATTTCGGCAGATTCAGCTGCACTAAACGATAACCCTTCGCTTGCAGACCGGTTTGAATGAACTCGGCTTTATGCCGAAATTTCGCCAGTAGCGCCCGCATCATTTCGTCTTCCAGTTTCTCTTTGGCTTCCGGCGACAGCAACGCCTGAATGGATTCAATGGAAAGCTGGTCGGAAACCTCGTCCACCAGTTGCGATAACGCATAAAAATCTTTGCTTTCCAGCACAAAATCCGCGCGCTCAACCCAACCGTTTTTCTGTCCTTTTTCGTTATAACGCACGACGGTGTTACGATGATTGCTTTGTATCGTCACCGCCTTTTGCGCCTTGACTTTACTTAATGCCAAGTTGATTTTTTCATCAATAGTTTTATGCAATGGCTTAAGTTCTTTGCCTTCTTCCTGTACGAACAAACGCACCTGTAAAATGTCCATCGGCACTTCTTTTTGAACTTCCACGGAAAAACTAACGCGGTTATTCGGCGTGGAAATTTCGGCAGGTTGCGCCGCCAGAGCGAACGGCACCGCCAGTAACGCTAACACTAACTTTTTCATAAAAAAACTCCTCAAAATCTGACCGCACTTTGGCGCGATGCGGACACAAACCGTATTCGATTATGCGTTTCGTTAAAAGTGCGGTCGAAAAAAAGCCTGTTTTTGCTGACGAGACGAAGAAAATCAGCGTTGTTCGTAATCGTCCTCGTATTCGTCGTCATCAAAGAATTCGCCGTCTTCGCCGTATTCGTCTTCGTCGGCGTTGGGATCTTCAAAATACGTACCCCAGCCGTCATAAATGCCGCCGTGTTTTGCCACCAGCGGAACCAATTGCTGCTGTTGCGCATCGATAATTTCCGCTTTCAGTTCCACTTCCGCCACAATGTCGAAGCAGTAAAGCGGCTTGCCGTTGTCGTCTTCCAGCTCTTCGGCGTCCGACACTTCATAACCGGCTTTGAACGCGTCCACCGCAATTTTTTCCAATTTATCGAAATCATAATGGGCAATGTGGTGTTCGATAATATAAAGGGCGTCGGGATCGCTGCCGTCGTTCAGCAGATTTGCAATGATTCCCCGGGTTTCCGCCTGTAATTCCTGTGGCGTCGCATGAGTCATGTTTTTTCCTTCTTTAAAAGAAAAAATCTCCTCCCTGCGGAGAAGATTTTTGAATGATTATTTTTTTAACAAATCGCGAATTTCCGTCAGCAATTCTTCCTGGGTCGGACCTTTCGGCGCGTCTTCCGCCGGTTTTTTCAGCTTGTTGATCCCTTTAATCATCAGGAAAATTGCGAAGGCGATGATGATAAAATCGAAAACGTTTTGAATAAACATGCCGTAATTCAACGTTACCGCCGGCGTTTCACCCGCCGCTTCGGCAAGCACCAGTTTCAGATCTTTGAAATCGACGCCGCCGGTTAAAATCCCCAATACCGGCATAGCGATGTCGCCGACCAATGAGCTAACGATTTTACCGAACGCACCGCCGATGATCACACCGACCGCCATGTCTACTACGTTGCCACGCATGGCAAATTCACGAAACTCTTTGATAAAACTCATAAAGTTGTCCTTAATAGTGAAATAATAAGAGATTGTATTATACTGGAACCATGTTCATTGTATAGCGGTATTTGTTCATTTTTTAGATAAAAAATGCGCTCGGCTGAAACAATCTTTCAATATCCGGCACTATTTTTTTATCGCTGACGTACACCACCACATGATCTTCGTCCTGCAGCACGACATCTTTTTTGGCGATAATCACTTCGTTCCGACGTAAAATCGCGCCCAGAATTACGCCGTTCGGCAATTTTAACTCCGAGACTTTGCGTCCTACCACGGCGGATGTCGCTTCATCACCATGAATGACGACTTCCAGCGCTTCCGCCACGCCGTGCCGTAAAGTGGCGACATTGGGCGTATCGCCTTTACGCACATGGGCAAGCAAGGCGGAAATCGTGGCTTGTTGCGGCGAAATGGCAATGTCGATAGCGCCGCCCTGAATCAGATTGATGTACGCCATGCGTTGAATCAATACCAGCGCTTTTTTGGCGCCGAGCCGTTTCGCCAGCAGCGCCGCCATAATATTGGCTTCGTCGTCGCTGGTAAGCGAAATAAAGGCGTCAATATTTTCAATATGTTCTTCAAACAGCAAAGATTGATCCGACGCATCGCCGTGGAAAACCAAGGTATCGGACAGTTTCTCGGACAGCACCATGGCTTTGGCGGCATCGCGTTCAATCAGTTTCACGATACAACTGTGTTCCAACCGTTTCGCCACGCTGGCGCCGATATTGCCTCCGCCCACAATCATGACCCGTTTATAAGGTTTTTCCAAGCGCTGTAATTCGGACATCACGGCTTTAATATAAGTGGTTTCGCAAATGAAGGTGACTTCATCGCCGGCTTCGATAATGGTGGACCCCTGCGGACGAATGGTAATATCCTGGCGTAAAATCGACACAATCCGGCAATCGATGTGCGGCATGTGCTCGCGCAAAGCGGAAATGGCATAACCCACCAACGGCCCGCCGTAATAAGCTTTACACACCACCAAACTAATGCGCTGATCGGCGAAATGCGCCACTTGCAGCGCACCGGGATAATCGATTAGCCGCACCACTTCGTCACTCACCAGTTTTTCCGGCGAAATAATGTGATCGATAGGAAAAACTTCCGGCAAAAACAGTTTATCTTTTTCCCGTAAATAATCCCCCTGACGGATACGCGCGATTTTTGTCGGCGTGTTGAACAGGGTATAGCTCACCTGACACGCCACCATATTCACTTCATCGGAACTGGTAACCGCCACCAGCAAATCCGCATCAGGCGCGCCCGCTTCGCGCAATACCGCAGGAGACGAGGCCAAACCGCGCACCACGCGCAAATCGTGCTTATCCTGCAAATATTCCAAGCGCGCCTCCGCGTTATCCACCAGCGTAATATCGTTATCCTCGCTCACCAGATTCTCGGCCAGCGTCGTGCCCACCTGACCGGCGCCCAGAATAATTATTTTCATAACGATTGTTCCAATTCTATTGGCTTCATGCCCGATACCACGGCAGCCAATCCGTTTCAAACTTATTTTGTGCGAATTATAACGGAAATTCAAAAAATTAGCGAAAAATCGACCGCACTTTGCGATTTTTCCGAAACCGCTTTATACTGCGGAAAAAGCATAACGGAGCAAAAAATGGAATTACATGATATTCGCGAAGACTACAGCAAACGTGAATTATCGGAAAAACAGTGCGACGCCGACCCGATTAAACAATTCGAAAAATGGCTCAAAGAAGCGATCCTGGCGAAAGTAAACGAACCTACGGCGATGAACGTCGCCACCGTCGGGGAAAATGGCAAACCGTCCAGTCGTGTGGTATTATTGAAAGAAGTGAATGCGCAAGGCTTTGTTTTCTTTACTAATTATTTAAGCCGAAAAGGTCAATCCCTGGCGGCGAATCCGTTTGCCGCCCTGAATTTCTTCTGGCCGGAACTGGAACGTCAGGTTCGGGTGGAAGGTCATGTGATGAAATTGGACGAAACCAAATCCGACGAATATTTCGCCAGCCGTCCTTATACCAGCCGCGTCGGCGCTTGGGCAAGCGAACAAAGTACGGTCATTTCCGGTAAAAAAGTATTGTTGGCGAAAGCGGCGCTGATTGCGGCGAAACATCCGTTAAACGTGCCGCGTCCGCCGCACTGGGGCGGTTATGTGGTGGTGCCGGATTCCATTGAATTCTGGCAAGGTCGCCCGAGCCGGCTGCACGATCGCATCCGTTACCGTTTGGAAAATCAAATTTGGCTGAAAGAACGACTTTCTCCGTAGGATAAAATATGGAATACAATAAATTACGTCTTGAATGGGACTGCCGTCGCGGCATGCTGGAACTGGATAACGTGATCATGCCTTTTTACCGGCAGCATTTTGATGCGCTGCCCGATCATAAAAAAGCCGTATTTGTACGGCTTTTAGCTTGTTCGGATCTGCAACTTTTCTCGTGGTTTTTTAACCGCACTTCCGCGCCCGATGCCGAGCTACAGGCGATGGTGGATGAAATCCATCGGAAATTAAATATCACGTCTTAAGATTTTCTTAAGAATTTTATTGATCCTAAAGGAACTTTTTAGAATCATTTCGCTCTAAGAAAGCAAATAAGCTTCTCTCTTAAATCTTAGGGCTGACAAAGTGGAGTATTATGGCTGAACAGCTAACAGATCAGGCCTTGGTAGAAAGAGTACAGCAAGGCGATAAGAAAGCCTTTAATCTATTGGTTTCCCGCTATCAAAACAAAGTGGCGGGTTTATTGACGCGTTATATTTCGCGTAACGATATTCCGGACGTAGTTCAGGAATCTTTTATTAAAGCGTATCGTTCAATAGATTCTTTCCGCGGCGAAAGCGCTTTCTATACATGGCTTTATCGCATTGCGGTGAACACGGCGAAAAACTATTTAACAGCACAAGGCCGCCGCCCTCCGAACGAAGATATTTTGGCGGAAGACGCCGAAAGTTATGATGTCGGCGGCAATTTACGCGGTGTGGATACGCCGGAAAACGAATTATTATCCAATGAATTGCGTAAAGTGGTATTCGATACCATTGATGGCATGCAAGAAGAACTCAAAACCGCAATTACTCTGCGCGAACTGGAAGGTTTAAGTTATGAGGAAATTGCCGAAATTATGGATTGCCCGGTAGGAACGGTACGTTCGCGTATTTTCCGCGCCAGGGAAATTCTGGAAAACAAGATTAATCCGCTGCTTCAGCGTTAAATGAATAAACTGGGGAAAAATTATGCAAAAAGAGTTACTTTCAGCCTATATGGACGGTGAAAACGTAAGTAACGAGCTTACTGCGGAATTATGTCGCGATGCCGAACTGCAAAAAAGCTGGGGCAATTTCCATGCTATCCGTTCCGTTATGCGTGATGAAACCACCGTATTTTTAGGTGCGGATTTCACGGCGAAAATGGATGCCTTGATTGATGCCGAACCGGCAATGGTTTCCCAACCGACTCCGGAAGAAGCGGAAACCTTACCGTTCATGCAAAAAATCAAAGCGGCGTTTGCGCCGATGATGCAAGTCGCCGTGGCGGCCGGCGTGTGCTTGGTCGCTGTGTTGGGCGTGCAATCTTTCAACTCATCCCAGGCGGATAAAACCGAAGATACGCCGGTGTTGCAGACATTGCCGTTTAACAACAGCGTGCGTGCGGTAAGTTATAATGCGCCGGAAAAAGATATTGTGACTTCACAACAGCTTGAGCAAAAAAACAAGCGTATCGGTGCGTTATTGCAAAACTATGAATTGCAACGCCGCGTTAATGCCGACGGCGTGAACATCAGTCAGCAACAAAAATAATTTTTCCATTTAACGGATTCACCACCTTTCGGGGTGGTGATTTTTTATTTGTCAAACGCTATGTTGGAACTTCCGCAAATGTTAAAAACTCTGCAAAAATCGACCGCACTTTTCGCCTGTATATTCGGTTTTGTCCTTGCCGAACCCGCTTGGGCGGCGGACGATCTTTCGCCGCAACAGTTATTGAACGCGATGACACAGGCGGAACGACAATTAAATTATCAGCTTATTTTTGTGCAGAACGACAACGGTAATAATCACGCGTTGCAATATCGTTACAGCTTCAAAGACAATAAAAAATACGCGCAAATGACCACAATGGACGGCGTAAAACGGGATATTATCCAACGAGACGACATGGTGAGCTATTTTAATCCTCACATCGCCCCGTTTACCCTGAAATCCCAATATATTGTGGATAATCTGCCGCCGTTACTGCAGGCTGATTTCGACAAACTGGCGAAATATTACGATTTCACCGCGCTCGGGCGCAATCGCATAGCGGATCGCATGGTGCAAATGGTGCGGATTAAACCGAAGGATAATTTCCGCTATCATTACGTGGTTTTCATTGACGAAGAAACCCATTTGTTGCTGCGCAGCGATTTGTTGGATCAAGACGGCGTATTACTCGACCAGTTCCGCGTCATTCAGTTTGCCACCAGCGAAACGCCGTTGCCTTTTGTGGAAAGCGTCGAACAACTGCCGTTTCCGCCGTTAATTAGCGATAAACGCAAAGCGGGCAAAACTTCAAACTGGAAATTGAGCTGGTTACCGCAAGGTTTTCGCCAAATGAATAAAACGCTCACAACGGACGAAGAAAGCAACCGCATTGAAAGTCGTTTTTACAGCGACGGGTTGTTTACTTTCGAAATTTTCGTGTCCGACGGACAACAAAACGAGGCGCAAAACGGCTCGCTGCGACACGGCGCCACCACGATTTACAGCGAAACGATGAACAACAAAGAAATTACCCTCATCGGGCAACTGCCTATCGGTACGGCAAAACGTATCGTGCAGGATTTAAAATTTTAAGGAATCAGAATTTATGATGACGGAAACCGCCGTGGTCGTGCGTTACGAAACGGGTAAAGCCACGGTTAAATGCCAAACCAAAAGTGCGTGCGGCAGTTGTGCGGCGAGAAACGCCTGCGGCACGGCGGCACTTGCCGGATTAACCGGAGAACAGGGCGAACATCTGTTCTCGGTGGAGACGCTTACCCCCGTTAAACAAGGGCAACTGGTGGAAATCGGTTTGCCGGAACGCTCGCTGATGGCGTCCGCATTCTGGCTTTATGCGGTGCCTTTGCTCACCTTGATTATCACCACTTTCGCCACTGAAATCTGGCTGTCCGACGAATTGATTCGCGCAGTTTTTATCTTCTTTTTAACCGCACTTTCCTTTGCCGCGGTAAAATTATTTACCCGCAAAATGCAGAAAAAACCCGCTTTCCAACCGATTTTATTGCGAGTCATCGGTTAACATTGCGGGCAAAAAACTCGTCAAAAATCGACCGCACTTTGAGCGTTGCGCTTAAAAGTGCGGGCAGAATTTTTAAGATTTTAAACCGATACGTTGTTTGGCCTCGGCAATGGCTTCCGCTACTCTCGCCGGCGACACGCCGCCTTTGGCGCAACGTTTGTCCAGACAGGATTGTAGCGATAAAATTTCGTACACATCGTCGGATACCGCATCGCTGAACTGACGGAATTCTTCCACCGTTAAATCTTCCAGCCCTTTGTGTACTTTAATGGCATAAACCACGGTTTCGCCCACGATATGGTGAGAATCGCGGAACGGCACGCCTTTCGCCACCAGATAATCCGCCAATTCCGTGGCGTTGGAATAGCCTTTTAACGCCGCTTCGCGCGTGCGTTCCACATTCACTTTAATGTCTTCCAGCACGAACGCCGCCATAGTCAGGCAATCGTGCCAAGTATCAAGGGCGTCAAAAATTCCTTCTTTGTCTTCCTGCATATCTTTGTTATACGCCAACGGCAGCCCTTTTACCGTCGTCAGCATGCCCATCAGCGAGCCGATGACCCGTCCCGCTTTGCCGCGGATCAATTCGCAGGCATCGGGATTTTTCTTTTGCGGCATAAGCGATGAACCGGATGTCACGCGATCGGAGAGCTCCACAAAATCCGCTTCGCCGCTGTTGAAAATAATCATGTCTTCGGCAAAACGCGACAAATGCGCCATACTCAAAGAAGCGGCGGACAGCAATTCAATGATGTGATCGCGATCGGATACGCTGTCTAAACTATTACGGGTGGCGTAAGCAAAATCCAAATCCCGCGCCAGCTGTTCGCGATCGATCGGATAGGCCGTGCCGGCTAACGCGCCGCTGCCCAGCGGACAAGCGTTCATGCGCTGATAAGCGTCGCCCAGGCGGGTGTAATCGCGTTCCAGCATTTCCACATACGCCATGCACCAGTGAGCAAAACTAATGGGCTGAGCGCGTTGCAAGTGCGTATAGCCAGGCATGACGGCGTCCTGCGTATTTTCGGCGGTCAGCACCAGCTTTGCCTGCAATTCGCGCACGGTTTTTTGTAATTCCAGCACCTGCGCTTTGCACCACATTTTGATGTCAAGCGCCACCTGGTCGTTACGGCTGCGGCCGGTGTGCAGCTTTTTACCCAGATTGCCGACTCTGTCAATCAGTTTACTTTCCACCCAGCTGTGAATATCTTCCGCGTCGTCCTGCAAAATCGCCTGCGGATTCGACCGCACTTCGATCAGCAACTCGTTCAACGCCGTTTCCAATCGTTGCTGTTCTTCCCGCGTTAAAATATTCACGCTGACCAACGCTTTCGACCAGCCGATGGAACCTTCGATGTCCTGTTCCGCCAGACGATAGTCAAAACGCAATGAATCGTTAAAATCTTTAAACCGTTTATCCGCCGCCTGTGTAAAGCGGCCGCCCCAAAGTGCCATAATTTGTTTCTCTCTTATAACGCAGGGTGGGCTCGCACGCGCCCACCTTTTTTCAATAGTTCTATTGGCGGGTAACAAGTTCCCGCCCTACACGGTTTATTTAGTTCGGCAGCACCAAATTAGTGCAAGTGCCGTCTTTTGCCAATTGATAAATATTGGATAAAGTCACCTCCGCAATGCTAATCAAAGCCTCTTCCGTTAAAAAAGCTTGATGGCCAGTAATCAACACGTTGTGACAGGCCGACAAACGTCGGAATACGTCATCGACAATAACTTCGTTTGATTTATCTTCAAAAAATAAATCACGTTCGTTTTCATACACATCCATGCCTAATGCACCGATTTTGCGCAGCTTCAACGCTTCTATTGCCGCCGGCGTATCGATCAAGGTACCGCGACTGGTGTTGATTATCATCACGCCGTCACGCATTTTACGGAATGCATCGGCATTCAACAGATGATAATTTTCCGGTGTTGCCGGGCAATGCAAAGTAATAATATGGGATTTCGCATATAATTCGTCCAGTTCCACATATTTCGCTCCCAATTCTTCCGCCGCCGGATTTTTAAACGGGTCAAACGCCAAAATATTCATGCCGAAACCTTTTAAAATGCGCATCACCGCCACGCCTATTTTACCGGTGCCGATTACACCGACGGTACGACCGTGCATATTAAAGCCGATCAATCCTTCGAGGGAAAAATTCGCTTCGCGGGTACGTTGATAGGCACGATGAATGTGACGATTCAATGTCAACATCAAACCGACGGTATGTTCCGCAACCGCTTCCGGCGAATATGCCGGCACGCGTACTACGCTGATACCCAATTCTTTCGCCGCCTGCAAATCCACATTGTTAAAACCCGCACAGCGCAACGCCACGATTTTCACTCCAAGTGCGGCTAATTTCTCCAAAACTTTGCGACTGCCGTCATCATTCACAAAAATACACACCACATCGCTATGCTCCGCCATTTTTGCGGTACGTTCGCTTAACGCGAAATCAAAGAATTCCAAATCGCAGCCGTATTTTACATTTACCAATTCAAAATATTTTCGATCATAATTTTTTGTACTGTAAACTGCTATCTTCATATTCTTTTCCTCTTTAAAAACTAAAGTTAAGGATTAATCCTCGTTCCGATAATCTCGCCGGAGAAAAGTGCGGTCAGTTTTTCGGGATATTTCCAGTTGGCGATATCCACGCCGCGATTGAGAATTTTTGCCGCATCCAACGCTGCGTTGACTTTTACAATCATACCGTCGGTGATGACGTTATCTTCAATTAATCGTGCAATTTGCGCGGCGTTTAATTCGGGCAGCAACGTTTTGTCCGCATCCAGCACGCCGTCCACATCGGATAACATCACCAAATCCGCATCAATCAGCGAAGCAATCGCCGTGGCCGCCTGATCCGCATTAACGTTCATCAGCAAGCCGTTTTCATCTACCGCGATGGAACTGATAATCGGCAAAAATCCGCCGGAAAGCAAATTATCCAGCAAAGCGGGGTTGTGCGCAATCACATTGGCGACGTGCCCTAATTCCGGATCAAACTGCTTGGCGACGGTTAATTCACCGTCTCCCAGACATAATCCCACCGGATTTAATTTGAATTTCGCCGCCTGCGCCACCAGCGTTTTATTGGCGATTCCCGCCAGAGCGCCGACGATGATGTCGATTTGATCGCTCGGCGTCACGCGCAAACCGTTTTTCTTGCGAACCGGCAAATTCAGCCGCTTCATTAAATCGTCCACCACGCAGCCGCCGCCGTGAACAATCAGTAAAGTGCGGTCGGAATTTTGCAAATATTTTGCCAGCGCGGTGAACAGATTTTCCATTGCCGCCGGTGTATCCAGCAATACGCCGCCCAGTTTAATCACTAATGGTCTCATATATTTTTTACTTTACGTGATGACACGCTTTGCCCTGTGCGGAGCGTGTCGGAGTTGAACGGTTATGATGTGCGGAAAACGCACTTCATCGCCTAAATTAAGCCCAAAACTTCATTGAATCCGTAGCGAATATTGGCACATTGCACCGCTTGCGCCGCCGCGCCTTTCAACAAATTGTCTTCCGCGCCGACCACGATGATGTGTCCGTTCTTGGTGGCAAAGCCGATGTCGCAATAAGGCGTGAATTCTACCGCTTTAATGCTCGGCAAGCCCTGTTGGTAAACCCGCACCAGCGGACGACCGGCATAATATTGGCGATAAGCGGCGCGAATTTGTTCGTCCGTGACACCCGCTTTCAGTTTTGCCGTAATGGTCGCCAGAATGCCGCGTTTAAAATTGCCCAAATGCGGGGTAAAAATCACTTCCGCGCCTAAATGAACGGCAATTTCCGGTTGGTGGCGGTGATTAAACACGCCGTAAGCGTTCAGGCTGACTTCGCAGAAGCTGGAGGTCAGACTGGCTTTACGTCCTGCGCCGCTTACGCCGCTGACCGCGTTAATCACCGGCAATTGGTTGAGATCCAGTAAATCGTTTTCAATCAACGGTTTAAGACTTAACTGAGAAACCGTCGGATAACAGCCCGCTACCGCTACTAAATCCGTTTGCGCGATTTTTTCGTGATTCCATTCTGCCAAACCATACACCGCTTTTTCCAGTAATTCGGGATATTGATGGGTGAAACCGTAATATTCCGTGTAAAAATCTACGTTGTTTACCCGGAATGCGCCGGAAAGATCGAACGCTTTACAACCGTTTTTCAGGAAAATCGGAACCAAATTATGACTGACTTCATGAGCGGTGCCGAAAAACGCCAAATCCGCATTCTGCGCGATTTCGGTTAAATCTTCCGGCAACGGTTGTAACGGCAAATCACAAATCGTACGAAGCTGAGGATACAGTGTCGAAATGGGTTTATCGGCGTCCTGACTGTTGGTTGAAACATACAAACCGGTGAGTTCGAATTCAGGGTGGCGGGTTAAGATTTTCGCTAATTCCGCGCCGGTATAACCGCTTGCACCGACAACGATTGCTTTTTGTGCCATGATCAATCCTGTATTATAATGTGTAAAAATGCTTTTCAGTGATTAATTATGCTATTATTCTGCATAAATATTTAAAAATCAACCTTTAATTTAAGGCAAACGCAATGAAATCACATCCTCAATTTCTCGACATGTATTCGCAGTTGATCGCCATTCCGACCATCAGCGACATCGACAAAAACAACGATATTTCCAACCGCACTTTAATCGAATTGCTGGCGAGCTGGTTGTCCGATTTAGGTTTTAAAACCGACATTTTACCGGTAGAAGGCAGCAACGATAAATACAATCTGCTTGCCACTTACGGCGAAGGCGAAGGCGGTTTGCTGCTGGCGGGGCATACGGACACCGTGCCGTTTGATCAGGATCGCTGGACGTTCAATCCTTTTAAACTGACCGAACAAAACGGCAAATTTTACGGCCTGGGGACGGCGGATATGAAAGGCTTTTTTGCGTTTGTGCTGGACGCCGTGCAGCAAATCGATTTAACCAAGCTCACCAAACCGCTACGCATTCTTGCCACCGCCGATGAAGAAACCACGATGCTGGGCACGCGTACCTTCATTAAACACACTCATATCCGTCCGGATTGCGCGATTATCGGTGAGCCCACATCGTTGCGCCCCGTTCGCGCCCACAAGGGACACATCGGCAAAGGCCTGCGGATTGTAGGGAAATCCGGGCATTCTAGCGATCCGTCCAAAGGCATTAACGCTATCGAACTCATGCATGAAGCCACCGGCTATTTACTGCAAATGCGTAATGAGCTGCGGGAAAAATATCATCACGCCGCTTTCGACATTCCTTATCCGACCATGAATCTCGGCGCTATTCACGGCGGCGATGCGGTGAACCGGATCTGCGGTTGCTGCGAATTGCATTTCGACATTCGCCCGTTGCCGAAAATGCGGTTGGAAGATTTAGACGAAATGCTGCGGGAAAAACTGGCGCCGATGTTCGCTCAATACGGCGACCGCCTTTCTATCCGTAATCTGCACGAAGCGACTCCCGGCTACGAATGCGAACATTCCGCTCAAGTAGTACAAGTGGTGGAAAAGCTGCTGGGCGAAAAATGCGAAGTAGTGAATTACTGCACCGAAGCGCCGTTCATTCAGGAACTTTGCCCGACGCTGGTTTTGGGCCCCGGTTCCATCGAACAGGCGCACCAGCCCGATGAATTTTTATCCGCCGAATTCATTCAGCCGACCAGAGATTTGCTGACCAAATTAATTCGACATTTTTGTTGACGACAAAGTGCGGTCGTAAAAATCGTCGTTTTTTGAACATTGGTTTTGCCGGTCTCCCAAAGGAACGAGCCAATCTTTCAAGAACGGCGAATAAAAAAACTAAAGAAATTTTGACCGCACTTTACGTCAAAACCCGACCTTCTCGCGGCTGCCATTCAATGTTTATTTCTCAAATATTCATTTCAATCTCTTTAAAAAGAGATTCTTCCGCCTCACCGCAGATAAATTAGATGAAATCTAGGCATTAAAACATTTCATTAGATAATGTCTAAATCTAAGCCGTCCTGATTCTGACCCAAAAACACCGATTTAACGATTAGAAAAAACCAAGATTTTATACGACAATACAAAATTAACTTTAAATTTTAGTTAAAAACTTATCCATTGTTTAATAAAAATAAATATTTTTTAAATTATATTTAATTTTATAAAGATTTTTTCATTTTTTTGCGCCGTTCGCCAAGAAATCGTTTGCTTTTCAATTTTGTTCTGTTGCATATTAAAGGGCGAGTCGGTAAAACGACGTCATATTATCATAACAAGCATTCAACATAAGGATTTTATCATGTCAAACTCGGTAGCATCATTAGAAGAATTTTTAGCTTTAGTGGCAAAACGCGACGGCAACCAACCGGAGTTTTTACAGGCTGTACGTGAAGTATTCACGTCTATCTGGCCGTTCCTGGAAAAAAATCCGCAATATCGTTCACAAGCATTATTGGAACGTTTGGTGGAACCGGAACGCGCTATTCAATTCCGTGTCGCCTGGACCGACGACAAAGGTCAAACGCAAGTTAACCGCGCATTCCGCGTCCAATTCAACAGCGCAATCGGCCCGTTCAAAGGCGGCATGCGTTTTCACCCGTCCGTTAATCTGTCTATTTTAAAATTCTTAGGCTTCGAACAAATCTTCAAAAACGCGTTAACCACATTGCCGATGGGCGGTGGTAAAGGTGGCTCCGACTTTGATCCGAAAGGCAAATCCGACGGTGAAGTCATGCGTTTCTGCCAAGCGTTAATTGCCGAATTATATCGTCACGTGGGTCCGGATACGGACGTGCCGGCGGGCGACATTGGCGTAGGCGGTCGCGAAGTGGGCTATCTTGCCGGTTACATGAAAAAATTATCCAACCAGGCGGCGTGCGTGTTTACCGGTCGCGGTTTGTCTTTCGGCGGCAGCCTGATTCGTCCGGAAGCCACGGGTTACGGCTTGGTTTATTTCGCCCAAGCGATGTTGGCGGAAAAAGGTCGTTCCTTTGAAGGTAAAACCGTGATCGTATCCGGTTCCGGTAACGTGGCGCAATACGCTATCGAAAAAGCCCTTCAACTAGGCGCGAAAGTAGTAACCTGTTCCGACAGCTCCGGTTACGTTTACGACGAAGCGGGCTTCACCGCAGAAAAATTAGCGGCTTTATTGGAAATCAAAAACGTTCAACGCGGTCGCGTGAAAGATTATGCGGAAAAATTCGGTTTGAAATATGTTGCCGGTGAAAAACCGTGGAGCGTAAAAGCCGACATCGCATTACCTTGCGCAACACAGAACGAATTAGATTTGGATGCGGCAAAAACATTAATTGCGAACGGCGTAGAATTGGTGGCGGAAGGGGCGAACATGCCGACCACCATCGAAGCGACCGAAGCGTTCCAGCAAGCGGGCGTGTTGTTCGGGCCGGGTAAAGCGGCGAATGCGGGCGGCGTGGCAACTTCCGGTTTGGAAATGGCACAAGGTTCGCAACGCGAATACTGGACGGCGGAAGTGGTTGACCGAAAATTACACGACATTATGTTGAACATTCACGCCAACTGTAAAAAATACGGTTCCGACGAAAAAGGCAATATCAATTATGTTGTCGGCGCGAATATCGCCGGTTTCGTCAAAGTGGCCGACGCCATGCTGGCTCAAGGCGTTTATTAATCAACGTTCGACCGCACTTCAGCAATAAAGTGCGGTCGAAATTTCTCTTGTTTTTTCTTCGTTATCATTGAAAGAAGGGCTCTTCCTTTAGCGCAGAAAAATAAAAGCAACGTGTAAAAAACGTTGCTTTTTTCTCCCGCACTTTTGTCTCGATTGTCCTTATTTATCCAATGCCATGGAAAGCAAAGTAAACGGATGCAAACAGGTCAGGTTGCTCGACATATCGATTTGCCATTTACAGGTTTGACATTCGGAAATCACGTAATCCGCGCCGCTTTCGTTAATGGCGTCGAATAAGGATTTGCCGATAGCTTGCGATTTTTCGTAATTTTCCGCTTTGAAACCGTAAGTTCCCGCAATACCGCAACATTGCGACGGCAGCATAATGATTTCCAATCCCGGAATCCGACGCAACACTTCCAGCGTATAAGGCGCCCAACCCGCTTTTTCCACATGGCAGGCGGTGTGATACGCCACTTTCAGATTTAGCGGTTTTAACGGCAGTTTTTTGCCCTGCTGTAATAATTTATACAGATAAACCGTCGCCAGATGAATGTGCGGACGCACTTTTGCGTTGTCTATGCCCAACACGTGATGGTATTCCTCGCGCAGGTTCAGCGTGCAACTCGACGCTTCGCCAATTACATCCAGCCCGTTTTCGTCCACCATTTTGCCGATATAATCGGTGTTAAACTGCGCGACTTTCTTCGCCCGTTCGGGGAAACTGTTCACCATTAACGGCAAACCGCAACATTTTTCTTTTTCCAGCAACACCACGCCGATATCCAGGGCGTTAAACACCTCAATCACTTCTTTGCCCAGTTGCGGATTGTTGTAATTCACGTAACAGCCGTGATAATAGGCGATTTTATTTTCGTATTTCGCCTGTTGCGCCGCCATTTTTTTCAAATAGAAATTACGAAACGTACCGAAAGCATATTTTGGTAAAGTGCGATGTTTACTGACGCCGATAGTTTTTTCCAGTAGGAATTTGGTTGCCTTCAAGCCGGTGATGGTATTCACAATCGGTGCCAACGGCGTATTGAGCGAGCCCATAATGTCGGTGTTGCTCAGAATCGCGTCGCGCAGTTTATGTACTAATGGTTTATGCTGACGATCCAAATATTTGTTACGGGCGCGCACGATAATATCGCCGATTTTCACATCAGACGGGCAAGCCACTTCGCAACGTTTACAATTCAGGCAATATTTCAGCGCTTCGTCATAAAAATCCGCACTTTTCAGACGCAGACGTTCGCCGTCCGGCCCGGACTGTTTCGGGCCCGGATAAAGCGGATTCACTTTCGTCACCGGACAAACCGCCGTACAAGCGGTACATTTCAAGCATTGTTCGAAAGATTCGTCGGCATGGGTATGTTGCGTTACGGGTGATTCGAATTCTTTTTGCGCTTTGGCAATGAGTTCCTGAATATTCATATTAGCCCCCGATTTTTTCTGCAATTTTATCCGCCACGGTTAACGCCGTCACCACCGCGACACCCGAACCGCAACCCAGTTCAATGCCGTTGAAACCGCCGATGACCGCGCCCGTCGCATATAAATTATCAAAAAACCGACCGCACTTTTGCACCCGACAATCCGCGTTAATCACCACGCCGGCGGATTGATAAGGTTGCGGCGCGGAGAAACGTTTGGTCGTCCAAGTAAAATGATTGGCCGGATCGAATTGCTCGGATTGTATAATATCCGCACCGAATACCGGTTCGTAAATTTTTTCGAATTCCGCCACCAAGCCGTTGCTGAAGAAACTGCCGGACGCCAATACGTAATTATCCGCCGTTAAAGGCTCGTCTTCGTGCATTTGGGTGAACAGTTTGGTGACGCGATTACCGTCAAATTCGGCCTGTAACGCCCGGTCGCCGTTCATCATCACGCCGCCTAACTGCTCGAAATGCTGACGTAAAATTTTATGCTGACGACCGCCTAATAATGACGGCGGCAGAGTCGGCAGTTCAAATAAAGTGAAATCCGTCGCCGCCTGTAATTCGTTGAAGAAAGCCTGACTGTTTTGCCCGAAACAGGCCGGCAAAAATACGGCGTCCGCGCCGCTTGCCACCTGACGAATTTCATTCACCAAAGACGCTAAGTTTACTTTTTGTTCCAGGGTTTGCGCAATGTGCACACTGCGGAACTCGCGAGATTGCTGGCGTAAGAAATCCAATTCCGGAATCTCCAGGAAGCCGGTTTTAATGTCGCAATGAGCGAATTGCGCCTGCAATTTCAGGTTGTCCGCCAATAATTGCGGTTGGAAATCATGGTAGCCTTCAATGCCCAGAATCACGATATGATGATAAGGGAAAAGCTCGTCCTGTTGCACGGTCGGCACGCTATTCGGAGAAAGCCAGGTACGGCGCAAACCGCCAAGCGGTGTGACGCGCGCGTGATTTTGGTCAAGACCGCCCACCAATCCTAAATTTAATTTAGCCGCCAGTTGCTCAAACTGTTTGGCTTTTGCTAATACGCGTTCAGCGCCCAATTTGGCATAAGGATGCGCGGGCAATTGTTCGGCTAAATTGGCTAAAGTGCGGTCAATTTTTTGCACGTTTTCTCCGTTTGGTAAACGCCCCAATAAATCCATCGAGCCTGTGGAAAAGTCGATTGCCGCCTGCCCGTTATTCACAATCGCACAACGTTTACCCTGTTCCTGCAGCGCAATACCGCAGGTTAATCCCGCCAATCCGCCGCCGATAATCACCACATCAAAATTCATTATTATTCACTCCTTCCACCGCCTGCGGTTGCACATCATTCAGCCCCAGCAAGCTGTAATAAATCCAGCTGGTAAATTCCGATTCACGCATGGCATCGCCCCAGGCGATAGGTTGAATGCCTTTCCAGCGTTCTTCCATAAACGAGGCAAGTTGCAGGGTGGACTGACGCGGTGTCGCCACATCGAAACGCGCCATGAGTCCCGCCGCCCGGCAAGCGCATAATTCCGCCTGACAGGTGCCCATTCCCACGCGGGTACGGCGGCGTAAATCCACCAGATTATTAATATTTAAGTTATCCACAGCATAACGAACTTCACCGGCGGTCACCGCTTCGCATTCGCACACTAAAGAACGATCTAAACGCTCGTTTTCAAGCATCGGTTTAGCGCGAGTACCGTGCCGGTAAACGGCGGAACTGCTGATGGTTTTCGGAATATTGACGATTTTTTTGTTGATTTCGTCGCGGGATTCTTCCGAACCCGGTAAAGTGCGGTCGGCCGTTTCGCATTTTTTATTGACGTTGAGTTTTTTACACACTAAATCCGTCGCCCATTCCGCCATCAGGCGATAAGTCATCAGTTTACCGCCGGTGATAGTGATGAATCCTTCCAAACCGTCGCGTTTGGCGTGATCAAGCAGAACAATACCGCGACTGACATTACGACCGGAGGGATCGTCATCGGTCGCCACCAGCGGGCGCACGCCGGCGTAAGCGCGCAGCACGCGAGTGTAGCGCAGGCTCGGCGCCAGTTTTTCGCCTTCGCGGAATAAAATGTCCACTTCTTCCGGCGTAACTTCCATGTTATCGATTTGATCATAAGGAATGCGGCTGGATGTGGTACCGATAACACAAATGGTGTCGCCCGGCACTAAAATATCGGCGTCCGCCGGTTTACGGCAACGGTTGATCACTAATTTATTAATGCGGTGACCCATAACCAGTAACGCGCCTTTCGCCGGAAACATACGAATTTTCAAATCGGCATATTCCGCAATGCCTTGTCCCCAGATTCCGCCGGCATTCACCACAACCGGAGCAAAAAATTGCCGTTTCACTGCGTTTTTGTGATCATATACGTTAACGCCGATGACTTTATCGCCTTCGCGAATCAGGCCAATCACTTCACAATAAGTGTAAATCTGCGCGCCGTGCTCGGTGGCGTCAATCATATTGGCGGCGGTTAAACGGAAAGGATCGACGGAACCGTCCGGCACAACCACGGCGCCCAGCAATTCGGGATTCACCGACGGCTCCATGTAGCGCGCCAAAGCGGGATCAATCGCGACCGCTTCAATGCCCGAGGCAGTACAGGCGTCAATAAAGGTTTTCTGATAATTCAAATCGTCTTCGGGCAATGTGATGAAAAGACCTTTAGTATCGTCCACGCAGTGACGGGCGATGTTTTTTAAGATGAGATTTTCTTTGATACATTCTTCCGCGGATTCCCGATCGTTCACGGCGTAACGTCCGCCGCTGTGCAGTAAACCGTGATTGCGACCGGTCGCTCCGGTGGCAATATCGCGCCGCTCCAACAGCACGCATTTCAATCCGCGTAATGCGCAGTCGCGTGCAATCCCTGCACCGGTCGCGCCGCCACCGATAATAATCACATCCGTACTGACAGGCGAGAAATCACCCGCATTTTTATAAAGAGACGACATTGTCATAAAATGCCCCACAAAGAAAAGAAATGAAGAAAATATAGGTATATATTAGTAGAAATGCGCGTTTTAGAACAGCAAAATGAGCGAAAAAGAATTTATTTTGTGAGGCGGATCACAAATTTTCGTAAAAAAAGGGCAAAATCGCCCTTTTATCAAATAAAAAATAAGTTAGAAAACAGGGCTGAAAACCTGCACGACAGGTTCGGATTGACAGCATTCCAGAAAAATCGGAAAGGCTTTTTGGATATGAGCCGTCGCCAAATGCGCATCTAAATCCGCCCGGCTTTCCCAACGTTCCACAAAAACGAACAAATTGGCGTTTTCGTTATTGCGCTGTAATTCATAGAACAGCACGCCTTTGTCTTTCATAGTGTGTTCGGTCAGCTCACGGCATGCGGCTAAAAAATCCGCCACCTTTTCGGTTTTCACCTGAAAGCTGGCAAGAACGGTAATCGACATATTTTTCTCCTATTAAGAAAAATCCGACCACAAAAGTGCGGTCGGATTTTATTACGTTTTTTTCGCGTTACCCAATTACATTGCCTGAGTGAATGTACGAGTAATCACGTCTTGTTGCTGTTCGCGGGTTAATGAGTTAAAACGAACGGCATAACCTGAAACGCGAATGGTTAATTGCGGATATTTTTCAGGATGATCGATAGCATCTAACAATGTTTCGCGATTCAATACGTTCACATTTAAGTGCTGACCGCCTTCCACCGTCGCTTCGTGGTGGAAATAACCGTCCAATAAACCGGCAAGATTACGTTTTTGTGCGTCGCTGTCTTTACCTAACGCATTCGGTACGATTGAGAAGGTATATGAAATACCGTCTTTCGCGTAAGCAAACGGCAGTTTAGCCACAGACGTTAATGACGCCACCGCACCTTTTTGGTCACGACCGTGCATTGGGTTGGCACCCGGTCCGAACGGAGCGCCCGCACGACGACCGTCCGGCGTATTACCGGTTTTCTTACCGTATACCACGTTGGATGTGATAGTCAGGATAGATTGTGTCGGTGTCGCATTGCGGTAAGTTTTATGTTTTTGAACTTTCTTCATGAAACGTTCAACCAAGTCAACCGCTAAGTCATCAACGCGCGGATCGTTGTTACCGAATTGCGGATATTCGCCTTCGATTTCGAAGTCAATCGCTACATTTGAAGCCACCACATTGCCGTCTTTATCTTTGATGTCGCCGCGAATCGGTTTCACTTTCGCATATTTGATTGCGGATAAAGAGTCCGCCGCCACGGAAAGACCGGCGATACCGCAAGCCATTGTACGGAATACGTCGCGATCGTGGAACGCCATCAATGCCGCTTCATAAGCATATTTATCGTGCATGAAGTGGATGATGTTCAATGCGGTAACATACTGCGTCGCCAACCAGTCCATGAAGCTGTCCATGCGTTCGATTACGGTATCGAAATTCAATACTTCGTCGGTAATCGGCGCGGTTTTAGGACCGACCTGCATACCGTTTTTCTCATCGATACCGCCGTTGATTGCGTATAACATTGTTTTCGCCAAGTTTGCGCGGGCGCCGAAGAACTGCATTTGTTTACCCACAACCATCGGCGATACGCAACATGCGATGGCATAGTCGTCGTTGTTAAAGTCCGGACGCATTAAATCGTCGTTTTCGTATTGTACGGATGAAGTGTCGATAGATACTTTCGCACAGAAACGTTTGAACGCTTCAGGCAACTGTTCAGACCAAAGAATGGTTAAGTTCGGTTCCGGAGAAGTACCCATGGTGTATAAAGTGTGTAATACGCGGAAGCTGTTTTTAGTCACTAACGGACGACCGTCTAAGCCCATCCCTGCGATGGTTTCCGTTGCCCACATCGGGTCGCCTGAGAATAATTGATCGTATTCAGGCGTACGTAAGAAACGAACCATACGTAATTTCATCACTAAGTGGTCCATTAATTCCTGGGCTTCCTGTTCCGTGATTAAACCGCGTTTTAAGTCGCGTTCGATATAAATATCCAGGAAGGTTGAAGTACGACCGAACGACATTGCCGCACCGTTTTGTGATTTAACCGCCGCCAGATACGCAAAATATGTCCATTGGATGGCTTCTTTTGCATTCATTGCAGGACCGGAAATATCGTAACCGTAAGAAGCCGCCATTTCTTTAATTTTGCCTAATGCACGGTGTTGTTCGGCAATTTCTTCGCGTAATTGAATGGTTGCCTGGATATCTTCGCCCGCTTCCAAACGCGGTTGTAATGAATCGAATTGGGCTTTTTTATCCTTCATTAAATAATCGATACCGTATACGGCCAAACGACGATAGTCACCGATAATACGACCGCGACCGTAAGCGTCCGGCAAACCGGTTAACACGCCTGATTTACGGCAACGTAAAATGTCCGGCGTATAAACGTCGAATACGCCTTGGTTATGGGTTTTACGGTATTCGGTGAAAATGAATTCCACTTTCGGATCCAAAGTACGACCGTAAACCTGACAAGAACCTTTGATCATTTTAATCCCGCCGAACGGCATGATTGCGCGTTTTAACGGAGCATCGGTTTGTAAACCGACGATTTTTTCCAAATCTTTGTTGATATAACCGGGTTTGTGAGAAGTGATGGTTGACGGCGTGTGCTCATCAAAGTCTAACGGTGCGTGAGTTTTGTTTTCGATTTTGATGCCTTCCATCACAGCGTTCCACAATTCAGTGGTCGCCGGAGTCGCATCGGCAAGGAATGACTCGTCACCTTCATACGGAGTATAGTTTTTTTGGATGAAGTCGCGTAAATTCACGCCTTCTTGCCATTCACCGGGAACAAATCCTTCCCATGCTTTTTGTTGAGCTTCAGTTAATTGAGCCATTGTAATACTTCCTTTTTTAGTATTGATAATGAAACCTTGTAAGTGCGGTCAAAAATTACCGCGTTTTCGCACTTACCCCAAACTTTAGTGAGCATGCGGTTTATTGGTGTACCACTGCAATAACGCCACACAAATTCCGCCGCCCGCCAGGTTACCTAATGTCACCGGAATTAAATTCTTCACAATAAAATGGTAGACATCCAAATCCGCAAATTGTTCAGGATTTAACCCGATCGCCTGCCAGAAATCAGGCGTACTGAAATGAGCCGTAATGATGCCCATCGGAATCATAAACATATTCGCCACGCTGTGCTCGAACCCTGACGCCACGAATAAACCGATCGGTAAAATCTGAATAAACGCCTTATCCGTTAAGGTTTTACCGGCATAGGTCATCCATACCGCCAGACACACCATAATGTTACACAAAACGCCCAGCGCAAAGGCTTCGAACCAAGTATGGTGAATTTTATGCTGCGCCGTGGTTAAAATCGTTAAACCCCATTGACCGTTTGCCGCCATGGTCTGACCGCCCATCCAAATTAAGCCGACAATACACAAACCGCCGACAAAATTCCCGCAATACACCACAATCCAGTTTCGCACCATTTGAAAGGTGCTAATCCGATTATTGGCACGGGCAACGGTGGTCATTGTGGATGAAGTAAACAGTTCGCAACCGCACACCACAACCATAATAACGCCTAATGAGAACACCAAGCCGCCCACCAATTTGGTCAATCCCCAGGGTGCGCCGGCAGAACCGGTCTGAGTGGTAGTATAAAATACAAACGCAAGTGCAATAAAAGCACCGGCGGAAATAGCGGAAAGAAAAGAATAGAATTGATTTTTCGTCGCTTTATAAGCACCGACGTCTTCGCCGATTTGCGCCATCTGAGCGGGGGTTGCCGCCACCGTTGACAAATTTTCTTCGGGTTTCACAGAGATACCTTATTCTAGTTATTTTAAATTATTCTACTGAATTTATCCGTCAGTCACAAATTAAAAAATTTTTGAAATCTTATAAATTTTTTTAATTATAGAGCATCGGATCAATAAATCAAAAAGGATTTAACCACTAAAAACCAGAAACTTGAGCTTGATCAAAATCTTCCTGATCAAAATTGCGTTTTCGCTCAATTTCTGATAAAAAGTGCGGTCAATAACCGCTGATTTTTAAACGAAATCAACCCGATAAAAAAGGAGCAATCTTATGGCGGAAGAAACTATTTTCAGTAAAATTATTCGCAAAGAAATTCCGGCGGATATCGTTTATCAGGACGAGCTCGTCACCGCATTCCGCGATATCGCGCCGCAAGCCAAAACTCACGTGTTAATCATTCCTAACAAGCTGATCCCGACCGTTAACGACGTCACCGCCGAAGACGAAGCGACGTTAGGCCGTCTGTTTACCGTGGCGGCAAAAATTGCCGAAGCGGAAGGCATTGCAAAAGACGGTTACCGTTTAATCGTCAACTGCAATAAACACGGCGGACAGGAAGTGTTCCACATTCATATGCATTTGGTCGGCGGCGAACCCTTAGGAAAAATGCTGGCGAAATCATGATGAAAAAAACGTTGCTTTTTGTGACCGCACTTTTGCTGACGGCCTGTTCCTCCCGACCGAATTTAGTGCACACGCACGACCCGATTTTAAACATCACCGCCGAGCTTAATCCGTTCATTGAAGCAAGCGTCAGCGATAATTCGGCTTGGGTAAAAAACAAAACCGACGCGCCGCTAGCCGTGCGTTACGATATTTTCTGGTATGCGGAAAACGGCGTCACCCAACCAGTCAGCGCCACGCAGGAAGCTTACAGCGGCAGTTTGTTGTTGAATCCGCAACAAAAATACGCCTTGCCGTTGCAAAAACCGACGCCGGAAAGCGTGAATTACCGTCTTTATTTACGAAACTAATATGTCCACATTACTTATCGACCTGAAAGATCAAACTTTACACCAGGAAGAAGTCGAACGGCTTGAACATCCGTTGGTGGCCGGATTGATTCTGTTTACCCGAAATTTTTACGATCGCGAACAAATTCAGGCATTAATCAAAGACATCCGCCGGCGGGTTAAAAAACCGTTGCTTATCACGGTGGATCAGGAAGGCGGACGGGTACAACGCTTCCGTGAAGGGTTCACCAAACTGCCCGCCATGCAAGCTTTCGCGGCCTTGATTCGGGAACCGGCGCGGCAACTCGCCATGGCAAAAGAAGCCGGCTGGCAAATGGCGGCGGAAATGACGGCGTTGGATATTGATCTCAGCTTTGCGCCGGTATTGGATTTGGGACACCAATGCAAAGCCATCGGCGATCGCAGCTTCTGCGACGACGCGGAATCCGCCGTTCCTTTGGCAACCGCCTTTATCGACGGCATGCACGCCGCCGGCATGGCAAGCACCGGCAAACATTTCCCCGGACACGGACAGGTTTTGGCTGACAGCCACCTGGAAACGCCTTTCGACGACCGCCCGAGCGCCGTTATTTTCGAACGGGATATTCAACCGTTCCAGCAACTCATCGCTCAAAATAAATTGGACGCCGTCATGCCGGCGCACGTTATTTACACCGATTGCGACGATCAGCCCGCCAGCGGTTCAAAATATTGGTTACAGGACATCTTGCGTCAAAAACTGGGCTTCAAAGGCGCCGTTTTCTCCGACGATCTCGGAATGAAAGGCGCCGGTTTCATGGGCGATTTTGTCACCCGCAGCGAAAAAGCCCTCAACGCCGGCTGTGATTTGCTGTTACTGTGCAACGAACCCGACGGCGTCGTACAAGTACTGGACAAGCTAAAACTTAACGAAAGCCGACCGCACTTCGAAGCCCGCCAACAGCGGTTACAGACATTATTTAAGCAGAAAACCTTTAACTGGAACGAATTGACTCAAACCGCCAGATGGCGGGAAAATTCAAAAAAATTAACCGCACTTCAGGAACAATGGCAATCGGTTTGATCTTACTTTCTTTGCTTCGCCAAAGGCGCCATACTTTTCTTTGCCTACACAAAGAAAAGTATGCAAAAGAAAGTGCACCCCGACTTCGGTTCTGTTCTTCGCTTGATTGAAATTTTCTTCACGGAAAATAAGTAAACTCGCTACGCTCAAACAAACTTATTTTCCTAAAAATTTCAAGTCGCTCAGGCACCTCAGACGGGGCCCATTGGAGTTTTACAATAAAAAGTGCGGTCAAATTTTTAAACGTTTTTTTACAATTAATAAAAAAACTATAAATTTAGATGTACAAGCGGTTCCCCTTTTTGCCATCTGAAAACGATGAAATTTGTGGAAAATCTTGTTTGTCTGAGCGCGCAAGTTAACAAGATTTTCGTGAAACAAATTTCACTATTTTCAAGAAACAAGACAAAACGAACGCCTTTCTTTGGCGAGACAAAGAAAAGCAGAAATGACAGAATTCAATCTCAATAACCAAATTACCCAAATGATCACCTGCCCCCACTACCAAACCCGAACCTGCACTTCCTGCCAATGGCTCGAAACGCCGTATGACGCCCAATTAACGCGGAAACAAATCCATCTGAAACAACAAATTTCGGCATTGGATCAATCTCAACTTGAATGGACGGCGCCGTTTCAGTCGGCGCAATCCGGCTTTCGCAATAAAGCCAAAATGGTGGTGAGCGGTGCGGTGGAACGACCGGTTTTGGGGATTATCAATGAACAAAACCAAGCGACGGATTTAACGGATTGTCCGCTTTATCCCGCTCGTTTTCCCGACATTTTTTCCGTGCTGAAGGATTTTATCGGACGGGCCGGGTTAGTGCCTTATAACATTGCCAAACAAAAAGGCGAGCTGAAATATATTTTGCTGACGGAAAGTCGCGTCAATCAAAAACTGATGTTACGCTTCGTGTTGCGATCTGAAGCGAAATTGCGGTTAATACAACGGGAACTGGCGGGATTATTAACAAAATTACCCGATTTAACCGTGGTCACGGCGAACGTTCAACCGCAACACGCGGCGATTCTGGAAGGCGAAAAAGAGATTTTTCTCACCGAACAACAGGTGCTGGAAGAACGATTCAACGGCATTCCGTTGTTCATTCGCCCGCAAGGCTTTTTCCAGACTAATCCCGTCGTCGCCGAAGGTTTATACGCTACGGCACAGAATTGGGTGAAAGATTTGCCGGTGA
Organism: Exercitatus varius; assembly: GCF_029577735.1. Taxonomy (NCBI): domain Bacteria; kingdom Pseudomonadati; phylum Pseudomonadota; class Gammaproteobacteria; order Pasteurellales; family Pasteurellaceae; genus Exercitatus; species Exercitatus varius. Next base: position 115,420 of record NZ_JARQTO010000004.1, on the reverse strand, counting down.
ATCGGTTGTGGGATTTGTTCTGCGGCGTGGGCGGATTCGGTTTACATTGCGCCGCGGCGTTGCAGGCGAACAATCCCGACGTGGCGCTGACGGGCATTGAAATTTCGCCTTCCGCCGTTTATTCCGCCACCTTATCGGCGCAAAAGTGCGGTCTGAAAAACGTGCGTTTTCAATCCCTCGACGCCGCCAATTTCGCTTTGAATCAGGATGACGACAAACCGGATTTGGTCATCGTCAATCCGCCCCGTCGCGGCATCGGCAAGCCGCTGGCGGAATTTCTTAACAATCTGCGCCCGCAATTTCTGCTTTATTCCAGCTGCAACGCCGTCACCATGGGAAAAGATCTGCAATCTCTCACCCATTACCAAATGCGGAAAATCCGGCTGTTCGACATGTTCCCGCACACCGCGCATTATGAAGTGCTGACATTGTTAACGCTGAAATAGCACACTTCAAGTGCGGGAAAAAAACGCATCGTTTTTTCACCGCACTTTTCCTATGGAAAACCGTTATTCCGCTAATTCACGCATAACCTTAATCAGATCGGATTTGCCTTCAAAACCGATGCCCGGCAGTTCCGGCATGACGATGTGACCGTCTTCCACTCGGACGGAATCCGGGAAACCACCGTAAGGTTGGAACAAATCCGGATAGCTTTCGTTACCGCCCAAACCCAGCCCGGCGGCGATATTGAGCGACATTTGATGGCCGCCGTGCGGAATACAACGCGACCACGACCAGCCGGCGTCTTTCACCACTTTCAGCGTTCTGAGATATTCCACCAAGCCGTAGGAAAGGGCGCAGTCGAATTGCAAATAATCACGGTCCGGGCGCATGCCGCCGTAACGTAACAGATTGCGTGCTTCATGATGAGAGAATAAATTTTCACCAGTCGCCATCGTACCCGGATAGAATTCCGACAATGCAGCTTGCAAAGCATAATCCAGCGGATCGCCCGCTTCTTCATACCAGAACAGCGGGTATTGACGCAGCATTTTGGCGTAGGCAATAGCGGTTTCCAAATCAAAACGACCGTTGGCGTCCACCGCCAGTTGCGCGTCACCGTCGATTTCCTGTAATACCGCTTCGATACGGCGTTGATCTTCTTCTAATGAGGCGCCGCCGATTTTCATTTTTACTACGTTATAACCGCGATGAATATAGCCGCGCATTTCCTGCTGTAAAGCTTTCAAATCCTTACCCGGATAATAATAACCGCCGGCAGCGTACACGAAAATACGCGGATTGGCTTGGATTCCTTCGCGATCAGCTAATAATTGGAACAACGGTTTTTGCGCAATTTTCGCCACCGCGTCCCAAATCGCCATATCCAAGGTGCCGACCGCCACCGAACGTTCGCCGTGCCCACCCGGTTTTTCATTCGTCATCATTACATCCCAGATGCGGTGCGGATCGAGATTGTCGCCTTTGTCGTTCAGCAAACTGTCAGGATCGGCTTTAAGAATGCGGTCGCGGAAGCGGTCACGAATCAAACCGCCCTGCCCGTAACGTCCGTTGGAGTTAAAGCCGTAGCCCACCACGCGGCGCCCGTCAATCACGACATCGGTCACCACGGCAACCATACTGCAGGTCATTTGACTGAAATCGATATAGGCGTTTCGGATAGGGGAAGAAATAGGTTTGGTAACTTCAAGAATATCGGTAATACGCATGGTATCCTCCTTTAAAAAGCAACAAGATTTATGCATAAATTGCATAACTACAGGATTGTAAATATAATTCAGAAAAGATTTTATTTATCTTTTCCATTTAATTTTCATTGTGAATATTAAATATCGAAATGATCTTCGTCCAATGTTAATCAGGAATGCTGTCATGCAAGATTTTCATAACTTAGAGATAACATGGTTGAAAGACTGTATTGTGCTGGCCGAAAAACTGAATTTTTCGCAAGCAGCGACGACACGTTATGTAACACAGTCGGCATTTAGCCGTCGGATTCAAGCATTGGAACAATGGGTCGGCACACCGCTGTTTGTTCGTAATCGACGAGGTGTGCAGCTAACCCCGGCAGGAGAAAAGTTTTGTTCGAAAGTGCCGGAAATTCTAAGAATAATCGATAATACCCGAAATGAGGCGCTGGATATGGCGGATAAGAATCGCTCCGATGTAGTTATTGCCGCCACCCATTCCTTATCATTTTCATTTTTTCCGGAATTATTACGACACAACCATGATATCGCTCGTTTCGGGGCGTTTCGTTTGCTTTCCGACACGTTACATGCATGCGAACGTACGCTGTTACAGGGACAATCACAATTTCTGCTTTGTCATTATCATCCCTATATGCAGCTCAACTTATCGCCGGAAAACTTTTCCAGTCTGCGTTTAGGCGTTGATAGATTGATTCCGTACAGCAAAACCGGAAAGAACGGCCGACAGCCTTTATGGGCAATCGATAATGAGAAGAAAATTCCTTATTTGTCCTTTAGTAATGAATCAGGAATCGGGCGAATTATCGCCAATACGGCGGCAATCAATCGAATCGGCGATAAGCTGAAACTGGCATTCACCTCTGATTTGGCCGCTACACTGCTGGCGATGGTGAAAGCAGGAGACGGCGTAGCATGGCTACCGGAAACGCTGGCGGAACAAGACGTTAAAAACGGTGATATTATAGCGGCAACGGAAAACCCCGATTACCGACTGCCCATTGAAATCCGGCTATACCGCTCGACAGAGAAAATGCGTAAAACGGTCGAAGCTTTATGGGATATTTTTATTCAATCGGCGCTATAGCCTGTTGTATTGATAAGCACTCCAAAAAACTTCAAATTTTTTCACCGCACTTTTCCCTCAAGCCGATGTTTTTTCCAGTAGAAAATCAATCCATGCCCGCACGCGGCCGGCTTTTTGACTGTGTTGCATATAAAACAAAAACAACTCGGGATATTGCGTCCAGTGCTTTTCCAGCACGGGAATAAACTTCTCGCGATCGTGCAGCGCGTTAACCACCGGCTCGAACAACAGCCCCAACGCCACGCCCTGCCGCACGGAATCCAGCTCGACCATCACATTATTGGTCACAATAACGTGCGGTATGTCCACCGAAATTTCTCTGCCGTCCTGATTTAAGGTCAGCGGATAAATACGATTTGCCGTAACAAAACGATAACCCAGCAGTTTATGACGGCTCAAATCCTGTAAGGTTTCCGGCTTGCCGTATTTCCGAATATAGTTTTCCGACGCATAAAGCCCCAACCGCACCGGATCGAGCAATTTTTTGGCCACAACATTTTGTTCCAGCCTGTCGCCGAAACGAATGCCCACATCAAAACCTTCTTTTACGATATCCACAATGCCGTCATTCACGGAAATTTCCAGCCGAATATCGGGATAACGCCGGCAAAATTCGGCAAAATACGGTTTGACGACCAATAAATACGCAATCGAAGAGGTTGTCACCCGCACCAAACCGGAAGGCTTCAGGGTTAAATCGCGAACGGACTCCATGGCCGAATCCAGCCCTTGAATTATATCCCGGGTGGAATCGAACAACCGTTGTCCCGCTTCCGTCAACTCCATTTTGCGAGTGGTGCGGGTAAACAACGGCAAACCGAGATGGCGTTCCAACAGTTTCAGCGCGTTACTTACCGCCGGCGGGGCGATTTCCAGCTTTCTTGCCGCCGCCGCGATAGATCCTTCGTTAACGATTTCATGAAAATAAGTGAGATAACCGTAAATTGAGCTCTGCATAGTATTATTAACTTTTCCTTAAAAGTGAATTATCTATTGGCAATCTTATCATATTAATTTAATTCTTTATAATGCCTGCCATCGAACGACGAACGTCGTTTGTTTAACCGTTATTAACGAACATTTTTAAGGAAAAGATTATGAAACATTCAATGATTAAAACTCTTACTTTCGCATTCGTCACCGCGGCATTCGCCACACAGGCCAGCGCAGCGAGCCATATGGAACGCCAAATTACGCGCGATATTTCAAACCAAACTCACCGTGCGGTGAAAGTGGAAACCAATCGTTACGATGCGCTAAAAACGGCGTTAAACGCGAAATTAAATCAGTTAAATCAAGCTCCCGACATAACGACGTTCAACCGCTTAGCAACCGACGCAAAAGAATTGGCGCAACAGGCTAAAGCGGCAATAAAAGCGCAGACGTTCGATTTCGGCGAATCGGCCGATAATCGTCGGGCGCAATTGGACGCAACTTACGCCGGCTGGAAATTGAATAAACTCATCGACAGCCTGGAACAAGCCGCGACGCAGTCGGATTTAACCGCGGCAAAAACGGAAATCCGTTCTCATATTTAAAAATTAAGGCGGATTAATCCGCCCGATATAACATTGCGATCAAAGTGCGGTGAAAAAATCTCACGTTTTTTCACCGCACTTTTGTATTAGACGGAATCGTTTTCCAATAAAGGCCGAATATCCGGCATCACCCCGCGCCATAAATAGAAGGAATGCGCGGCCTGTCCCACCAGCATGCCGAATCCGTCGCTGATATTTTGCACGCCGAGAGATTTCGCCAGGGCAACGAACGGCGTGTCTTTGTCTTTAGCGTATTGCATATCGTAAACGGCGCCCGCCAGACGCAAAATTTCGGGATCGATATTCAGGGTTTTACCTTGCAAACCGAGAGAAGTAGCGTTAATCACCAAATCAAATTTTTGCCGCGGAATATCGCTGAGTCCGACCGCCCGAATATTGCCGTAAGAGAGAAATTTATCAACCAAATGCTGTGCTTTGGCTAACGTGCGGTTGGAAACGGTGATATTCTGCCGTGCCCGTAATAAAGGTAACAACACGCCTTTTGCGGCGCCGCCGGCACCGAGAATTAACACCGATTGATCCGGTTTCAACCAGCCCAAACGCGCCAAATCGCTGACTAAACCGGCGCCGTCGGTATTATCGGCATATAAACAGCCGTTATCTAAACGTTTCAACGTGTTGCAAGCTTCCGCGGCTAAAGCGCGCTCGCTGTATTCGTCGGCCAAATCATAAGCCCGTTCTTTAAACGGCGCGGTAATATTACAACCTTTGGCGCCGTTGGCAAAAAAGCTTAACAGCTCAATTTCGAACCGTTCGGGATCGCCCAATATAGCTTCATATTCCATGTTTTGTTGGGTCTGTTCGGCGAAAATCTTGTGAATTTGCGGGGATTTGCTGTGTTTAACGGGATTGCCCCAAACCGCATAGTAGTCCATGTTTAACCTTCTCTGAATAATTGATTTGTGAGTAAATCTCTAATTTCCGACGGTTTTTCCGCTTTACCCACAGCATAATCTAACACCGGAAAAAACTTGCCGAATTGCGACCGCACTTCATCAGCACTTTTACAAGGCGGTAAACCGGATAAATTGGCGCTGGTGGACGTTAAGGCAAAACCGGTTAAGCGGCAGAGCTCGGCTATTGCAGGATGATCACTGATGCGTACCGCAATGTTGTTAAATTGCCCCTTAATCAATTCGGGAGTGGCGTTTTTTGCCGGCACCACCCAGGTTACGGGATGTGGATAACTTGCCGTTAAACGGCGGATTTGATCGGCAGTTAACCGTTCGGTATCAACAAAAGGCAATAAATAGGTCAAATTCGGCGCAACCAGAATCAAGCCTTTTTCCATCGGGCGCCGTTTCAAATTGAGCAATTTTTTGACCGCACTTTCGCTCAACGGATTACAACCCAAACCGAATACCGCCTCGGTGGGATAGGCAACCACTTGATTTTGTTTTAATTTTTCGGCGATTTCAGTGAAATTCATAATTCTCTGTTAAATTGATGTTTACAGTTTTTGTTCAGGCAAACAAAAACTCGGTGGGTTTCCGTTTGTTTTTTTAATACCACCGGCGAACCGCCGCATTGCGGACAGCCGACAGCGTAAAGTTTGCCGGAAACGGTGAATTTACAGGCGGGAAAACGGTTACAACCGTAAAAGCTTTTGCCCCGGTGTCCGCGTCGCGCCACCAATTCGCCTTTTTTACATTCGGGGCAGGGAAAGCTTTCTTGCGCGGATTCCGCTTCGTCATGCACCACGAAACGACAGTCCGGATAACCGCTGCAACCGATAAACATGCCGTAATTACCCGTTTTAAGCTGCAGATTTTTACCGCATTCGGGACATATTTCGTCCAATTGTTTCAGAATTTTGCTTGCGTTATAAGGCTGTAACGGCTTGAGATAATCACAATTCGGATAGCCCGAACAGCCCAAAAACAAACCTTTCTTGCTTTGCCGGATTTGCAACGGCGAACCGCATTGCGGGCAAAGTTCCTGATGTCTGGTGTGTTCGAAAAGCGCGGATGTCATCAACCTGTTCTCATAAAAAATAGTCACTTGATTTTACCTGTTTTCGTTTATACTACAACCTAAAACGAAGGAATTTTTATGCAACGACTTCTCGAAAATCCTTATTTATTGACCGCACTTTTGCTGGCGCTATTGTGTCTTGTTTTGCTGTTTATGCTGATGCGCCGCAGTCGCGATGTGCAGGAATTACAACAGGATTTGACTAAAAATATTCAGGATTACAATCGGCTGGCGGATAAATTTGACGCGCTGGGTGAATTAAAAAGTCAGCAGGATCTGGCGGCGGCGCGGTTTCAAACCAGCAACGATTATTTGCGTAACGAAATCACCGAGCGGGATTTGGCATTACAGACGGAACGCCGGGAACTCGAAAAAACTCGCGAAAAACTGACCGCACTTTCACAGGAATTAACCGCGTTTAAGATTAAGCTGTCGGAAAAAGAGAAAAATTTTGCGGAACAACAACAAACTTTTGCGCAATCCAAACAACAGCTTTCGGTGGAATTTCAGAATCTGGCGAATCGTATTCTGGAGGAAAAATCCCAATCGTTCAGTCAATCCAATCAAACCGCGTTGGATGCTTTGCTGAAGCCGTTTCGCGAACAGATTGAAGGATTCCAGAAACGGGTGAATGAAATTCATTCGGAAAATGTGAAAGGTAATACGGCGCTGGAATCGGAAATTAAAAAAGTGCTCGACATCGGGCTTGCCATGTCGCAGGAAGCGAATAATCTGACGTCCGCCCTGAAAGGCGAAAAGAAAACCCTCGGCAACTGGGGCGAAGTACAGCTTGAACGGGCGCTGCAATCGGCGGGCTTGGTGAAGGACGAACATTACCGCTCACAGGCGCATTTTAAAGATCAGCACGGCAAAAATAATTATCCGGATTTTGTGGTGTATTTGCCCGATAACAAACATTTGATTATCGACAGCAAAATGTCGCTGGTGGCTTATGAAAGTGCGGTCGGCTGCGACGATGAATCGCAGCGTGCGCAATTTATGCGCGAACATTTGAAAGCCGTGCGCAATCACATTAATGATTTGTCGCAAAAGGATTACAGCAACCTGATCGGCATGCGCAGTCCGAATTTCGTGCTGATGTTTATTGCGGTGGAACCCGCTTATATCGAAGCCATGAAAGCCGATGCGGATTTGTTTAATTTCGGTTATAACAAAAACGTCATTTTGGTGTCTTATACCACGCTCATGCCGATTCTACGCACGGTGGCGAATTTATGGCGGATGGAACGGGGTAACGAAGAAGCCCGTGAAATCAGCGAACGCGCCGGCGAAATTTACAATCAGATTTGTCTGGTGGCGGAACGCTTGGCGAAACTCGGCGCGACGCTTTCCAGCGTCAGCAGTCGTTATAACGAAACGGTTACCGCTTTGGTGGGACAACAGGGTTTAGCGGGCAAAGTGGAACGCTTTAAGGATTTATCGGCAAAAGCCAATAAAACCTTGCCTAAAGTGGAATTGCTGCATAACGATATTGATACGGACAAATTGTTGGTGGTGAAAGCCGTTGACGATAAGCCCGAACTTTGATGTTATTTTTTATTGATTATTTTAAGGAATGAAAGAAATGGATTATCCGGAAAGCAAAAAAACGGAAGAAAAAATGGCGAAATACCGACGTAAATCGAACGTTATCGGACAGATTATTTTTGCCAGTCGCTGGTTGCAGTTGCCGATTTATTTGGGATTAATTGTGGTTCAAGGGATTTATGCTTATAAATTTATCAAATCCCTGTGGGAATTGCTGTCCACCATTAACGAACTGGACAGCAACGCCATCATGCTTTCGGTGCTGAATTTAATCGATGTGGTGATGATTGCCAATTTACTGGTGATGGTGGTTATCGGCGGTTATGAAATTTTCGTGTCGAAACTGAACACGGAAGATCATCCCGACGAACCTGAATGGCTGGATCACGTTAACGCCTCGGTGCTGAAAGTGAAATTATCCATGTCGATCATCAGCATTTCGTCCATTCATTTGCTGCAAACCTTCGTGAACGCCGCCAATATGCCGGAAAAAACCATGATGTGGCAGTTATTGCTGCACCTCGGTTTCTTAATATCCGCCGTGGCGATGGCTTATACCGACAAAGTGCTTTACAGCACCAGTCATCACGGGCATTAAAGCCGGTCAAAAACGTTCATTTTTTTGCCCGCACTTTTAACAAATAAAAAAGTGCGGGCGATTTTTAACGAGTTTTTTAGCTTTGTAACCAAAACGTCACCGGACCGTCATTGGTCAGGCTGACTTTCATTTCCGCCGCGAATTCGCCCGTTGCCACCTGAATTTTTTCGCCGCATTTTTGCACGAAATAACCGTAAAATTCGTTTGCCAAATCCGGGTCGGCACCTTTGGAAAAACTTGGGCGTAATCCCCGTTGGGTGTCGGCGACCAAGGTGAATTGCGAAACCACCAGCAGTTCGCCGCCCGCCTGTTGCACGTTTAAATTCATTTTATCGTTTTCGTCGCCGAACACGCGGTAATTCAGCACTTTTTCCGCCAATTTATCGGCGCGCATTCTGTCGTCGTCTTTTTCCACGCCGAGCAAAACCAACAATCCCTTACCGATTTTTCCCACGGTTTTTCCGTTTACATCCACTTGCGCCTGCGTGACGCGTTGAATCAGCGCTATCATTTTTCATCCTTAATCCGTTCCGAATTGAAATTTTCCGCCCGAATAAGCGGCAATTCGTCCAAAACCGCCGCCAGTTGCGCGCCCAATAAAATAAACAGCCAGCTTAATTGCAGCCACAAAAGCATGAGCGGCAAGGTCGCCATCGCGCCGTAAATTAATTGATAAGAAGGAAAAGTGGTGATGTACCACATAAAAGCCTTTTTGCCCAACGTGAAGAAAACGGCGGCGACCAACGCGCCGGCGGCGGCATGTTTCATGTTGATTTTTTTGTTCGGAACAAGGGCGTAAATCAGGGTAAAACTGAGCCAGGTGAGAATGAAGGGGACAAAGCTCAGCAGCTTGATGCCGAACGGTAAATTCAGTTCACCGCGAAACGGGCTTAAATTGGCCACATAAGTGCTGATGGCAATGCTGACACCAATAATAATCGGACCGAGCGTTAAAATGGTCCAATAAACCGCAAAGGAAAACAGGGTGCTGCGTTTGGGCGTTCGCCAAATGCCGTTGAGGGAATTGTCGATGGAATGAATCAGCATTAAGGCGACCAAAATCAGACTGATAATGCCGACGGCGCTCATCTTTTTTGAATTCTGCACGAATTCGTCAATATACTGCCCTACGATATCGCCGGCGGACGGAGCAAAGTTGGTGAAAATAAATTCTTTTAAGACGCCGGTGACGTCATGGAATATAGGAAAAGCGGAAAAAATAGAAAAAAACACCATAATTAACGGCACAATGGCAAGCATGGTGCTGTAAGTCAAGGATCCCGCTTCCAGCAAAAGTTTATTTTGATTAAAACGCGACCAGAATATTTTGCCGAAGTCGGCAAGCGCGACGTATGTCATATTCATAAATAGGCCCCGCAGCAATGTTTAAATTTTTTGCCCGAACCGCATAAACAGGGCTGTTTCCGATCGGGCAAATCCAAGGTGGGATCGGCAAAATACCAGCGTCCGTCAATTTTCACGAACAGAGAGTTTTCATGATGCGCTTGTTTTTCGCCGTTTACCGTAAAAAATGCGTTAAATTCCACCGTGCCGTGGATTTTGGACACCGCCGGCTGATGACGCAGGATTTGCAATCCCGCCCATGCCGTGCTGTCCGCCCAATTCTGCAATAAGGTTCTGTCCAATTGCGCCTGTTGATTCGGCACCGTGGTTTGAATCACATAATCAATATTTTTCAACACGTAAGCGCAATAACGGGAACGCATTAACCGTTCCGCCGTTTGCGGATAAATTTTAAATAAATGAAACGGTTGACAACAATCGGCATAAGCGAGGCCCGATTGACAAGGACAAAGTGCGGTCATAATTTCTCCTTTTTTCTCGGGGTAGGATAGCATAAAATACGGCATATTTAATCGACAAATAACTGTGTTATCCGGCAAAACCGATGATAAAAAACGTTGATTTTTCCGACCGCACTTTTCAATAAAAAGGATGATTTATGAGCATTTACCCTATCGCGCGCAATTCCCGAGGAGAAACCTTCGGCATTCACAAAAAAATGGCAAACCGCCACGGCTTGATCGCCGGTGCGACGGGGACGGGGAAAACCGTCACCTTGCGCAAATGTGCGGAAGCCTTCAGTGACGACGGCGTTCCGGTTTTCCTGGTAGACGTAAAGGGCGATTTGTCGGGGCTCAGCCAAAAAGGCGCTTTGCAGGGGAAAATTGCCGAACGAGTGGAAAGTTTTGAATTGGGCGGCGAAGCCTATTTGGACAGTTATCCCGTCTCGTTTTGGGATGTGTTCGGCGACAGCGGTATTCCGTTGCGCACCACGATTTCGGAAATGGGACCGATGTTGCTTGCGCGTCTGCTTAATCTGAACGACACGCAAGAAGGTTTGTTAAACATCCTGTTCCGTGTGGCGGACGATAAAGGTTTGCTGTTGACGGATTTAAAAGACCTGCGTGCCATGTTGAAATTTTTGGCGGATAACGCCAAAGCATTTCAACTGCAATACGGCAATATTTCCGCCGCCAGCGTGGGCGCCGTTCAACGAGCCTTACTGACGTTGGAAAATCAGGGCGCGGACAAATTATTCGGCGAGCCGGCGCTGAATCTGGAAGACTGGCTGCAAACCCGCGACGGAAAAGGCGTAATTAACATATTGAATTCGGAAAAACTGATTAATTCGCCGAAAATGTACGGCGCATTTTTATTATGGCTGATGGCGGAATTATTCGAACGCTTGCCGGAAGTAGGCGATCCGGACAAACCGAAATTCGTCATGTTCTTCGACGAAGCCCATTTGTTGTTCGACGATGCGCCGGCGGTGCTGGTGGAAAAAGTGGAACAGGTGGTGCGTTTAATTCGTTCCAAAGGCGTAGGCATTTATTTTGTAACGCAAAACCCGCTGGATTTGCCGGAAACCGTGTTAGGACAACTGGGCAACCGCGTCCAGCATGCTTTGCGCGCTTTTACGCCGCGCGATCAAAAAGCGGTGAAAACGGCGGCGGAAACCTTCCGTTCCAACAAAGAAATAAACGTGGTGGAAGCCATTACCGCATTGGGCGTGGGCGAAGCCCTGGTTTCCTTCCTGGATGAAAAAGGTATGCCGACGCCGGTGGAAATCGCCGCGATTTATCCGCCAAAAAGCCAACTGACGCCGTTAACCGAAGAACAGCGTCTGGCCTGGGTGGAAGCCGACGATTTATATCCTCATTACAGTCAAGTTGTAGACAATGTGTCGGCGTTTGAAACGCTACAGCAACAAGCCGATTTGGCTGATGTGGCGGAACAACAGGCAAAACAGGCGCAAGAGGAAGCGGAAAGCGGCATTTTAGGCAGTTTAAGCCGTATGATTTTCGGTACTCAAAAACGCGGAGAAAAGCTTACGCCGACGGAACAAATCGTCAACGGCGTGGTGAAATCCATGGGGCGCAATATGCGAAATCAAATTACCAAACAGATTATGCGCGGCATTCTGGGCGCCTTGAAAAAATAACGGAAAATCCGACCGCACTTTTTTGTTATAATTCGCCTTTAATTTTGTAAAAAAGAGACAGCCATGCCAAATTTTGACGCTCATACGCCGATGATGAAACAATATCTGACCATAAAAGCGGAAAATCCCGATATTCTGCTGTTTTACCGTATGGGCGATTTCTATGAACTGTTTTACGACGACGCCAAAAAAGCGGCGGCGTTGCTGGACATTTCGCTGACCAAACGAGGACAATCCGCCGGCCAGCCGATTCCTATGGCAGGCGTGCCTTATCACGCGGTGGAAGGCTATCTGGCAAAACTGGTGCAACTGGGTGAATCCGTCGCCATTTGCGAGCAGATTGGCGATCCCGCCGCCGCCAAAGGGCCGGTGGAACGCAAAATCGTGCGGATTGTGACGCCGGGCACCGTCAGTGATGAAAACCTGTTACCGGAACGGCAGGATAATTTGCTGATCGCGATTTATCAGGAAAAAGACCGCTTCGGTTTGGCCTCTTTGGATATGTCTTCCGGACGATTTCAAATTGCCGAACCGGAAAACGCGGAGACTTTGCATGCGGAATTGCAACGTTTGCAGCCGGCGGAATTGCTTTATTGTGAGGATTTTACCGAAACGGCGATTATCGAACCGTTTAAAGGTCTGCGCCGTCGCCCCGTTTGGGAATTTGAATTGGGCACCGCCGTGCGATTATTGAATCGTCAGTTCGGCACTCAGGATTTAACGGCGTTCGGCGTAGAAAAAGCGGTTTTAGGCTTATGCGCGGCGGGTTGTTTGTTTCAATACGCCAAAGAAACCCAACGCACCGCATTGCCGCACATTAAAAGCATCAGCCTGGTGCAAAATACCGATACGGTGCAATTGGATGCCGCCACCCGCCGCAATTTGGAATTAACCCGGAATTTGAGCGGCGGCCCGGAAAATACGCTGGCTTCGGTGCTGGACAAATGCGTGACGCCCATGGGCAGCCGTTTACTGAAACGCTGGATTCATCAGCCAATTCGCCAAATCCGAAAATTGCGCCAACGCCAGCAAACCATCGCCGCTATTTTACAGAACGATTTAATCGGCGCGCTGCAACCGCTGTTACAACAAGTGGGCGATATGGAACGGATTCTGGCGCGGGTAGCGCTGCGTACGGCGCGTCCGCGCGATTTAACCCGTTTAAGAACGGCGTTGGAACAGCTTCCCGAATTGCAGAAAATGATAAAAACTTCGCAAAATCTGACCGCACTTTCCCAACCGATGGGCGAATTTACCGAACTTTACGAGTTGTTACGGCGAGCCATTATCGATTCGCCCCCGCTGCTGATTCGGGACGGCGGCGTCATTGCGCCGGGATATCATGCGGAACTGGACGAATGGCGTTCGCTGGCCGACGGCGCCACGCAGTATTTGGAAGAATTGGAACGGCGCGAACGGGAAAGCACGGGAATTGATACCTTAAAAGTCGGTTACAACGCGGTACACGGTTATTACATTCAAATCAGTCAGGGGCAGGCGCATAAAGCGCCGATGCATTATGTGCGCCGCCAAACCCTGAAAAACGCCGAACGTTACATTATTCCCGAACTGAAAACCTATGAAGACAAAGTGCTGAAAGCCAAAGGTGCCGCTTTAGCGTTGGAAAAACAGCTTTATGACGAGATTTTTGACCAGCTGCTTCCTCATTTGGCCGCCTTGCAGTTATCCAGCATGACGCTGGCGGAACTGGATGTGCTGACCAATCTGGCGGAACGGGCGGAAACCCTGAATTACGTTTGTCCCGAATTCAGCCCGGAAATCGGCGTGGATATTCAAAACGGACGTCATCCGGTGGTGGAACAGGTGTTGAAGGAACCGTTTATCGCCAATCCCGTTCAACTGAATCCGCAACGTCATCTGCTAGTGATTACCGGCCCGAATATGGGAGGAAAAAGCACCTACATGCGCCAAACCGCGCTGATTACGCTGATGGCCTATATCGGGAGTTTTGTGCCGGCGGAACGGGCGGTAATCGGACCGATAGACCGCATTTTCACCCGAATCGGCGCCAGCGACGATTTGGCTTCCGGTCGCTCGACTTTTATGGTGGAAATGACGGAAATGGCGAACATTCTGCATCAAGCCACCGCCAACAGCCTGGTGCTGATTGATGAAATCGGGCGCGGCACATCTACATACGACGGCTTGTCGCTGGCTTGGGCCTGTGCGGAATGGTTGGCGAAGAAACTGCGTTCGCTCACGCTGTTTGCCACCCATTATTTTGAGTTGACCGTGTTGCCTGAACAGCTCGTCGGCACCGCAAACGTACATTTGGATGCGTTGGAGCACGAAAATACCATCGCCTTTATGCACAGCGTACAGGATGGCGCGGCAAGCAAGAGCTACGGTTTGGCCGTGGCGGCGTTAGCGGGCGTGCCGCAGCCGGTGATTAAACTGGCGAAACAAAAATTGACGCAACTGGAAAAACTGTCGGCGCAAAGTTCGGATCAAAAACTGCAGGATTTCAGAGCGCTTCAGCAAATGCAGGGCGAACTGGCGTTAATGGAAGAGGACGACGGCAAAAACGCGGCGCTTGAAATGCTAGAAAAACTGGATCCCGACGAACTAAGTCCGAAACAGGCGTTAGCTTATTTATATCAATTAAAAACATTACTTTAGGATAAATGATGAACGTAGCCGAATTTCACCAAAATATCGATCAAATCTGGGACAGCATTGAAGAACAATTAGAAGCGCAGGATGCCGATGCGGATTGCGATCGTCAGGGTTCCGTATTCACGATTACCTTTGATGATCGCAGCCAGATTGTGGTGAATAAACAGGAACCGTTGCTCGAACTTTGGCTGGCAAGCCGTTTGGGCGGATTGCATTTTGCCTGGAAAAATAACGATTGGGTCAATGGGCAGGGCGTGCGTTTTTGGGACGCCCTAGCTGAAGCCTGTCGGGCCCACGGCGAACAGGTGAGTTTCGCCTGATGGAAAAAACATCCGAAATTTTGACCGCACTTCAGGTTCTGAAAGAGGTTTTCGGTTATCAGTCTTTTCGTCCCGGACAGGAAGAAGCCGTTAACGCGGCGCTGCAAGGGCAAGACAGCCTGGTGGTGATGGCGACGGGAAACGGCAAATCCCTGTGTTATCAATTGCCGGCTTTGTGTTTTCCGGGGCTTACGCTGGTTATATCGCCGCTGATTTCGTTGATGAAAGATCAGGTGGATCAACTGCTGGCAAACGGCATTGCGGCGGATTACCTGAATTCCAGCCAAACGTTCGAACAGCAGCAACAGGTACAAAATAAAGCCATTGCCGGTCAACTGAAATTGCTTTATCTTTCCCCTGAAAAGGTAATGACCAACAGTTTTTTTTCCTTTATTTCCCTCTGTCGGGTGAGTTTTATCGCCATTGACGAAGCTCATTGCATTTCCCAATGGGGACATGATTTTCGCCCCGAATATACTCAACTGGGCGGTTTAAAAGCCAGTTTTCCCGATGCGCCGATTATGGCGTTAACCGCTACCGCCGACAGCACGACGCGACAGGATATTCTGCAAAATCTTCGGCTAAATCGACCGCACTTATACGTCGGCAGCTTCGATCGCCCGAATATTCGTTACACGCTGGTGGAAAAATTTAAACCGATGGAACAGCTGTGCAATTTCGTAGCGGCGCAGAAAGGCAAAAGCGGTATTGTGTACTGCAACAGCCGCAATAAAGCGGAAAAAGTCAGCGATGCGCTGAAAAAACGCGGCATCTCGGCGGCTTTTTATCATGCGGGCATGGAAGTGAGCGAACGGGAACGGGTGCAGCGCGATTTTCAACGCGACAACATTCAAGTGGTGGTGGCGACTATCGCATTCGGTATGGGCATCAATAAATCCAACGTACGTTTTGTGGCGCATTTCGATTTATCCCGCAGCATTGAAGCCTATTATCAGGAAACCGGACGGGCGGGGCGCGACGATTTGCCGGCGGAAGCCGTGCTGTTTTACGAGCCTGCGGATTACGGCTGGCTGCATAAAATTTTAATGGAAGAACCGGAATCGGCACAGCGCGACGTTAAACTGCACAAGCTGGAAGCCATCGGCGAATTTGCCGAAAGCCAGACTTGCCGCCGTTTGGTGTTGTTGAACTATTTCGGCGAAAATCGGCAAAAACCCTGCGGAAACTGCGATATTTGTCTCGATCCGCCGAAAAAATACGACGGGCTGATGGACGCGCAGAAAATTCTGTCCGCCATTTACCGCACCGGACAACGTTTCGGCGTGCAATATGTCATCGGCGTGTTGCGCGGCATGAATAATCAGAAAATCCGCGAACACCGGCACGATACGCTCAGCGTGTACGGAATCGGTAAAGATAAAAGCAAAGAATACTGGCAATCCGTCATTCGCCAGTTAATTCATCTGGGATTTATCCGGCAAGTGATGAACGAAGTGGGCGTGATGCTGCATTTAACCGAAAGCGCCCGCGCGGTGTTGCGGGGCGAAATTAAGCTGGAACTGGCGACGCCGCGCTTATCCGCCATTGCCACGGTTTCTTCGCCGCAACGCAGTGCGGTCACCAATTATGACAAAGATTTATTCGCCCGCTTGCGTTTTTTACGCAAGAAAATTGCCGATCGGGAAAATATTCCGCCGTATATCGTATTCAGCGACGCTACATTGCAGGAAATGTCCCTTTATCAACCTACCAGCAAAGCGGAAATGCTGCAAATCAACGGCGTGGGCGCCATCAAATGGGAACGCTTTGCGCAGCCGTTTATGGCGATAATCAAAGAACATAAAGCGTTGGTTGAACCGGCTAAAAAGCCGCTTTCTCAGTAAAAGTGCGGTCACAAAAAGCAACGCTTTTTGAACGTTGGCTTTGCCAACGGTGGCGAAGCCATAAGTAATCGCACCGGCGATTACGCATAAAAAACGCTACGTTTTTTCTGAAACAAAACCGCATGTTTGTTTCATTTTACAGGCGTTCAGGAACTTTCCTCATGTCTATAAACTCAAATACAGCGAATAAATTACCAATAAAAGGACGTTTTATGAAACTCAATACGAAAATTGTACTTAGCACAATTCTTGCCGGTTTGTTTTCGGCAAGCGCCGGCGCCGCATCTATTCCGCGCGACATTTATGTGCCTGACGATGCGGACATTATCAAGGCGGACCGCCAGGGCGGCGGTGAATTTGAAGCGGAATTCCGTTTGGATTCTCGCGACGTCAGCGTGCCGGAATTAGCGCGGGAAGTGATTGCTCATGCGCGCAGCCGGGGTTTTCATTTAGAAGAGAAAGATATCAAACGCGATGATGCGGATTTAAAATTTGAACGCGGCGACGAAGAACTGGACGTTTCCATCGAATTAAAAGATCATCACCGTATCGAATATAAAGCGGATTTGGATTTAGATAAAAATTAATCCGTCCAATTGTCTAACGGTTAAAAAGATCATCCGTCCGAATAAAAATTTAGGCGGATTCTTTTTATTTCAGGCTTGAAAAAAGGTTTTTCTCTCCCCATTTAAGCAAAAAGTTTCCACAAAAAGGACAAAATAATGACAACTATCGTATGTGTGCGAAAAGACGGAAAAATCGCGATTGGCGGCGACGGACAGGCGACATTGGGTAACTGTGTGGAAAAAGGCACGGTGCGTAAAGTCCGCCGCAGTTATAAAGGAAAAGTGGTAACCGGATTTGCCGGTTCGACGGCAGATGCCTTCATTCTGCTGGAATTGTTTGAGAAAAAACTGGAATTACACCAGGGGCATCTGGTGAAAAGTGCGGTGGAATTGGCTAAAGAATGGCGCACGGAACGTTCGCTGCGTCGTTTGGAAGCGATGATGATTGTGGCGAACGAAACCGATTTTCTGTTGATATCCGGCAGCGGCGACGTAATCGAACCGGAATTCGATGTATTAGCCATCGGTTCGGGCGGAAATTATGCAAAATCCGCGGCGCTGGCATTATTGCGGACGCAAAATGATTTAACCGCCGCCGAAATCGTCAAACAAGCGTTAACTATTGCGGGCGATATCGATATTTATACCAACCACAATCATGTTATCGAAGAAATTTAATTTTATCGGCACGAAAGCATATTCGTGCCTTTCACATTTTAAGATGCAACCCATCACATAAGAAAGGAATAGATTATGTCAACAATGACACCAAGAGAAATCGTGTCTGAATTAGATTCTTACATTATCGGCCAAAGCGAAGCGAAACGCGCGGTAGCCATTGCGCTGCGTAACCGCTGGCGCCGAATGCAGCTGCCGGAAGAATTGCGTCAGGAAGTTACGCCGAAAAATATTCTGATGATCGGTCCGACCGGTGTCGGTAAAACGGAAATCGCCCGTCGTTTGGCCAAATTGGCCAATGCGCCTTTTGTAAAAGTGGAAGCGACCAAATTCACCGAAGTGGGTTACGTCGGGAAAGAAGTGGATACGATTATTCGCGATTTAACGGATATTGCGGTGAAGCAGATTCGTAAAATCGAAGTGGAAAAGAACCGAATGAAAGCGCAGGATGCGGCGGAAGAGCGCATTTTAGACATTCTGTTGCCGAGAGCGAAAAATAAATGGGGCGAAATCGAATACGAGAAGGATTCCGCCACCCGCCAAGTGTTCCGCAAAAAATTACGCGAAGGCGCGTTGGACGATAGCGAAATCGACGTGGATATCGCCTCGCAAACCAGTGTGGAAATTATGACGCCGCCGGGCATGGAAGAAATGACCTCGCAGCTTCAATCCCTTTTCGAAGGTTTGGCGCCGAACAGTTCGAAAAAGCGCCGAATGAAAGTGAAAGACGCGATGAAAGTCTTAATCGATGATGAAGCCGCAAAACTGGTTAACAACGAAGATTTGAAACAAAAAGCCATCGAATCGGTGGAACAAAACGGTATCGTGTTTATCGACGAAATCGACAAAATCTGCAAGCAGTCCGACCGCGGCGGCGCCGACGTTTCACGGGAAGGCGTACAGCGGGATTTGTTGCCGATTATCGAAGGTTCGACGGTCAACACTAAACACGGAATGGTAAAAACCGATCATATTCTGTTCATCTGTTCCGGCGCCTTCCAGATTGCCCGTCCGTCGGATTTATTGCCGGAATTACAGGGCCGTTTACCGATTCGGGTGGAATTAAAATCGCTGACCAAAGAAGATTTTGAGCGGATTTTAACCGAACCGAGCGCGTCGTTGACTTTACAGTACAAAGAGTTAATGAAAACCGAAGGTGTGAGCATTGAGTTTACCCCGGACGGCATCAGCAAAATCGCCGAAGCGGCATTTCACGTGAATGAAAAAACCGAAAATATCGGCGCTCGCCGTTTGCACACCGTGCTCGAACGCCTGATGGACGGTATTTCTTTTGACGCCAGCGAACGTTCCGGCGAAAGCGTGGTAATTGATGAAAAATACGTATCGAACGTATTGAATGACGTGGTGGATAACGAAGATTTAAGCCGTTTCATTTTATAAAAAACAACGTAAAAATCGCCCGCACTTTCCAAAAGTGCGGGCGATTTTTTATCAGTTTTTATTTTTTAGTCGATTTTACTTTTCTAGTTTTTGAATTACTTACGGTTTTAGCTTGCGGATTTTCCTGTGCCTGAACCGCTTGAGGAGCCGGTTGCTGGTCCGGTTTTACAAAACCTTTTTCCTTCATGCAGGCATCAAATTTTACCTGATCCTGGCTGGCACCGACCGATTGCTGGCAGGCTTTCAACGCTTCTTCCACTTTTGGATTGCCGCCTTGTGCGCCCTGTTGAGGCATCGGTGCTTGGTTCATTTCACCCTGAGCCACGGCATCGTGCGGCGGTTCCGGACGATCGTTAGGTGATGAACATGCCGCTAAAGCCAATGTTGTCAGTGCAATACCGAGTAATTTTTTCATAATAAACCCCTTAATTTAAAAATAAAAAGTGGATAGGAAACGTTGCCTATCCACTTTTTTAGAGTTTCAGAACACCGATTAGTTCAGAAAACTATCTATTCCGTTCTTTTCGCCTACACGTCATAAGTGGTGGACGCCGTGTTGCCGCCGCGACCGGTCCAGTTGGTATGGAAGAACTCGCCGCGCGGTTTGTCCGTGCGTTCGTAAGTGTGAGCGCCGAAATAGTCGCGTTGCGCCTGCAATAAATTCGCAGGCACGCGTTCGGAAGTGTAACCGTCTAAGAAGGTAATCGCAGACGCCATGCAAGGCATTGGAATACCGACTTCGACAGATTTCGCCACCACTTTGCGCCAATCCGCCATGGCATTTTCCAGAATGCCTTTGAAATACGGATCGGAACCCAGGAACACTAAATCCGGATTCGTTTCATAGGCGTCACGAATATTGCCTAAGAATGCGCTGCGAATGATGCAACCTTCGCGCCATAATAAAGCGGTGGCGCCGTAATTGATGTTCCAGTCGAATTGCTCGGAAGCTTCGCGAATCAGCATAAAACCTTGGGCGTATGAAATGATTTTTGATGCCAATAACGCTTTACGCACCGCTTCAATCCAGACGTTTTTATCGCCATCAACGGGTGAAACGGTTTTATTGAATAATTTTGCCGCTTCGACACGTTGTTCTTTGAATGAAGACACGCAACGCGCGAATACGGCTTCGGTAATCAACGTCAACGGAATGCCGAAGTCCAACGCGTTGATACCCGTCCATTTACCCGTACCTTTTTGGCCGGCGGTATCCAGGATTTTTTCCACTAACGGCGTGCCGTCAGTATCTTTATATGCCAGAATATCCGTTGTAATGTCCACCAGATAGCTGTCCAGCTCGGTTTTTTTCCATGCTTTGAAAATTTCGTGCATTTCTTCGTAGCTTAAGCCCAGGCCTTCTTTTAAGAATTGGTACGCTTCGCAGATTAACTGCATATCGCCGTATTCGATACCGTTGTGAACCATTTTCACAAAATGGCCGGCACCTTCTTTGCCCACCCAATCGCAGCAAGGTTCGCCTTTGTCGGTTTTGGCGGAAATCGCCTGCAAAATCGGTTTTACATAAGGCCAGGCTTCCGGGTTGCCGCCCGGCATGATAGAAGGCCCGTGGCGTGCGCCTTCTTCACCGCCGGAAACGCCGGTGCCGATAAAGCGAATGCCTTTTTCCGCCAACGCCTGCGTGCGGCGGTTGGTATCCGGATAATTTGAGTTCCCGCCGTCAATAATGATATCGCCCGGTTCCAAATGCGGCAGTAAAGCGTCGATAAAATGATCTACTACGTCACCGGCACGCACCATTAACATGACTTTACGCGGTTTTTCCAGTTTCGCCGCGAGCTCTTCCAAAGAATATGCGCCGATAATATTCGTGCCTTTCGCCGCGCCTTCTAAAAACTCATCGACTTTAGAAGTTGTACGATTGTAAGCTACCACTTTATATCCGTTATCGTTCATATTAAGGATCAAGTTTTGACCCATTACCGCTAAACCGATAACGCCGATATCGCCTTTTACTGACATGTTGATCTCCTGTTTTGGTTAATTTATGACACGGAAAAAACTCTGAAAATTTTGACCGCACTTTTATTCTTTATGTTACCGGCAGCGCCGATTTCCACTAAGACGGTTCGCCTCACGGTTAATTCTGTTCGTGGCGTTTAAATTTCTCTGATTTGAGATTGTCCCGTTTCCAGCGTATCAAGCCACTGCCAACTTTCTTGCCCCAATAATTTATCATTATCCAAATGGAATTCGGTAATACATTTACCCAAACGGTTTTCCAGCCGAGTATTTAAATGCTGATAAGTAAAGGATATTTTATTTTCGCTTATCCATTTCCCAATCAGGAAACCTTTAGCTATTTCACCGCCGTAATATTCCGCCCAAATCATTTTATCTTGTTGATAATAATAAAATTTAGTTTCACCGCTGACTTCGCCGTTTTCACTGTTTTGCACGGCGGTAAAAATTTTATTGTTTAAGTTAAACATGTTTTGTTCCATTTGCTAAAGACGGCAAGCTCATTCGGCCCCCACCCCCACGATGGCGCGCGTCTCCTGACGCGTGCCTTTTAACTATTTTTAAGCACGCGTCAGGAGACGCGCGCTATCCAAAAAGAGCTATCCCCAAAGCGCTATCCAAAAATTATTTGCCAAAAATCGCCGCTAACTGATCTTTATCCAACACCACATCTCCATTTTCCAACACTAACGCGGGGATGCCGATGTAGCCGTTTTGTTTGACGCTTTCGAAGGCCGGGTGGTTGTCGCGTAATTTCAAAAAGGCTTTTAACCCTGCCGGATTGCCCACCATGTCCACTTTTTCCACGTCAATATTTAAGCGTTCCAGTTCGGCGAAAACCCCTCGATGGCGCGCGTCTCCTGACGCGTGCCTTTTAACTATTTTTAAGCACGCGTCGGGAGACGCGCGCTATCCCAAGCTATCCAAAAATTACTTATTAAAAATCGCCGATAACTGATCCTTATCCAACACCACATCCCCATTTTCCAACACTAACGCGGGGATGCCGATGTAGCCGTTTTGTTTGACGCTTTCGAAAGCCGGGTGGTTGTCGCGTAATTTCAAAAAGGCTTTTAATCCTGCCGGATTGCCCACCATATCCACTTTTTCCACGTCAATATTTAAGCCCCCCACGATGGCGCGTGTCTCCTGACACGTGGCTTTTAACTATTTTTAAGTACGCGTCGGGGGACGCGCGCTATCCAAAAAGAGCTATCCTCAAAGCGCTATCCAAAAATTACTTATTAAAAATCGCCGATAACTGATCCTTATCCAACACCACATCCCCATTTTCCAACACTAACGCGGGGATGCCGATGTAGCCGTTTTGTTTGACGCTTTCGAAAGCCGGGTGGTTGTCGCGTAATTTCAAAAAGGCTTTTAATCCTGCCGGATTGCCTACCATGTCCACTTTTTCCACGTCAATATTTAAGCGTTCCAGTTCGGCGAAAAACGGGGCGGTGTCTGGGCACCAAGGGGCAAAATAAACGATAGGTTTCATAGATTCTCCTGTTTTTCTAAAATAAAATTCACCGCCATTTCGCTGTGCAATGCGGCGGTATCGAAAAACGGCAGAGCGGAATCCGTTTGGTTGATAAGCAAGCCGATTTCCGTGCAACCCAGGATAACACCTTCGGCGCCAAGTGCGGTCAATTTTTCGATAGTTTTCAGATAAAAATCTTTGGATTCGGGTTTAATCACACCCAAACAAAGTTCGTCAAAGATAATGCGGTGGATTTCCCGCTGATCTCGTTGGTCGGGAACAATGGCGTTAACGCCCCGTTCCGTTAGACCGTCGCGGTAGAAATTATCGCTCATGGTGAAGGCGGTGCCTAACAGCGCCACGCAGCTTAAACCGCGCGCTTTTATGCGATTGGCCACCACATCTAAAATATGCAGAAAGGGAACGTTAATGCGGTCGGTAATTTGGCTGGCTACTTTGTGCATGGTGTTGGTGGCGAGCAGAATGCCGTCCGCGCCCGCCCGTTCCAGTAATTCCGCTTGTTCGGCAAGGATTTCGCCCGCTTTTTGCCAATCGCCGGATTTCTGGCATTGCACGATTTCTTCAAAATCCACGCTGGACATCAGTATTTTCGCGCTGCGGTTGCCACCCAGCGCCCGATTGACCGCACGATTGACGTTCACATAATAGGAAACCGTGCTTTCTGGGCTCATTCCGCCTAAAATACCGAGTGTTTTCATGTAAAACTCCTTAAATTTTGACCGCACTTTTGTTGATAACGGTTAAATTTGCAAATATTTTTCCAAGCCGACCGCCGTTTTGGACGGTAAAAATTCGGTGATCGTATATTCCGCCACCTTTTCCCGGTTGAACGGATCTTCGGCAATAATCCGATTCACTTCATCCAAATCGGCCGCATGAATTAATATAATGCCGCCGGTTCGGGGCTCTTTGCGACCGGACATCAGAAAAACGCCCCGTTGATAATATTTATCCAAAAATGCGCGATGCGCTTCCAAATATTGCTCGATTTTATCCAGCGGTTGAATGTAGTTTAACGATGCAATAAACATTTTAACCTCTCTGTGTTTGTGTTATTACTTTAACAATTTCGCCGCATCTTTATCCAAATACCATTCTGTTACGCCGTTTGTCGCCCGAATGCGAGCGGCGGGATAAGGCAGTTGTTCCGCCGGCGTGGTTTGAATTTGTTTTAAG
This sequence comes from Exercitatus varius, assembly GCF_029577735.1. Classification (NCBI taxonomy): domain Bacteria; kingdom Pseudomonadati; phylum Pseudomonadota; class Gammaproteobacteria; order Pasteurellales; family Pasteurellaceae; genus Exercitatus; species Exercitatus varius. The sequence continues at coordinate 91,406 of NZ_JARQTO010000004.1, read as the reverse complement.
ATTTCCGCTTTTGCCAAACCTGTGACCAAATAGGTGATGCGTTTTGCCCGTTCGATTAATTTCGCCGTTTTGGAAATGCGGATTTGCCCGCTTTCCGGATGTTTGGCGATAATCGCCAGACGTTCATCGTCAAAATCCGTTTGATGGGGAAATAAAGAGGCGGTGTGGCCGTCGCCGCCCATGCCGAGAATAATCCAGTCAAAAACACCGTCGGAAATGACCGCACTTAATTCCGATTCAAAGCGTTTTAGCGCTTGTTCCGCCGGTTCTTCGCCGCGAATTCGGTGGATGTTTTCCGCCGGAATCCGAATGTGATCGAACAATAATTTTTGTACTTCGCCGTAATTGCTTTCGGGATCGCTCGGCGGTACCATGCGATCGTCGCCCCACCAAAAATGCAGATTTTTCCACCGCACTTTTGTGTTAAACGGTGCCGAAGCTAAGGTTTTGAACAGCAGTTTTGGCGTCGAACCGCCGGAAAGAGAAATATGTACGGGACGATTTAATTGGCTGTAAAGCACAAATTCCCGTGCGATTTTTTCCACCGCATGCTGGGCGGTCGGGAAGATTAGATAATTCATATTTTTCTCGCAGGACGCGCATACGCCCTTATAACAGTTTTGATATCAAGGAGCGCATGCGATACGCTCCTGCCGTCGGGTTAGATTTTTTTCTTCATCGTGCCCGAAGGTTTACGCCATACGCGTCCTTCGCGCGCGATAAGTTTATCCGCTTCCACCGGTCCCCAGGTACCGGCTTCGTATTCGTAAACGCGGCCCTGATTTTCTTTGTAATCTAAAATCGGTTGTACGAATTTCCAGCAAGCGTGAACGGCGTCGGTTCGGGCGAATAACGTGGCGTCGCCTTTCATGGCGTCGAGCAATAAACGTTCGTATGCGGTCAATAAATCGGCGGAAGAGCTGATGTCCGAATAACGGAAATCCATGGACACTTCTTTGGCGTCAAAGCCGGCGCCCGGTTTTTTCAAACCGAAAAACATGGAAATCCCTTCGTCCGGCTGGATGCGGATGATTAATTTATTATCCGGCGCATTTTGGCTGAAAACCGGATGTGGCGTGGTTTTGAAATGAATCACGATTTCCGTCACCCGGGTCGGTAGGCGTTTGCCCGTACGTACGTAAAACGGCACGCCCGCCCAGCGCCAGTTATCGATTTGGCAACGTAACGCCATGTAGGTTTCGGTGGTGGAATCGGACGGAACGCCCGCTTCTTCCAGATAGCCTTTAACCGGTTTGTCATCGACGGTAGACGCCGTATATTGACCTAACACCAGATTGTGTTTGAGATCTTCGTCGGTCAGCGGATGCAGACAATAAAGCACTTTGGCGGTTTCGTCACGCATGGAATCGGCGTTGATAATTGCCGGCGGCTCCATGGCGACCATTGCCAATACTTGCAATAAATGATTTTGGAACATATCGCGCATGGCGCCGGAACCGTCGTAATAACCGCCTCGTTGTTCCACGCCGATTTTTTCCGCACCGGTAATTTCCACGTAATCGATAAAGTTACGGTTCCAAAGCGGCTCGAACAAACCGTTTGAAAAACGCAGCACCAACAGGTTCTGAACGGTTTCTTTTCCTAAATAATGGTCGATACGGTAAATCTGATGTTCTTCGAAGAAACGGTGAATTTGCACGTCCAGCGCTTTGGCGGTTTTAATGTCGTAACCGAAAGGTTTTTCCACGATAATCCGTTTCCAGCCGAATTCTTCCGTATTTAAACCGTGCGCAGCCAGGCATTCCGGAATCACGCCGTACAGGCTCGGCGGAGTGGAAAGATAATAAAGCGTATTGCCGCAAGTTTGGTATTTATCGTGCAATTCGTCCAGGCGGGGCAATAATTTGACGTAATCCGACGAATCGGAAGTATTCACCGCCTGGTAATACAGATGAGAACAAAAATTATCCAGCGTTTCACCTTCGGCGTTTTCGTGAGTAATCAGGGTTTCGCGCATTTTTTGGCGGAAGATGTCGTCGGTCATGTCGGTACGGGCTACGCCCAGGACGGAAAAGTTTTCTTCCAACCGTCCGATTTTGTAAAGATTATAGAGTGCGGGAATTAACTTACGGTGCGTCAAATCTCCCGACGCACCGAAAATCACAATACAATTATTTTCTGCTTTCATTTTTTATCCTAATGCTTATCCGGAAAATCGTCGGTTAATAATGCCTGAATTCCGGCAAAAAATCTAATAGCTAGGACAAATTAAATCGAAAGACGGTCTTCCAGTCCACCGAGGCGTCGGCGGTAATGACGAAGTCAGGATTGACAAAGGTTTCCCGTTGATTATAGGTGAGCGGTCGATAGTGATCGTCCAGCGCATTCCCGCCCAATTCTTCCAGTAACAATTCGCCGGCGGCAGTGTCCCATTCGCCGGTTCTGCCAAGGCGGACGTAACAATCCGCTTGACCGTCCGCCACCATGGCGCATTTCAGGCCGCTTGAGCCGTGAACCACAAATTCCGCCCGAATATTCTCGTTCAAAATCGACCGCACTTTAGCGATAGCGAGTTCGGAACCGATGGCGATTTTCAGCGGTTTGCTCGGATCAATGCGACGCGCCCGCAGTCGCACGCAGCGTCCGTCCTGTAAACGAAAGGCGCCGTAATCTTTCATGGCGTAATGGGTAATCCCCGTTATTGGTGCGTAAATCACGCCGAGGGTCGGACGGTTATGCTGAATCAGGGCGATCAGAATGCCGAATTGTCCGGTACGGTTGATGAAATGTTTGGTGCCGTCCAAGGGGTCAATCAACCAATATTCCTGCCATTTTGACCGCAATTCCAGCGGCATTTCGCAATTTTCTTCGGAAAGCACGGGAATGTCGGGCGTAAGTGCGGTCAGTTTTTCCGTTAAAAATCGACTGATAAACAAATCCGCCTCGGTGACGGGCGTATTGTCGGATTTGGTGCGAACATGCACCGAACGGGCGTAAAAACGTTTTAAATGTTCGCCGGCCTGATGTGAAACGGCGATAACGGCCTGAAGTAAGTCTGGCGTGCGTTGCATAGAAGTTTTCCGAAGATTGGCGTAGTTTCATCTTATCAAAAAGCGGGTGAAGTGCAAGGCTTGACGTTATTGTCTGGGCGATCTATCTTAAAACGAAACAATAACCGAAAGGAGGAATAACATGGCAATTTTAGTGACCGGCGCATCGGCGGGATTCGGTAAATCCACCTGCCGCGCATTCGTCAAGGCGGGATATCCGGTTATCGGCGCCGCCCGTCGGTTAGACAAATTAGACGAACTGAAAGCGGAACTGGGCGAGAAATTTTACCCGTTACAAATGGACGTATCGGATCCGGCAAAAGTGGATGCCGCACTGGCGGGCCTGCCGGCGGAGTGGTCGGAAATCGATTTGTTGGTGAACAACGCCGGTTTGGCGTTGGGACTGGAACCGGCTTATGAAGTGGATTACAACGACTGGCTCACCATGATTCAAACCAATATTATCGGCTTGACTTATCTCACCCGTCGGATTCTACCGAAAATGGTACAACGGAATAAAGGGCACATTATTAATTTAGGTTCCATTGCGGGCAATTATCCGTATCCGGGCGGCAATGTGTACGGTGCGACAAAAGCCTTCGTCAAACAATTCAGCCTGAATTTGCGCGCCGATTTGGCCGGCACGGCAATCCGCGTCACCAATGTGGAACCGGGTTTATGCGGCGGCACGGAGTTTTCCAACGTACGCTTTAAAGGCGACGACGCCAAAGCCGCCGATTTATATGAAGGTGCGCACGCCATTCAGCCGGAAGACATTGCCAACACCATTTTATGGATTTATCAGCAACCGCCGCACGTAAACATCAACCGGATTGAAATTATGCCGGTTACTCAAACCTTCGCCGGATTGAAAGTGACGAAAGATTAACGGATTTTGCATATAAAAGTGCGGTCAAAAAATCCTTCGTTTTTTTACCGCACTTTTGGTTTATGCACGTTAATCCGCGGAAGACGCCGCCAGATAATCCCGCAAAGCATACAACGCCACTAAATTACGCGCTTCGCAAAAATCCGCGTCGTTGATTAAGCTGTCGATTTTTGCCAGCGGAAAGCGAACCAATTGCAAAGGTTCCGGTTCGTCTCCCGCCAGTTTGGACGGGTAAAAATCCCAAGCCAACAGAATATGCATCGGATTATTCATATAGCTGGGATTCGAGTTCACCGTACGCAAATGCCGGAATTTTCGCGCGCCTAAGCCGATTTCTTCCTGCATTTCGCGGTTTGCGCTTTGTTCCGGCGTTTCGCCTTTTTCCATCAAGCCTTTGGTGAACCCTAATTCATAACGTTCCGTTCCCACCGCGTATTCGCGCACCATTAAAATATCGTCGCCGTCAATCGGCAACACCATCACCGACGGCCGGGTCGAAGGCGTAAAGCGTTCGTAAGTACGGAATTCGCCGTTGCCGAATTTCAACTCCACCGCCTGAATTTCGAAAATACGACTTTTGGCCGCCACGGAAACCGCCAGAATTTCGGGTAATTGTTGGGTCATTTTTTGTTCTCTAATTTGACAAAGTACGGAATAACGATACCATAAGCCTGATTCAGCGTTAAGGGAAAATTATGGCAAAAAATACGCAGAAAAAGGTGTCGAATGAAAGCGACGACGTTCGTTTGGACAAATGGTTGTGGGCGGCGCGTTTTTATAAAACCCGTACCATTTGCAAAGAAATGATCGACGGCGGCAAGGTGCATTACAACGGGCAACGCACTAAACCGAACAAAGCGGTGGAAATCGGCGCCAAGATCACATTGCGTCAGGGCAATGACGAGAAAGAAGTGGAAGTGATTGCACTTTCCGCCCAACGCCGCGGCGCTCCGGAAGCGCAGTTACTATACCGCGAAACCGAACAAAGCGTCGAAAAGCGCGAAAAAATGGCGTTGGCCCGAAAAATGAACGCCATGCCGCATCCGGACAGACGTCCGAATAAAAAAGAACGCCGGGATTTGATGAGATTTAAACATCAGGAATAGATGTTTTACTTTTTCTTTACCGAATCAAAGTAAGATAAGCATCCCATTGAAATAACAATTAATTTTAGGAACGACAAACCAAATGACATACCAACAAGACAACGACAAACTCTACCGTTACCTCTTCAAAAACCGTGCCGTGCGCGGTGAATGGGTGCGCATGAATAAAAGTTTTACCGAAACGCTGAACACCCATCATTATCCGCTGCCGGTGCAAAATCTGTTAGGGGAAATGATGGTGGCGACCAGTTTGTTAACGGCGACGTTAAAATTTAACGGACACATTACCGTGCAGGTGCAAGGCGACGGTCCGTTAAAACTGGCTTTAGTGAACGGTACCGATACCCAGCAAATTCGCGCTCTGGCTCGCCTGCAGGGCGAAATTACCGACGATATGACATTGCACCAAATGATTGGTAAAGGCGTGTTGGTGATTACCATTACGCCGGAAGAGGGCGAGCGTTATCAAGGCGTGGTGGCGTTGGATAAACCGACCATTACGGAATGTCTGGAAGAATATTTTGAGCGTTCGGAGCAGCTAAAAACTCAATTAATTATCCGTACCGGAGAATTTAACGGTGAACCGGTGGCGGCGGGAATGCTGCTACAGATTATGCCGGACGGCTCGGGGTCGCCGGATGATTTTTCGCACCTTGCGACATTAACTTTCACGGTAAAAAATGAAGAAATTTTTGGGTTATCGGCGGAAGAAATGCTATACCGCTTGTATCATGAGGAGCATGTCGAGCTTTATGAACCGCAATCCGTTACTTTCCATTGCGGTTGTTCGGCGGAACGTTCGGGCGCTGCTTTATTATTGATTTCCGATGAAGAAATTAATGAGATTCTGGCGGAGCACAACGGCAGTATCGATATGCAGTGCGAATGTTGCGGTACGCATTATTTCTTTAATCGGGAAGCTATCGATAAACTGAGAATACAGCAACAATAGCGAAAAACACGGTCTGTTTGAGTGAAAACGACCGTGTTTTTTTCATTTATCATCATAAAAATTTGAAGTTGCTCACAAATCATGAAAAAAGTGCGTTCGAATTAGAACTAATTATCAAAAATTTGATCTAGTTAACATTTTTTAGAAAAAAATGGTTCTACAATGGTTGCACTTTGAATTTTAATTTTAATTACCAAGAGGTGAAGCATGACTGACTTAAACAAACTCGTTAAAGAACTGAATGACTTAGGTATTACCGATGTCAAAGAAATTGTGTATAACCCGAGTTACGAACAACTTTTCGAGGAAGAAACCAAACCAGGTTTGGACGGTTTCGATAAAGGTACGTTAACTACGCTTGGCGCGGTTGCCGTTGACACGGGAGTATTTACCGGTCGTTCGCCGAAAGATAAATATATCGTTTATGATGAAAAAACAAAAAACACCGTTTGGTGGAACAGTGAAGCGGCGAAAAACGATAACAAACCGATGACGCAAGAAACCTGGAAAAGCTTGAAAGAATTGGTGGGAAAACAACTTTCCGGTAAACGTTTATTCGTGGTGGAAGGCTTCTGTGGCGCCAGTGAAAAACACCGTATTCCGGTGCGCATCGTGACTGAAGTGGCATGGCAGGCTCATTTTGTGAAAAATATGTTTATTCGTCCGACCGAAGAAGAGCTGAAAAACTTCAAACCGGGCTTCACCGTATTAAACGGCGCAAAATGCACCAATCCGAACTGGAAAGAACAGGGTTTGAACAGTGAAAACTTCGTGGCGTTCAATATTAGCGAAGGCATTCAACTTATCGGCGGTACTTGGTACGGCGGCGAAATGAAAAAAGGTATGTTCTCTATGATGAACTACTTCCTGCCGCTGAAAGGCGTAGCGTCTATGCACTGTTCCGCTAACGTGGGTAAAGACGGTGACGTCGCCATTTTCTTCGGTTTATCCGGTACGGGTAAAACAACGCTTTCAACCGATCCTAAACGCCAATTAATCGGTGACGACGAACACGGTTGGGACGAATCCGGCGTGTTTAACTTCGAAGGCGGTTGCTATGCGAAAACCATTAATTTGTCTAAAGAAAACGAACCGGATATTTACGGTGCGATCCGTCGTGACGCATTATTAGAAAACGTTGTGGTTCGCGCGGACGGTTCCGTAGACTTCGACGACGGTTCAAAAACGGAAAACACCCGTGTTTCATATCCGATTTACCACATCGACAACATTGTGCGTCCGGTATCAAAAGCGGGTCACGCTACTAAAGTGATTTTCTTAACCGCCGACGCATTCGGCGTATTGCCTCCGGTTTCAAAACTGACGCCGGAACAAACCGAATACTATTTCTTATCCGGATTTACGGCGAAATTAGCGGGCACGGAACGCGGCGTAACCGAACCGACTCCGACATTCTCAGCCTGTTTCGGCGCGGCGTTCTTAAGCTTGCATCCGATCCAATACGCCAATGTGTTGGTAGAACGTATGAAAGCATCCGGTGCGGAAGCTTATTTGGTGAATACCGGTTGGAACGGCACGGGTAAACGTATTTCAATCAAAGATACCCGCGGTATCATTGACGCAATCTTGGACGGTTCAATCGAAAAAGCGGAAATGGGTCAATTACCGATTTTCAATTTATCCATTCCTAAAGCGTTACCGGGCGTTGATCCCGCTATTTTGGATCCGCGCGATACTTATGCGGATAAAGCTCAATGGCAGGCAAAAGCGGAAGATTTGGCCGGTCGTTTCGTGAAAAACTTTGTGAAATATACGGAAAATCCGGAAGCGGCGAAACTGGTTTCTGCCGGTCCGAAAGCCTAATATCGAATAAAATATAAAAATAAAGGCCGAGTGTTTTATCGCTCGGCCTTTTTCTTTTTATATTTTAATTTTTCCGTCGTCATTACGCTATTTTTAAGCCTGAAAAAACCCGTTGTTATGTTAGCAACGGGTTTTATTCGGATAATAAGCCTAAGCGGCGGGGACAAATCCTACGGCGTCATAAACCGCTTTCAAGGTTTTCTGCGCACGGACTCGGGCTTTTTGTGCGCCTTCCGCGGCGATACGCATTAATAACGCTTCGTCATTGCGGTAATGATGGAAACGCTCCTGAAGTGCGGTCAACATTTTCACTGTTTCTTCCGCTACCGCACTTTTCAGGTGGCCATACATTTTGCCTTCAAATTCTTTTTCCAATTCGGGAATCGATTTTTCGCTCATGACGGCAAGCATTTCCAGCAAATTTGAAACGCCCGCTTTGTTTTGTACGTCATAACGAACGACAGGCGGTTCGTCGCCGTCGGTCATAGCGCGTTTAATTTTTTTCTCGACGGATTTCGGCTCTTCCAACAGCGTAATCACATTATTGCGATTATCGTCGGATTTTGACATTTTTTTCGTCGGTTCCTGCAGCGCCATAATGCGCGCACCGGCTTTAGGAATAAAGGCTTCCGGCACCACAAACCGGTTTTCGCCGTATAACGCGTTAAACCGTTGAGCAATATCGCGGGTGATTTCAAGATGCTGACGCTGGTCTTCGCCCACCGGCACCTGATTTGCCTGATACAGCAGAATATCCGCCGCCATCAAGACCGGATAAGTGAATAATCCCACGTTGATGTTATCCGTGTGTTTCGCCGATTTATCTTTGAACTGAGTCATGCGGCCCATTTCGCCGAAATAGGTGTAACAGTTCAGAATCCAGGCAAGTTGCGTATGTTCCGGCACATGAGATTGAATAAAAATCGTGCTTTTTTCCGGATCGATTCCGCAAGCCAAATATAACGCCAGAACGTCTAACGTCGCTTTACGTAATGCCGCCGGGTCCTGGCGCACAGTGATGGCGTGTAAATCCACGATACAGAACAGGCATTCGTAATCATCCTGCATTTTCACCCATTGACGCAGGGCGCCGAGGTAATTGCCGATAGTCAATTCGCCCGACGGCTGCACACCGCTAAGTACAACTGGTTTTGTCATGTTTATTCCTTAATCCAAAAAACTGATAAAATTTCGACCGCACTTTACACGATATTCAGGATTTCTGCAAAATCGTCAAACACCCAGTCCGGTTTACTTTCCGCAATGGGAACATTGTAGTTATAGCCGTAAGTCATTCCGACGGCGGGACAGCCCGCGGCGTGGGCGGCGAGAATATCGTTACGGGAATCACCTACGAACAAGACCTGGCGCGGGTAGAAACCGAATTTTCCGCATAAATAGTAAATCGGGCCCGGATGCGGTTTAATTGCCGGTAAAGATTGACCGCCCAGCGTTTCACTGAACAGATGGTCTATGCCGAAAGCTTTCAGTACCGGTTGAACGTGCTGAGTCGGCTTATTGGTGACAACGGCAAGAACGAATCCCTGAGCTTTCAGTTTTTCCAGGGTTTCCTTCACGTTCGGAAACAAACGGCTCACGTTACACAGATTTTCGCCGTAGAAATGGTTAAAACGCGCTTTAAGTTGTTTGATCTCCGCTTCGTCGAGAGTTTTGCCGGATTGCTCGCTCGCCCATTCTACGCCGCGGCTGATTAACACGTCGGCACCGTTACCGATCCAGGTTAACACTAACGATTCCGGAGCCTGAGGTAAATTAAATTCAGCCAAAGCCGAGTTCACCGATAACGCGAGATCGGGCAGGCTGTTGACCAACGTACCGTCTAAATCGAATCCGATTAATTTGAATTGAGATGCCATTTTTCTTCCTATGTTATTTTTGTACTTTCGCTAATTCGGCCCGCATGTCGTCGATAACTTTTTTGTAGTCCGGTGCGTCGAAAATCGCTGATCCCGCCACGAACATATCGGCGCCGGCGGCGGCGATTTGCGCAATATTATTGATTTTCACGCCGCCGTCCACTTCCAAACGAATGTCAAAACTGCTATCGTCGATACGCTGACGCACTTGCCGCAGTTTATCGAGTGTCGCCGAAATGAAAGATTGCCCGCCGAATCCCGGATTGACCGACATCAATAAAATCATGTCCAATTTGTCCATCACGTAATCCAGATAACTCAACGGCGTGGCGGGATTAAACACCAGCCCGGCCTGACAGCCGTTATCGCGAATCAGTTGTAGCGTTCGGTCAATGTGCAGACTGGCTTCGCCGTGAAAGGTTATGGAGGTGGCGCCCGCTTTGGCGAAATCCTGCACCAGCGAATCCACCGGCGTCGCCATTAAATGCACGTCAATCGGCGCGGTAATGCCGTATTCGCGCAGGGCTTTGCATACCGGCGCACCGAAAGTCAGGTTCGGCACGTAATGATTGTCCATCACGTCAAAATGAATCAAATCCGCACCGCACTTGAGCACGTTTTCCACGTCTTCGCCAAGGCGCGCCAAATCGGCGGAAAGAATCGACGGTGCAATTAAATAAGGTTTCATACGGTTCCCCTTTGGGTTGACAAAAGCAGTCCTAGTGTACTACTTAATGGCTATAAATTTAAAGAGAAAGGCGGCAAAAGTGCGGTATAATTTTACCGAGTTTTTTAGTACATCATTCACGGGGAACAAAATGACGTTTTTTATTCAGGGATTTTTAGTATGCGGCGGCTTGATTATCGCGATCGGTGCGCAAAATGCTTTTGTTTTGAAGCAGGGCTTACTGAAGCGCAATATTCTGGCGGTGATTCTGACCTGTTTTGTCTGCGATTTTGTGCTGATTTCCCTGGGCGTGTTGGGTTTGGGTTCGCTTATCAGCGAAAGCGCGGTCGCCACAGTGGCACTGGCGATTGTGGGCGCAGTGTTCCTTTTTGTGTACGGTTTGCGCGCCTTTCGTTCGGCTTATGTCGGCAATGCCGCGTTGGATTTGAACGCCGAAAACGGCGGGCAATCTTCCTCCCTGAAAGCGGTGTTGACAACTCTGGCAATCACGCTGCTGAATCCTCATGTTTATCTTGATTGCTTCGCTATTATCGGCGGGATTGCCGGCACCATTCCGGCGGATAAAAAGCTGTTTTTTCTGTTAGGCGCGTTGACGACGTCGGCGTTATGGTTTTTCAGTTTAGGTTACGGCGCCCGGCTGCTGATTCCGTTATTTAAACGCCCCGCCACCTGGCGCGTGCTGGACGGCATAATCGGCGCGGTGATGTGGGGCATTGCATACAATTTAGCCCATTATGCCGTACGGATGTATGGTGGGTAATAAAAAATGAGCCGCCCCCCAAAAGTTGGACGGGTTAGTCAAATACTGCGCTCTGTATTGTGCAGAGCTCAGGTCTTTTAAATTCGGTTTAATCCGTTTTTGATTGTAATACGCCAAATATTCTTCAATGCCGGCCTGTAATTCGGCAGTTTTTTCATGTTGTTCCCCTGGATTTTTGCGGGTTTATTCGGGTCGAGTACCAAGCGATTTTACTCCATTTAGCCCGCTTTCGCGAAAGGCTTTCAGCCAGGTGACGACCACGGAATGCGAATAGCGTGACGTTTTGCCGTTTCGCGAAGACTAAAATCCCGCTCCGTAACCAGTTTAACGACCTTTAAACGAAATCGATAAGAGTAAGTCATATTCTGCACCTCAAATTAAGTGTCTAGGTTTTGGGGGCAGATCACTTTTAGCAATCAAGTGCGGTCTTTTTAACGCTTGTTTTTTACCCTCTAAGGGTCTTAGGAGAAATACCAAATTCATGTTTAAAACAAGTCGAAAAATAACTGCCGTCATTAAATCCGCAATCCAGTGCAATATCGGTAATAGGCTTTTCGGTATAACGGAGTTGATAATAGGCATTGGACAAACGTAATTTAGACACGTAAGCCTGAGGCGTTAAACCGGTTTGCACTTTTACATAACGATAGAGCGTTCTTATGGATAAATTGAATTTTTCCGCCAACTTATCCCAACTAATTTCTTCCAAAAAATGGAAATTCAACCAATTGATAATTTGCCGTCCTTTTGCTTCCATTGAACCTACCATTTGTCCATCTACATAATGATTTTGTAATAACATTACCAATTGGAAAAAGGAAAATTCTTTTTGTAACGCTGTTTCTACCATAGCGGACGAATCTTTTACTTTGAAATTCTGACTATGCATGAGCAATGTGATATTTTCATTGATCAAACCGAGCGTATCCCGATTGATGATTTTGTAATCAGCACAATCCGGTTTTAAATTTTTCAGCAGAGTGTCTAAGTTGCGGATAAATTTAAAATCATTGTAATCTTTCAATAAAATATTGGTCAGACAAAGGTTATCGACATTTTCATATAAATGGTGGTCGCTAGCCTCAATATAAAGCACCATTCCTTGGTATAGATCATGAGGATAACCATTGAGAATATGGCGTCCGCGACCTTCCGTCACGATAACTAATTCGCTAAAATCGTGAGTATGTTCCGGAAAATCGGATTGAGGTACTCTCGGTTCAATTGCAAATTGTTGTTGACCCGATTTAAAAAAATCTTTAAAGGATAATTTTTCAATCATGTCATCCTCCCCACCATCTTAAGAAGCTCGGCGGTAGAATATCATAATAAAAATAATGTGCTTTCCGAAAATCCGTTCAATCTTCTCTTAATTACAACTAATTCTCAATTCTGTGAATCAGATCACATGCACTTTTAAATTTTTGCCATATTTGCCTCAAATTTGGCAGATGATTTAATGCCCTAATCGATCCGTAGACTTAGACTGCAATCAACTTAAATGAGTTGGAGCACAAAGTTATGAGTATTCTCAATATTGCTGCCGTCGATCTCGGCGCATCAAGCGGTCGTATCATGCTTTCCACTTATCATATTGATAATCAGGCAATTTCACTGGAAGAAATTCATCGCTTTAAAAATCAATTTATCTCTCAAAACGGGCATGACTGTTGGGATCTCCTTGCCTTAGAAAAAGAAATTGTCACCGGATTACGCAAAATTCTAGACAGTGGGAAACCTCTTCACAGTATCGGAATCGACACTTGGGGAGTGGATTATGTTTTGCTGGATAAAAACGGTGAAGTAGTTGCGCCGACTTATGCTTATCGAGATCACCGTACTGATGGGGTAATGCAAAAAGTGCAATCCGAATTAGGTAAAGAAATCATTTATCGTAAAACAGGTATTCAGTTCTTAACTTTCAATACTCTTTATCAACTCAAGGCAATGGTAGATGAAAATCCGCAATGGCTTTCCCTGGTTAAAGATTTTGTGATGATTCCCGATTATCTGAATTATCGCTTAACCGGCGTGATTAATCGAGAATACACCAATGCCACCACCACACAACTGGTAAATGTAAATACAGATAACTGGGATACCGCACTTTTAGATTATCTTGGCTTACCGGCAAGCTGGTTCGGACGCATTTGCCACCCGGGCCACCAAGTCGGCTTATGGAATAACCGGATTCCTGTCATGTCGGTTGCCAGCCACGATACCGCAAGTGCGGTCATTTCTGCGCCACTTTCTGATGAAAATGCCGCATATCTCTGTTCCGGCACCTGGTCATTAATGGGTTTGGATACCACAACGCCTTGTACTAACGATACGGTGATGAACTCAAATATCACTAATGAAGGCGGCATAGACGGACATTATCGAGTTCTAAAAAATATTATGGGCTTATGGTTATTCAATCGCCTGTGCACCGAACGCAATATCACGGATATTCCGGCTTTGGTCAAACAAGCCGAAGCCGAACCCGCATTCCAAAGTCTTATCAACCCTAATGCAGAGTGCTTCTTAAATCCGCCGTCTATGGTGGAGGCTATTCAACAATATTGCCGTGAACACAATCAAACCGTGCCCAAAACCACGGCTCAACTTGCACGCTGTATTTTCGACAGTCTGGCGATGTTATACCGCAAAACGGCGTTAGAACTTGCCGAATTACAAGGCAAACAAATCAGCGCATTACACATCGTAGGCGGTGGCAGCCAAAACGAATTTTTAAACCAACTTTGCGCCGATCTTTGTGGTATGGATGTCTTTGCCGGTCCTATAGAAGCTTCCGTTCTGGGTAACGTAGGCTGTCAGTTAATGGCATTAGACCAAATCCGGAGTGCCGCGGAATTTCGTCAATTAGTGGTAAAAAACTTTCCGCTAAAACTCTTCAAAAATCGACCGCACTTTCAAAAGTGCGGTCAAATTTTCCATTATTTTTTAGTCAAATAATCCAACACCACCTGATGATGTTCGCCGGTTTTGAATTTGGTGAAAACCTGTTCGATGACGCCGTTTTCGTCAATCAAAAAGCTGATACGGTGGATGCCGTCGTAAGTTTTTCCCATAAATTTCTTTTCGCCCCAAACGCCGAATTGATCGGCGACTCGGTGGTCTTCATCGGATAACAAAGTGAAATTCAACGCTTTCTTTTCTTCAAACTGAGCGAGTTTCTTCGGAGAATCCGGGCTGATACCCAGAATTACAACGCCTAATTTATCCAGCTCCGCCTTGGCGTCGCGAAGCCCGCAGGCCTGAACGGTGCAGCCCGGCGTGAGCGCTTTCGGGTAGAAATAAATCAACACTTTTTTGCCCCGGAAATCGGTTAACGAAACAGGTTCGTTGTGCTGATTAGGCAAGGTAAAGTGCGGGGCGTTTTCGCCGGGTTTTAAGGTTTTCATCGGGAATTTCCTCATTAAAATAGATTTAACAGTATTCTAACAAGCATTGCGGTTTTGTGATACAATCGCGGGAAATTTAATTTAGCTGAAAAAATCATGTCCAGACAGAAAAAATCCCGTCGTTTAACCGACATTATGCCGACCCGCAAAACCGATAAAAAACCTGAAATCGGTGCGGTAAAAACGCGTCCCGGCAAGAAATTAACCCGTTATGAATTGGATGCCAAAGCGCGCGAGGAAAAACGTAAACGCAAGCATAAAGGCCTGAATTCCGGTTCGCGCCACAGTGCCGCCGCAAATACCGATAAAAGTTCGCAAATCGAGGTGAAAGATCCGCGCATCGGCAGCCGTAAAAAAGTGCCGTTGATGGTGGAATTCGTGAACAAGCCGGAAAAAGGTCAGTTCATTCAAGCGGAAAAAACGAACGAAAAATCGCCCGCACTTGATCCGATGTCAGAGCTGGAACAGCTTGAAAATAACGAATGTCTGAACAATTTGTTGGATCAACTGGATGCCGGAAAGGTTCTCACTAAAGCGGATCAGGCTTTTGTTGACGAATGTCTGGATCGCATTGCGCAATTAATGGACGAATTGGGCATTAGCGATGAAGAGGAAGGCGAAGACGATTTGCTTCGCACCTTCGAGAAAATCAATATTAACCAATTCCGTTAATGATGATGACCGGCGTTTTATTGCTAATCGGCGTTGCAATTTTACTGGCTATGGTGGGATATACCCTTTATCTTTTCGCCCAATTACGCAAACAAAAACGGCTTTACGAACAGGCCAGACTGGCGCGCTCGGCGCGCTTAAAAGAAAGCATTCGGATTATTGCCCGCGCAATGCATGCGGGTGAATGCAATCATTCGGAAGGCGTGATTCGATTGAAAATGCTGTTGGAGCCTTTTGGACAGAAAACCTTATCGGAATATGACGCCATGTGGCGGCTTTACGAAACGGTGCGCGATATGCCGACCCATGAAGATCGCAAATTGCTGAAGAAAAATGAGCGTATGAAGTTGGATCTCGAACGAGAAACCAAAGAAATCGAGCTGGAAGAAGCGATTAAAGCCGAAGCGAAAGCCTTGTTAAACGAATTACAATAAGATTTCTCCACGCCGCTTTTTGACAACGATTATCTACTCGACAACCCTAACATTTAATCTGACGATATGACTGATATTACTTTCGATCTCGCCCTGATTCAAAAATACAATCAATCCGGGCCTCGTTATACGAGTTATCCAACCGCGCTGGAATTTAATGAAAATTACAGCGAACAAGATTTCGAAACGGCGGCGGCGCGTTATCCCGAGCGGCCGTTATCCCTTTACGTGCATATTCCGTTCTGTCATAAACTCTGCTATTTCTGCGGCTGCAACAAGGTGATTACCCGCCACCGGCATAAAGCGGATATTTATCTGGATTTTCTCGAAAAAGAAATCAGCAACCGCGCGCCTTTATTCAAAAACCGGACGGCAACCCAAATCCATTGGGGCGGCGGCACGCCGACTTATTTGAGCGAAACCCAATCCGCCCGCCTGATGAACATGCTAAAAACCCATTTCACCATTGCCGACGACGCCGAAATTTCCATTGAAATGGACCCGCGCGAAATCGAATTATCCATGTTGGATCACTTACGTCGCATCGGTTTCAACCGCATCAGTATGGGCGTGCAGGACTTCAATAAAGAAGTGCAAAAAGCCGTCAACCGCGAGCAGGACGAAGATTTTATCCGCGCTTTACTGATTCGTGCGCGCGAACTGGGCTTCCAATCCACCAATCTGGATCTCATTTACGGCTTGCCGTTCCAAACAGTGGAAAGTTTTATGTTCACTTTACAAAAAGTCATCGAGCTGAATCCTGATCGCCTGAGCGTGTTCAACTACGCCCATTTACCAAGCCGTTTCGCCGGCCAAGTAAAAATCAAAGACAAAGATTTGCCGTCGCCGGAAACCAAACTGAGCATTTTACAAAACACCATCGAAACCTTAGGTGCCGCCGGCTATAAATTTATCGGCATGGATCACTTTGCCAAACCGGACGATGAACTGGCCATCGCGCAACAAAACGGCGTTCTGCATCGCAACTTCCAAGGTTACACCACACAGGAAGAATGCGATTTACTGGGGTTGGGCGTCTCCGCCATCAGCCTGTTGGGCGACAGCTATGCGCAAAATCAAAAAGAATTAAAACAATATTATGCCGATGTGGACGAAAAAGGCATTGCGCTGCACAAAGGGCTCGCTTTAACGGAAGAAGACTGCCTGCGTCGGGATGTAATTAAGGCTTTAATCTGTAACTTCAAATTGGATTACGCCGCCGTCGAACGGCAATATCATATTGATTTTACTACACATTTTGCCGAAGATTTGGCGCTACTGAAACCGCTGGCGGAAGACGGCCTGCTGGACATTAAACCGCACGGAATCATCGTCTCGCCGAAAGGCCGTTTGCTGATCCGCAACATTTGTCTGTGCTTTGACGCCTATTCGCGTCAGCAGGCGCGCAGACAACAATTCTCGCGTATTATTTAATTCGTACATAAAAGTGCGGTCAAAAAAATCATCGTTTTTTGCACTTCGTTTGCCAACGCTTTGAGAGGAATCCTTCCGGGAATGGCAAATAAAAAAACGAGAGAATTTTTGACCGCACTTTTCGTATTGCGCCGATTTTGGTTACAGAAACTTCGTCAGCAAAGTTTCAAATAATACGTAAAAAGCGAGCAAATCCGTTTTCGCCAAAGGTTTAAACGGCAGCAAGAGGTAATACAAAAAACGATATTTTTTCACCAAAGCCAAAGCGTAATGCCACACGCGGCTGTCTTCGTAACAGACAAAGGTGTCAATGGTGCGTTGAATCTGCGCGGGCGTGGTTTTTTCCCGGCACACCCCGTAAATAAACAATAAGGCGTCACGCATTTTCTGCCATATCAGCTTATGGGAATGGGAAACCGCTTCGAAATCAATAAAGGAAACTTTGCCGTCCTGCCACAAAATATCTTTCAGCAAAGGGCGTCCGTGAACAATGCCGTGTTCATGCAAATCCGCCAGGGCTTTGGCGCAATCGTCCAGAATCCGCTGTTTTTGTGCGGCCGTAATATCGCTTTCCAGCCAGAAGCGCACATTGTGCCCCGCATCTTCCATCACCAAACAATGGGAATTGATGATTTTTACCGGCGGAATCGGCGCTTTATGCAGGATCAGCCATTTTATCCGTTGAATTTCCCGTCGAAACGCCGCCCGGGAAAAGGGTTTGAGCAAACGCTGAATGCCGTGGGGATGCTCGGGTTGTTTCAGCCAGTAAGACTTCCCTTCGAATTCAAAGGGATAAACCCGTTCCATGCGATGTTCCGCCTGTAAGATCTCAACGTAATCTGCTAATGTCACGCTTTTTCTCCTCAAAAAACGGGAGCATTTTACCACACAAATAAGAAGAGCGGGTTAACCCGCTCCGACAAAATAAAATGATTATGCCTAAATATTCAGCATTGCGGCGTCATCAATGAAGTATTGATTCATTTCAAACGCCGGTTTGGAATCGTGATCTTTACTGATAATCCGTGCCGGTACGCCGGCTGCCGTAGCATGTTCGGGAATCGGCTGTAATACCACGGAATTGGCGCCGATTTTGGCGTATTTGCCCACTTCAATATTGCCCAGAATTTTCGCACCGGCGCCGATCATCACGCCTTCGCGAATTTTCGGATGACGATCGCCCGTTTCTTTACCAGTGCCGCCTAATGTGACGCCCTGCAAAATGGAAACGTCGTTTTCAATCACCGCCGTTTCCCCCACCACAATACCGGTGGCGTGGTCAAACATAATGCCGCACCCGATACGCGCCGCCGGATGAATATCCACATCAAACGCTACGGAAATCTGATTTTGCAGATAAATCGCCAGTGAACGGCGGTTTTCCTGCCACAAATAATGGGTAATGCGATAACTTTGTAACGCGTGAAAGCCTTTCAGATACAGTAACGGCGTAGACCATAAATCCACCGCCGGATCGCGCTGGCGCACCGCGGTAATATCGCAGGCGGCGCTTTCGATAATGCTGGGTTTCGCCGCATAAGCGTCTTCAATAATCTCACGCAGGGTAATGGCGGGCATGGTTGCCGTCGCCAGTTTATTGGCCAGAATATAACTCAGCGCACCGCCCAAATGTTTGTGTTTTAGAATGGTCGAATGGAAAAAACTCGCCAGCATAGGTTCCTTATCCACCAGACATTGGGCTTCTTCCCGGATTTGTTTCCAAACTTTAATTGCCATCTCGGTTCCTCAATATTCGTCTTTACGTTCGCGCTGTAAAAGTGTGGTCGCCATTTCCTGCGGATTTTTACCGTGGAACAAGGCCGCATAAATCTGTTCCGTAATCGGCATTTCCACGCCCTGGCGCTGCGCCAACGCCATGGCTTCTTTGGTGTTGTAAAAGCCTTCCACCACCTGCCCGATTTGTTCCATCGCCGCCTGCGCGGAAATTCCCTGTCCCAGCATCATACCAAAACGTCGATTGCGCGATTGGTTATCGGTACAAGTCAGCACCAAATCCCCTAAGCCAGACATGCCGGTGAAGGTTTTCGGATTTGCTCCCAATGATACGCCCAAACGGGTAATTTCCACCAGCCCGCGGGTAATCAGGGCGGTGCGCGCGTTGGCGCCGAATCCCAAACCGTCCGCCATTCCCGCCGCAATGGCGATCACGTTTTTAATCGCTCCGCCCAGCTGTACGCCAATCATATCCCGATTGAGATACACCCGGAAATGCTTGCTGCAATGGATGCGCGCCTGAAATTCCCGGGCAAAGCGTTCGTCATTTGCCGCCAAAGCAATCGCCGTCGGCATGCCGGCGGCTAACTCCCTGGCAAAGGTCGGACCGGACAACACGGCCAACGGATGCGCCTTCCCCAGTTCCTCTTCCACTACGGATTGCAGCAAGCGCCCGCTGTCCCGCTCCAAGCCCTTGGTTGCCCAAGCGATACGACTGTCGGGACGCAAAAACGGTTTAATCCGTTTAATCACCTCACCGAAAGCATGACTGGGCACCACCACCAATAAATCTTTCGATTTTTTGACCGCACTTTCCAGATCTGCCTCAATCACTAAGGATTCGGGAAACGCAATATCCGGTAAAAACCGGCGATTTTGCCGTTCTTCACGCAACTGCTGACATTCCGCCCGGTTATGTCCCCACAATATGGTGGGATAGCCGTTCCGGGAAAAACTGATTGCCAGCGCCGTGCCGTAAGAACCGGCGCCCAGAATGCTGATCGGAGCTTGACTCACCATAGATTCCACCTAAAGAAAAGCCCACGTGGGAACGTGAGCGTTGCCGATATTCGGAATTAATTAATGGTCGGTTGTTCTTCCGTAGCGGATTCTTCTTCCACACGACGCATGTGTTCGAGGAAAAGCGCATCGAAATTCACCGGCGCTAAATTCAGCGGCGGGAAAGTGCCACGATTGACCAGGCTCGCTACTAATTCGCGGGCGTAAGGAAACAGCATGTTCGGACATTGCGAAGTTAACGCATGTGTTAACTGAATATCGGTTAACCCGCTGATGGTGAATACGCCGGCCTGTTTCACTTCGCACAGAAAAGCGGAATCGCCGCTGTCTTCCAGCGTGGTTTCCACCGACACGTTTAATGTCACCTCGAATAAATTCTCGCCTAATTGTTTGGCTTCCGTGCCTAAATTAAAGTTTAAATCCGGTTTCCATTCCTGCTGAAAAATATCGGGCAGATTCGGCGCTTCAAATGACACATCCTTCACATAAATTCGTTGAATCTGCAATACGGGTTCTTGAGCTTGTTCCGCCGGGGTGGCCTGATTTTCATCTGTCATATTGAATTCCTTATTTTACTAACGGTAAATTTTCGGCATTCCAGCCTGCAATGCCTTCTTGTAATGCATAAACGTGTTTAAAGCCCTGTTTGGCTAAAATTTCACCCGAAGCGCGGGCCGTTACGCCGCTCGCACAAACTAAAATCACCGGCACGTCTTTGTGTTGTTCCAATTTGCCCAGATTGTGATTTTTAATGTCCGAAGGCACGAATTCCTGGCTGTTAACAATGTGTCCGCGTTTGAATTCTTCGATGGTGCGCAAATCAATCACCACCGCGTTTTGATTGTTCATCAACGCCACCGCTTCGGCATTGGACACCAATTTCACTTTGCTGGTAAAGGCTTTGAAATTCACATAAATAAAAGCAATAAAAATTGCGACCCAGGCGACAACCAATAAGGTGTGATTTTTGATAAAAGGCGTAGCCAGCGTTAAAAATTCTTCCATGTTGTTCTCAATAGATTAATGATAAAAAGAGAGCTTAAGTATAACCGCAGTCGGCGGATTTTCAAAGGCGGAAAGGCTAAAAGTGCGGTCAAAAAAACGAAAGAATTTTTGACCGCACTTAAATTATTTATCCAGCAGACGAATGTGGCGAGTGGCGGAAATCCAGGCCGAGGCGTAACCGACGATGGAGCAAATCACCAGTAAAAACAGCATTTCGCCGAAACCCAGGCCGCCGAGATTAAAGGTGACGGCAAAAATATCCGTCACATATTTCACCGCACTGGTGAAATAACCGATGAGTAAGGCGCTGAAAAAACAGGCGAAAAAAGCGCCGAAAAAGCCGTAAATAATGCCGGTGTAGAGGAACGGACGCAGAATAAACTGATCCGTTGCACCCAATAATTTCATCACCTGAATATTCGCCTGGCTGCTGTACACATCGGAACGGATACTGTTGCCGATAACCAAAAATACCGCCAGCGTCATCAACACCGCGCAGAAAATGGCGACATGCGCGATCAGCCAGGTTATCGCCGTGAGTTTCTCCAGCCAATCGTTATCCATGCGAACTTCTTCCACGCCTTTGATTTTAGCAAGATTTTCGCGTAGTTCCTGACGTTTTTCCGAGGCTTTGAATTCCGCCGTCGGTTTAATCATCACCACCGCCGGCAACGGATTGTCGTCTAAAATATCCAATTCTTCGCCAAAACCGGACCAGGCTCGGAAATCCTTCAGACTTTCCTGACGGGACACGTAATTCAGACTTTCCACGCCGGCCTGCGAGCGGATTTTTTCCACCACGCCGTTGGCGTCGTCTTCATTGAGGTTTTTGTGCAAATACACCGTTAATTCGCTGTCCGGCGAAAACTGGGTAATAGCGTTGTGGGTATTTTTCCACAGTAAAAAGCTGACGGTAGGGATGGTTAACGACACCGCGATCACCAAAATAGTTAACAGCGTGCCGTATTTTCGCTTAACCAAATCCGCCCACACGTGGCCTAAAACATATTTCATTTGCACCCAAAACGGAGCTTTTTGTGTTGAACTCATAATAAATTTCTCCGATTTTAACGCAAACGGCCTTGTTCCAGCACAAGGCAAGGCTTCGGTTTTTGACTGATTAAGCCCACATCGTGCGTGGCAATCAGCACGGTCATGCCCATACGATTGAGATCTTCAAACAGATTAAACAAATCCAGGGAAAGCGCATTATCGAGATTGCCGGTCGGTTCGTCCGCCAGCAATAATTGCGGCTTATGCACCACGGCGCGGGCGATGTCCACCCGTTGCTGTTCGCCGCCGGACAAATGAACGGGCTGATGATTGGCGCGATCGTATAATCCGACGCGATCCAAAGCGGACAGCGCACGCTCGCGTGCAATTTTCGGGTGCATTCCGCTGATAATTAGCGGCAACGCAACATTATCCGCCACGGAACGATCGGGCAATAGTCGATAATCCTGATGAACCATGCCGATTTGGCGGCGTAAAAAAGGTAATTCGTAATGAGAAAGACGGGTTATATCATGTCCGTTAAACCAAATTTGCCCGCCGTTAGCGCGTTCCATGCCCATGATGAGCTTCAATAATGTACTTTTCCCCGCGCCGGAATGCCCCGTAAGATACGTCATACTGCCTACGGGCAAATGAAATGTAAGTCCCTGCAAGGCGGGCTTTCCCCCAAAATATGCCTTGCTGACATTTTGAAAATGAATCATTCTTCTGTCTCTTTGCAAAAAATTGGAGCAATTATACCCAAAACTGCTCAATGATTAAACGTCGGAACGATGTGATCTGTGGGATTTTTCAATATCCGCTTTTTGTTAATAAAAAAATCCGCCTGCCGTTCTGCGTTAACCTTACGTCAGAACGGCGGGCGGATAAAAGTGCGGGCAAAAAAATCAACGTTTTTTGCGTTTCGCCGCGTCGCTAAAGTCAATTAAGCGAAATATTTTTCTAAATCTTCACTGCCGCCGATGTATTCGCCGCCGATGAAGACTTGCGGTACCGAGGTTTTACCCGTAATGGCGCGCACCGAAATAGTGGAAGCGTCGCGACCCAATACGATTTCTTCGAAAGTATAGCCTTTCACTTTTAACAAACCTTTGGCTTTGGCGCAGAAAGGACAACCCGGTTTGGTGAAAATCGATACCGACGGTTTCGCCGTCCAGTCCGGTTTGATGTATTTGATCATCGTATCCGCATCGGAAACTTTGAACGGATCGCCCGGTTCGTTCGGTTCCACGAACATTTTTTCAACCACGCCGTTTTTCACCAGCATGGAATAACGCCACGAACGTTTACCGAAACCCAGTTCCTCTTTATCCACCAACATTCCCATGCCTGCGGTAAAGTCGCCGTTACCGTCCGGAATAACCGTGATGTTTTCGGCTTCCTGATCCGCCTTCCAGGCGTTCATCACAAAGGTATCGTTAACGGATACACAAATGATATCGTCGACGCCTAAGGCTTTGAATTCGCAGGCCAATTCATTATAACGAGGTAAATGCGTTGAGGAACAGGTCGGGGTAAAAGCGCCCGGCAACGAGAACAGAACAACGGTTTTATTGTCGAATAATTCGGATGTGGTTACATCTACCCAAGCATCGCCCTGACGCGTGTGAAACGTGACTTGCGGGACTTTTTTACCTTCCATACTCATAGTTTTTCTCCTGTTTGAATAAATGATTTTCTGTTTACGGGGTGAATTATAATTAGTTTTATGTTATCGTTACAATCAATTAATTTCTATTCATTCAATCGTTTTTTTCTATATTAAGAGTTGCCGTTATTATGAATATCCGTGATTTAGAATATCTTGTTTCGCTCGCCGAATTCAAACACTTCCGCCGCGCCGCGGATGCCTGTAATGTCAGTCAACCCACTTTAAGCGGACAAATCCGAAAATTAGAGGACGAATTAGGCATTACGTTGCTTGAACGTACTAGCCGTAAAGTATTGTTCACGCAATCGGGGTTATTATTGGTGGAACAAGCCAAGCAGGTGTTGCGCGAAGTAAAATTATTGAAAGAAATGGCAAGCAATCAGGGTAAAGATATGACCGGTCCGTTGCATATCGGCGTCATTCCGACCGTCGGTCCTTATTTATTGCCTTATATCATGCCGGTACTCAAAGAAGAATTTCCGGAATTGGAGCTGTTTTTGTATGAAGCGCAAACCAACCAATTAGTGGATCAGCTGGAAACGGGCCGTTTGGACTGTGCGATTTTGGCCGCCGTCGCCGAAACGGAACCTTTCATCCAGGTACCGCTGTTTAACGAAAAAATGCTGGTCGCAGTCTCGGAAACTCATTCCTGGGCGAAAGAAAAAAATATTCCGTTGGATCACTTAAAAGGCATGGAAGTGTTAATGCTGGATGACGGTCATTGTCTGCGGGATCAGGCTTTGGGTTACTGCTTTGCCGCAGGCGCCAGAGAAAACGCCCATTTTCAGGCCACCAGCCTGGAAATGTTACGCAATATGATTGCTGCCAATGCGGGTATCACACTTATGCCTGAACTGGCCGTGTTGAACGAAGGCCAGCGTCAGGGAGTCAAATATATTCCCTGTGTCGATCCGGAACCGCAACGTACCATTACGCTGATTTACCGTCCCGGTTCGCCGTTACGCGCCCGTTACGAACGGGTCGCAAATGCGGTCAAAAAAGCGGTTAAACCGATTTTAGAGGGAGATTAAAATGGCAGGCGTTCGTGCAATTCAAAAAGAAAAAACCCGTCGCGCACTGGTTGACGCCGCATTTAATCAGCTTAATGCGGAGAAAAGTTTTTCCAATCTCAGTCTGCGTGAAGTGGCGCGCGAAGCCAACATCGCCGCCACCTCATTCTACCGCCACTTTAAAGATATGGACGAGCTTGGCCTGGTGATGGTGGATGAAGCGGGGATGACCTTGCGTCAACTAATGCGGCAGGCGCGCAAACGGATTGAAAAAGGCGGCAGTGTGATCGCCATTTCGGTGGAAACCTTTTTTGAATTTATCAATAACAGTCCGAACGTGTTCCGTCTGCTACTACGCGAAAGTTCCGGTACATCGCAGGCATTCCGCACCGCGGCGGCGCGTGAAATTAAACATTTTGCCGACGAACTGGCGGAATATATCTCGAATAAACACGGTTATTCTCAATATATCGCTTATGTTCAGGCGGAAGGCATGGTGACATTGGTGTTTACAGCGGGAGCCAATGCTTTAGATATGAATCCGAAAGAGCGGGAACAGCTGAAAGAACGTCTGATCTTACAGTTGCGCATGCTTGCCAGAGGCGCGGCACACCCGCACTGATGATTGTCTTAGCCGATAAAAAACGATCTTCACAGATCGTTTTTTTACGTCACAAATAAATTAAACGTTGTCGATTTGACCTAATAATGAACGTAAACGTTCCTGCCAGTTATTATGTTCGACTTTCAGTTGTTCGTTTTCATTACGCAATGCGTCATTAGCTTGTTGTGCCTGATCATTTTTTTCTTTTAACTCTTCCACTTCCAACTGAAGTAACTGAATAGTTTCCACCGCCTGGCGGACTTTACTTTCCAATTGATCTAAAATTTCTGATGACATGGTAATTTCCCTTTGATTAAAACAAAATAAAGTGTGGTTATTTTACTCTAGAACTGTACAAATTTGAACGACCGAAACGGAATTTTTTTAAATCCGGAAAGATTTTTTCCGCAATCGTTTGCCGCGGTGATAAAATTAGCTCAATTTCATCAAATCAAAGGGGACAAACAGATGAACCGATCTTTAGCCATTGAATTTTCTCGTATCACCGAAGCCGCTGCGCTTGCCGCTTTTGCCTGGTTAGGACGCGGTGATAAAAATGCCGCCGATAACGCCGCCGTGAAAGCCATGCGTTTTATGCTGAATCAAATTCACATGGACGGCGAAATCGTCATCGGCGAAGGGGAAATCGATCAGGCGCCTATGCTCTACATCGGTGAAAAATTAGGTTCCGGCATGGGCGAAGTGGTTTCCATTGCGGTAGATCCTATCGACGGCACGCGCATGACGGCAATGGGTCAGGCAAATGCTATCGCCGTACTGGCGGCAGGCGGAAAAAACACCTTCCTGCGCGCACCGGATATGTACATGGAAAAATTGGTGGTGGGTCCCGAATTAAACGGCATGATTGATTTAACGCTGCCTATCGAACAAAATTGTCGCCGCGCCGCGCAACGTCTGGGTAAATCCGTCACTCAGCTTACCGTTGCCGTGCTGGCCAAACCCCGCCACGAAGAAGTCATTAAACGCATTCAACATTTAGGCGCCCGTGTCATGTGCATTCCCGACGGCGATGTCGCGGCATCGCTGTTATGCTGTTTGCCCGACGGCGGCGTGGATATGCTTTACGGTATCGGCGGCGCGCCCGAAGGCGTGATTTCCGCCGCCGCCGTTCGTGCCTTACACGGCGACATGCAGGCCCGCTTGCTGCCGCGTAATCAAGTAAAAGGAGACACGGCGGAAAATCGAAAAATCGCCGAAGACGAAATTCGCCGTTGTCATGAAAACGGCGTAGAAGTCAACACCGTCTTGAAATTAGACGATCTCGCAAAAGACGACAATCTTGTGTTTTCGGCAACCGGCATCACCAACGGCGATTTACTCAAAGGCATTCAACGCAAAGGCAATTTAGCCACCAGCGAAACCTTGCTGATTCGCGGCAAATCCCGCACAATCCGACGCATTCAATCCACTCATTATCTCGATCGCAAAGATGCGGAGATTTATCAGTTAATCGGCGAATAAGCATAAAAGTGCGGGAAAAAAAACGATAGTTTTTTGAAGGTTGCCGTCGCTAACAAGCTTGATATAAGCGCGGCTGTGCCAAGGTGACAATAAAAAAACGTGCAAAATTTTGACCGCACTTTTACGGATGACAAAAACCAAAAGCCCGGTATGCGAACCGGGCTTTTGTCGGATTGAATCACATCGCGGCATTATTTCCAAACGGTGCCGTCGGTTTTAGCGCCGTCCAAACGAGCGTTGGTTAAATCCGCGCCTTTCAAATTCGCCCCGGAAAGATCCGCATGCCGTAAATCCGCATTAATCAGCACGGCGTTTTGCAGATTCGCATGACGCAGATTCGCACGCGCTAAATTGGCGTTGGTGAAATCCATGCCGGAGAAATTTTTATTGGACAAATCCTTACCCGCTAATTTCGCATTGATGAAATCCTCGCGGGCTTCCAATGGCATGGAATCCGCTTTGTCATTCGGAATGACCGTGGTTTTTCCGTTAACGGTTTTAATCGTAGCATTTTTAGCCACCGTGTGACGCCCCGGAATATTTTGCTCGGAAACCGCATTCGGCCCGACGGCTTTATTTATGATGGTTCCCTGCACGGAAACGCTTTGTTCGTTATCCGCGGCAAAGGCAACGGTCGAGGCCATCAATGTTAAAGCGGCGGTTTGCATTGCTTTAGTTAACATTGTCATATTTTTCTCCCTTATTTATTGATTTTTACGGAATGGCTCGGTTTCAGCAAAAGTAAATTTTCCAACGGATCATCTTCCGTTAAACTGACATTAGGCGTTCCGCCGACAGGTGAAGACGAACTTTTCTCCGTTTTGCCGTCCTGCGCCGGCGTCAGTACGATAGGCGGTGTCGTCACCATATTCGACGTTTCCTGCATCCACAGGCTGTTTAAACTGTTTCCCGACGCATTTTGTTTCGACAGGATAATCGGCAATATTTTACGGGCCTGATCGCTCCCTTGTTGAGCGGCAAGCCGATATAATCGAATGGCTTCGCCGAAATTCTGAGGAACGCCCGCACCTTTGTGGTAACGCGTTGCCAATTCATAACTGGCTTGTCCGTTACCGGCCTGCGATTCCTGCCGTAATTTCTGAAAATGCTCGTTATGGTTTACGCTGACAATCTGCTGAGTTCGATTAGGCGCCGCGGTCAGGCTTTTCTGATTACGTTTCGCCGCATAGCTGCCTAAAGCGATAGCTTTTTCGTTCCAGGCGACGGCATCCGTTGTATTGCCGCGACGATAATACAGATTCGCCAAGGCATTAGCGGCAACGGAATCGCCCATATTCGCCGCTTTCGTTAACAAGCGAAGAGCGGATTGGTTAGAGGGTTGCGGATTGCTACGCTGTTCCAGCAAACCTAATAAGGTGGTCGCCCGCACAAAACCCAAACCGTTCGCCCGTTCCAGATAACGCTTCGCTTTAGCGTAGTCCTGTGCAGTGCCGTATCCCATAAACAGGAAATATCCCGTTGCCAGCATAGCGTGCGGGTCATTCATATCGGCATAATGGGAAAAAATATTATAGGCATAGGAATAATTTTCCCGTTTATATGCTTCGAACGCCTGTCCGAGGGCCGTCACTTGATCCGATTCGGCTTCCTCATTCGGTGTCGCCGGCTGAGCCTGAATCGGGACATATTCGTTCGCACCGGCGGCCGGTTGATTAATCACGATAGCCGCCTCACTGCCCATACCGAATGCGGCGACACTCAGCATAAACAGAATGTGATTTAAAGGGAAACGGCAAAAATGCGTCAACATACTCCCTCCTGATTACTTAACCGTGTAAGAAACGGTTTGTGTACCTTTAATTTCATCACCAAAGACTTCTTTCAACTTAGCGGAAAGCTCCGACATACTTTTCACGTCAATCGGATTGAACGGTTCACCGAAGGTCTGGCTCAAACGCGGTGCTAAGGATGAATAGGAAGCTACGCACATGACCGATTCGTTGCCCGCACTGGTTAAATCCAGAGAATAAGCGTTACTGCCCGGCAGATTCAGAGGTTTCCCGGCGGACAGATTTTCTTCCGCCTCTAACGGATTCGGATAGATCTGAGCAATACTGTTGCTCGCATCCTGATAGAAACAGCTTACGTGCGAACCTTCTTTATCAGCGTTGATGGTAAGCGACAGTTTGTCGCCGATTTTGTATTGCGATTTATCGGACGACATATTCAGGCTAATCGGATCGCCTTTATCCGTGTAAAAATACGGATAGCCGTTACGAGGTTCGTTCGAACCGTCTTCATCTTTTTTACCGGAAGGCTGTAACCCCGCTTTTTTGATATTACCGCTACCGTCAACCCTTGTGTAGTTTTTCATCATTCGTTCATAACTTTCAAAGTTAATCACGCCGGACGGTGTGGCATTGTTGTCTTTTTGGAACAAGGTCAGCGCTTCTTTAAATGCCGTTGTCGGCGTACCGTCTACAGGGCCGTTGTAATAACCGAGATTACGTAATCCGGTTTGGAATAACTTCACTTTTTCAGTTTCGCCCATACCTTCAAACCAATCCAACAACTGGCGTTGGAATTCCGGATGAGACTGATCTAAGGATAAACATTGCCAATAAGGCACTTGCGCATATTTACCCACCAATTCAATCATGCCTAAATCCGTTAACGTCCGTACCGCCGAGCCGACGCCCTGAGACAAATTTCGCTCAAAGGAGAACTGAACGCCCACTTTACGGATTTTTGCTCCGGAATCGAATCCGAAACCTTTGTTGGCGGCGACAATTTCATTTGCCGAATCAATACCCGGATATAAAGTTCGGGTTAAAAAATCCCCCACATGTAATTCCATACCCAGCGCCGTGGTGATTAAATCGCCGGAAAGACCAAGTTCTACGTCATCACTTACCGAAATTCCCGCGCTGTCGGATTTTTTCAACACGCTTTGGTCAACATAAGAAACGGAACCTGAAATATAAATTTGCGGGGCGGGAATCTGCATGCTGCCGGTTGGTAAAAGTAAACTGGAAAGAGTTTGTACCGTGTCCTGCTTCATCGGATTGATTTCAAAATCCACCACTCTGAACGCTCCGCTGGTACGAGACATCTGTGAAAGTGCGGTCACAATCATGTCATTTGCGGCGACTAACGCTTTACCCGACGGATCGTTAATGGTTTTAATGGCGACAACCGTTTGTCCCGCATTACTTTGTAACAATAAATTATCCATACAGCTTAAACTGTCGCTGAAACTGGTCATGGCTCTGACCGGTTCCGACACCGGACGGGTATGGGTGGTAGTAGATTCGATATAAGGTCTGTCGCCGTGTAATTGCGTTCCCGTCGAACAACCAGCTAAAACTGACGCGGCAACATATGAAAGAAACACATGATGAATTTTCACAGAATGATTCCCTTAAGTAAAAATTAAAAAGTTGTAGAATAATGTTTTTATTGGAGAAGATTATTTACAGAGACTGACAACATCGCCTTTGATAATCACGATATTATCGGAATTTTTGCTTGGTCCGTACTTACCGGAACTTACGCCGCTTTTCGTTGTTGTGGTACCAATATTTGTGGTACAACTTCTGGAGCCGATACCGCTCACTGAACTGCCTTCCGTCGTTCTTTCCGTCACCTCTTCGGCGTCATATCCCGCTTTTCCCATTTTTGCCCAGTTCTGAGCCTGTACGGAATGGACTTTTGCTTTATCTAAAGGAGACATCCCTTGTCTTGGCGCAAGTTCCGAAGATGCGGAAAAGGTTGAAGTTGAAAATGAGAATAAGCAGGCTGCAACATAAATGTAAAAAGATCTATTCATTTTCATCTCTCTTTAAGTGAAGGAAATAACCTCGAGAGCAATCGATTGGCTCCCGAGGTTAAATAAGGAAGATTAATCTTCGCTGTTATTAGACGCCATGTTTTGTGTTGCATGACCAACACCCATAGCAAAGTTAGATACGGCACCCTTAACGTCAACGGATTGTTTGTTGTTACCGCCAATGGTCACTTTACCGTTATTGGAAGCTAAGTTTTGAGTCGCTTTACCGGCACCCATCGCAAAGTTTGATACCGCGCCTTTAACGTCTACGGATTGTTTGTTATTACCGCCGACAGTAACTTTACCGCTATTGGAAGCTAAATTTTGAGTCGCTCTACCGGCACCCATTGCAAAGTTTGATACCGCGCCTTTAACATCTACAGATTGCTGGTTATTACCACCGATAGAAACTTTGGCATTTGCCGTAGCCACCGAAAATACAGCGATAAGTCCGACTGCAAGACCTGTTTTCATTAAATTTTTCATCAAAAACCCCTTATCTGAATAAAATTCAAAAGAAAAAATTTATATATTGCCTAATGGTTCTCGTAAAGATCAGTATTAATCTTTTACGACAGAACCGATATTAACTTCAGATTTACCGCCGCCGGAGGCTGAATTTACGATAGTACCTACCGATACAACCTGATTGTTGCTACCGGCATAATTTACCGATGAACCCAAGTTAATAGCGGCTTTCCCACCGCCTGAAGCAGTATTAATAAGCGAACCGTTAACCACAACGGTTTGCGTATTGTTCGAACCGACAACCCGACCCACGGTAGAACCAACGTTCACCGAAGCCTTCCCAGCAGAATCAGACTTGTTAATAACACTTCCCGACACAGTGACATTCTGCGTATTAGCGGAAACCGCTGTCACTGCAACAGACAGTGTTATCAGAGCAATAAATTGTCTAATCATGGCATCCTCCTTTTTATGATGCATTTTCAGCCTACTATAGAGATTTCACAAGATCAAATAGCAAAAACCGAAAATAAGCGATAACTCAAAAATATACCGAATTCAGTCACAATATATTTATATGTATATCAAAGGGTTAATACTTATTATTTAGGCAGTGCAAAGTTTTGTAAAAGTCTGTAAAATAGCCATTTTCATGGTTAAACATCCATGTTTTTACGGATAAAAAGCATTCATAACAAAAATTTTCCTGCCTGAAAAATTAAAATCTATTACAATACCTATTAGTTTTCACACACAAAAGGACAGCATTATGATTATCGTTACAGGCGGCGCAGGTTTTATCGGCAGTAATATTGTTAAAGCATTAAATGATTTGGGTCGTAAAGATATTTTAGTCGTGGACAATCTGAAAGACGGCACGAAATTTATCAACTTAGTGGATTTAGATATTGCGGATTACTGCGATAAAGAAGATTTCATCGCACAAATTATCGCCGGTGACGATTTCGGTAACGTAAACGCCGTGTTCCACGAAGGCGCCTGTTCTGCCACCACGGAATGGGACGGCAAATACATCATGCACAACAATTACGAATATTCCAAAGAATTGCTGCATTACTGCTTAGATCGCAAAATCCCGTTTTTCTATGCATCGAGTGCGGCCACTTACGGCGACAAAACGGAATTTGTGGAAGAACGCCAATTTGAAGGCCCGTTAAACGTATACGGTTATTCCAAATTCTTATTCGATCAATATGTGCGCCGGATTTTACCGAACGCCGCCTCACCGGTTTGCGGATTTAAATATTTCAACGTATACGGACCGCGCGAACAGCACAAAGGCAGCATGTCCAGCGTGGCATTTCACCTGAACAACCAAATTCTGAAAGGCGAAAATCCGAAATTATTCGCCGGCAGCGAACACTTCCTGCGCGATTTCGTTTATGTCGCCGATGTTGCCGCCGTGAATATCTGGGCGTGGCAAAATAAGATTTCCGGTATTTTCAACTGCGGCACGGGCCATGCCGAAAGTTTCAAAGCCGTTGCCGAAGCGGTGATCAAACATCACGGTAAAGGCGCCATTGAAACCATTCCGTTCCCGGATCACTTAAAATCACGCTATCAGGAATATACGCAAGCGGATCTCAGCAAATTACGAGCCGCCGGTTGCGATTTAAAATTTAAATCCGTTGCCGAAGGCGTGGCGGAATATATGGCGTGGCTGAATCGCAAATAAGAAACATAAGGTATTGAAATGTCAGAAAAAATTTCAATTATCACCGGTTCCACTTTAGGCGCCGCCGAATATGTGGGCGATCACTTAGGCGATGTGCTACAAGAAAAAGGGTTTGATGTCACCGTACAAAACGCCGTAATTCTGGATGAAGTCATTGACGACAAAATTTGGTTGATTGTGACCTCAACCCACGGCGCCGGCGACTTACCGGACAACCTGAAACCGCTGATGAATCAAATCGCCGAAGAAAAAACCGATTTATCGGGCCGACGGTTCGCTGTGGTGGGATTAGGCAATTCCGATTACGACACCTTTTGTTTCGCGGTGGATAAAGTGGAAAATCTGCTGCTCGCCCAAGGCGCCGTCCGACTTTGCGACGCCCTCCGCATTGATGTGTTAACGGAGGAAAATCACGAACAAGCGGCGGAAAACTGGCTGCCGAATTTCATCGCCGCGCTGTAATTTTACAAAGTTCGGTCTCAAAAAGTGCGGGCAAAATTTTAAACGTTTTTTAGCAGCGATTTTTACGTTGTTTTTTATAAAGGCATAGTAGACAAAATGGTTGTTAAAAAGTAGCTTAAGATCTTTATAGTACAAGGCTTTTAGCCATCTTTTTGAAATATAAACAATAATCTTTTATAAATTAAACGGTTTCACATACGGCAGCATGCCTTTGTCCAGCATATCCACCAAACCGCTGTGATGATCGTTCGGACCTAAACCGCGTAATTCCACCGTGAAACTCACGCTATTATCATACAGAGTGTCTTTGCTGTCGCTATATTTACGCGTGTCGCTTTCGCTCACCAGGTAACGACGCACACCGACACCGGCGGACCAACAGCAGGTGTTATAACGCACGCCGGCATATTGTTCCACCGGTTTATTCAGGGCGATGTCATGATAATAACGTCCCACTACCGCCCAATTATCGGCAATTTCCCAGGCGACCGTACTGCCCAGCTGTTTGATATCCTGATTGTAACGGTTAACGCCGGAGGTTAAGTTCTGATCGATATATTCCTTACTGGCGTAACGGTAATTCAACTGAATCAGGTTATTACGTTCGGGATTATATTCCAGGCTGGTATTCATTAAGGAAACGGCGTCCAGTCGGGTGTCGTATTGATAACTGCCGCGCCAGTTCCATTGATCGTTAATTTTCCAGTTGCTTTCCAACGCCCATGAAGAGGAACGTCCGGTGGTACTGTGTTCGGAATTTTCATCAATACGGGAATCGTTCAGATAAATAATTTGCCCTAAAGATACGTTAAACCGTTCATTGGCGTTTTCATCGTAGAAACGGCTGGTTCCGCCCAAAGTAAATTGATTGGCGGAAGCAATGCGATCCAAGCCGCTGTAACGGCGATCGCGGAACAGAGAAAAATAATCCTGCTGCAACAACGCGGAATCATAACCCAAACCTAAATAATTGGAATAACGTTTGGAACCGATGTTACTTTGATCGCGGTACGGACGATAAAGATATTGTACGTGCGGTTCAAGAGTTTGAGTATAGCCTTTGATAAAGGTTTCATTACTTGCCAGCACCGTTTGTAAATCCACTTTAATTTGCGGAATAGTACGATTTACGGATTTCTTAATATTCGCATCCACGCCCGTACCGGCTTTTTGTTGGTAATGGGTGGCATACAATTTGGTTTCAATATTCAGACTGCCGTATTTATTCGCCATCGGAAGGTTTAAACTCGGTTCTACATGATAACGCCATGCCGTCGGCATCGCTTTGCTGTCATTATCAAAATGCACCGCTTGAGCGAATAATTTGAAATCCAACCAACCTTTTGCCAGTCCGTTCTTATAATAATTGAAATCCATTTGCGGTAGCGCTTTGTACGGACCGATATCCACATCATCAAAAATCTGGAATTCTTTGGCCGAAATCGCAAAATTCCAGTTAGGCTGATAGTAAGACAATCGGGCGGATTGCGTAGCGTAACCGTCGGTACTGCTGCCGTAATCGGAGTCAAAATCAGAAAAATAACGTTTATCGCTTACTTTGGTGTAATCGATATTTAATCGCCAATCGTCCCACAAACGGGCATCGTGTTTCCAATAAAACAAATGGCGCGAACGATTTTCACCGGTGTAATCTTCATAACGATCATCGCCTAAATATTCGCCGAAGATTTTCCCTTCGCCCAAAGCGTTTAAATAACGAAATTCACCTAACCATTGCCAGCCGCGTTGCGACATATATTTAGGCGTAATTGTCATGTCATAATTCGGCGCGATGTTCCAATAAACGGATTGAGCAAACCAGTAACCATCACGACTGGAATGACCGGCACTCGGAATCAATAAACCTGATCGACGACGATCGCCGATAGGTAACTGCAAATAAGGCGTATAGAAAACCGGCACGCCCGCAACTTTAAAGCGGGCATGCCACATTTCCGCATATTCTTCTTTTATATGCTGTTTCATTTCGGAAGCGTCAATTTGCCAGGCGTTATCATTCGGCAAACAGGAAGTAAAGGTGGCGTTTTTCAGTAAACGATAATTCTCGCGATTTTCCGAACTTTCCGCCGTTCCGCGGCCTTGTCTTCCCACAAATTGATAATCGGAATTCGCGACGTCCGCATCATTATTATTCAGATTGATTTTTGCGTCTTTACCTTTTAATACGATCAATTCATCCCGATAATCAAAAACACCGTTAGCATAAGCATGACGTAATGCATTCGCGCCTTCACCCGTTTGGGTAACAACCACTTCCGGCGCCTGCAAATGACGATTTCCCTGTTTAATATCCACATCACCGCTATAAGTGGCGCGGGAAGGATTAACAATGTCCGCCTGATCCGCCTCAATATAAACGGGCTGTTCGTTGGCATCACCCGAAACCGGTTCTCCCGTAAACTGAGGCACACCCGACAAACATTGACGATGTAAATCATCGGCGTTCGCCAACGCGCCGCTGCTGTAAAGTGCGGTCAAAATCGCAAAAGAAATAAAGGAATAAGAAGAATGTTTCATAGCTAACCGGTTAAACATAAAAGTGGGTTAATTATACTTGAAGTACCAAAATTTATCACGAAATTTGACCGCACTTTTCATAAAACGTTTACTTTCGATGTCTTTTTTATCACTTTTATCTTGTGGATAACTTAATAAAAAAACGCATAAAAGCTGTATTTTTCCCGTGTATAAAATAACAATTTAATTTAACTGTGGATAAATCACTATGTTATTCACAGGCTTTTTACTGTAAAGATCAAAATTTTTAACAGGATCCTTTTTTATCTAACCGATTTATTTTGCTAACAAAGATCCTTTTATACACAAAGATCAGGTGATCCTAATTATCGTCATAATAAGATCTTTATATAAATTTAAGATCTTATTTTATTAGCAACCGGCTTTTTCTGAGTTTTATCCCGCCTAACGTTTAATTTCAACTTTCAAGCCCGGGTAAATTTCAGTAAAATAGCCCGTTACTTTTATATTTCAATTTATGGATCGGTGAAAGCGATCATATTCATTACATAAGGTTACTATGTTTTATACGGAAAATTATGATGTGATCGTAATCGGCGGCGGTCACGCAGGAACCGAAGCGGCACTTGCTCCGGCCCGAATGGGTTTGAAAACCCTGCTTTTAACGCACAATGTGGATACTTTAGGTCAAATGTCTTGTAATCCGGCTATCGGCGGCATCGGTAAAGGGCATTTAGTGAAAGAGATCGATGCTATGGGCGGTTTAATGGCAACCGCGGCTGATTTGGCGGGCATTCAGTTTCGTACCTTAAATAGCAGTAAAGGACCGGCTGTGCGGGCAACTCGTGCGCAAGCGGATCGCGTGTTATATCGTCAAGCGGTGCGCCAGGCTCTTGAAAATCAACCTAATTTGGATATTTTCCAACAGGAAGCCACGGATATTTTACTGGAACAAAATCGCGCCGCAGGGGTTTCCACCAAAATGGGATTAACCTTTCGGGCTAAGTCTGTCATTTTAACGGCGGGAACTTTTTTAGCCGGCAAAATTCATATCGGTTTAACCAATTATGAAGGCGGACGTGCGGGAGATCCGGCTTCCGTCACACTTTCTCACCGATTACGTGATCTCGGTTTGCGAGTGGATCGTTTAAAAACCGGTACGCCGCCACGTTTGGACGCTCGTACCATTAATTTCGAGATTTTGGCAAAACAGTACGGAGACTCGGAATTACCGGTTTTCTCTTTTATGGGATCGGTGGATCAACATCCGCGCCAGATTCCTTGTTTTATAACTCATACTAATGAACAAACCCATGATGTGATCCGCCATAATCTGGATCGTAGTCCGATGTATACTGGCGTGATTGAAGGGATCGGACCACGTTATTGTCCGTCTATCGAAGATAAAGTGATGCGTTTTGCCGATCGCACTTCCCATCAGATTTATCTTGAACCCGAAGGATTAACCAGCAACGAAATTTATCCGAACGGGATTTCCACCAGCTTACCGTTTGACGTACAGATGAAAATAGTCAATTCCATGAAAGGGCTGGAAAATACCCGCATTGTTAAACCGGGTTACGCTATCGAATACGATTATTTTGATCCGCGGGATCTGAAACCGACCTTGGAAACGAAAGCAATCAACGGTTTGTTTTTTGCCGGTCAGATCAACGGCACCACCGGCTATGAAGAAGCGGCGGCTCAAGGTTTGTTAGCGGGAATTAACGCCGGTTTATACGTACAGGAAAAAGAATCCTGGTTCCCACGCCGGGATCAGGCTTACGTAGGCGTATTGGTGGATGATTTGTGTACTCTCGGTACCAAAGAGCCTTATCGTGTGTTTACTTCTCGCGCGGAATATCGTTTATTATTGCGCGAAGATAACGCGGACAGCCGTTTAACGCCGATTGCCCGCGAATTAGGGTTAATCGACGAAGCCCGTTGGGCGCGTTTCAATCGGAAAATGGAAAATATTGCCAAAGAACGCGAACGATTGAAACAGATCTGGATTCATCCGCAATCCGAACATTTGAACGAGATTAACGGCTTGGTTAATACGCCGTTAACCCGTGAAGCCAGCGGTGAAGATTTGCTGCGTCGCCCTGAAGTGAACTATGAAAGACTGACAAAAACTGCGGCATTTTCTCCCGCACTTGAGGATAAACAAGCCGCCGAACAAGTGGAAATTGCGATTAAATATCAAGGCTATATCGAACACCAGCAGGAAGAAATCGAAAAACAAAAACGTCACGAAAATACGTTGATTCCCGAACGTTTCGATTATTCGTTGGTTGCCGGATTATCCAACGAAGTGCGGTCGAAATTGGAACAACATCGCCCGGTTTCAATCGGACAAGCGAGTCGAATTTCCGGCGTGACGCCGGCGGCAATTTCTATTTTGCTGGTCAATTTGAAAAAACAGGGAATGTTAAAACGTGGCGAATGATTTAGAGCGGATTCTTGCGCAAAAGCTTGAAAATCTGTTAAAAAAGACCGAACTTTGTTTGACCTCTCAGCAGAAATCGCAATTAGTGCGGTTGGTTTTATTGCTGAATAAATGGAATAAGGCTTACAATCTGACTTCCGTACGTGATCCGCAGGAAATGCTGGTTAAACACATTCTGGACAGTCTGGTAGTAAGTCCTTATTTACAAGGTGATCGTTTTATTGATGTGGGAACTGGCCCGGGCTTACCCGGTCTGCCTTTGGCTATTATTAATCCTAATAAAAAATTCGTATTGCTCGACAGCCTTGGCAAACGGATCAGTTTTATCCGCAATGCGGTACGTGAGTTGGGACTAACTAATGTAGAACCCGTACTCAGCCGCGCGGAAGAATATATGCCCGATCATAAATTTGACGGCGTATTGAGCCGCGCTTTTGCCAGCCTGAAAGATATGACGGATTGGTGTCATCATTTACCGGTCGATAACGGTTTGTTTTATGCCTTGAAGGGGATTTATCAGCAAGATGAAGTGATGAATATGGATGATCGTTTTCAGGTTGTTGAAGTGATAAAACTGCAAGTTCCCGAATTAACGGGCGAACGACATTTGGTTAAAGTTAAAAAAATGTAAAAATTATGGTTTATTTGCATTTTTTTCGCGCGGTTTAAGTTGGAATAAACCGGAAATATGCGTATAATCATTCGTGTTTTGATAAGTAAAAAGGGTTATGTCGAAAGTCATAGGACAAGCAAGACAACAATATAAAAAAGCATTAACCGTCGAATTGGGCGGATTAATGTTTTTTTTCCTGCTTTTGTGTTTATGGCAATGGAAAAGTGCGGTCAGTTTTGGGCTCGGATTTTTATCGGCTTTTTTACCTTTTGCGGTTTTTGTGCTGATTGTCTTTTTCAGAAAAGCAACCTATTCCACCGAAATGGCCGCTTTTTATCGCGGCGAAGCGATTAAATTCGGCTTAACCGTGATTTGCATTATCGCTTGTTTTAAGTTATTTGTGACGATGAATTTTATCGTTTTTTTTACGGGTTACTTCGTCGCACTGATACTGAATAATCTTTTACCCGTGTTGATCGGTAAAAAAATTAAATCGTAATCGTCAGAGGATTTATTATGTCTGGACAAACGACTTCCGAATATATTGGTCACCATTTACAATTTTTGAAAACAGGGGATTCTTTTTGGAATATTCATGTTGATACCTTGTTTTTTTCCGTTTTAGCGGCTGTGATTTTTTTGGCGGTATTTCGTTCCGTAGCGAAAAAAGCCACTTCCGGTGTGCCGGGTAAATTGCAATGTGCGATTGAAATTGTGGTGGAATGGATTAACGGTATTGTTAAAGAAAATTTCCATGGTCCGCGTAATGTTGTCGCACCTTTGGCATTAACTATTTTCTGTTGGGTATTCATTATGAATGCCATCGACTTGATTCCTGTCGATTTTCTTCCTCAGTTAGCCGGTTTATTCGGCATTCACTATCTTAGAGCGGTACCTACCGCCGATATCAGCGCAACATTAGGTATGTCCTTGTGTGTGTTTGCGTTAATCCTTTTCTACACGGTGAAATCTAAAGGTTTCGGCGGATTGGTGAAAGAATATACGCTTCATCCTTTTAATCACTGGGCTTTTATTCCGGTCAATTTTATTCTCGAAACCGTGACTTTGCTGGCCAAACCCATTTCATTGGCGTTCCGTTTATTCGGTAATATGTATGCGGGAGAATTAATCTTTATTCTTATCGCCGTTATGTATTCCGCGAATGCCGCCATTGCCGCATTAGGTATTCCTTTACA
The DNA here is from genome assembly GCF_029577735.1 of Exercitatus varius. Taxonomy (NCBI): domain Bacteria; kingdom Pseudomonadati; phylum Pseudomonadota; class Gammaproteobacteria; order Pasteurellales; family Pasteurellaceae; genus Exercitatus; species Exercitatus varius. The sequence goes on along the minus strand of NZ_JARQTO010000004.1, from coordinate 51,659 downwards.
CTTGGCTTGGGCGATTTTCCATATTTTAGTGATTACTTTGCAAGCTTTCATCTTTATGATGTTAACGGTAGTGTATTTGAGTATTGCTTATAATAAGGCAGAACATTAATTTTTAACTAAACCCGGTCCCTTTGGGGCTTATTCCTTAACTTAATGGAGAACATTATGGAATCTGTAATTACAGCTACAATCATTGGTGCGTCAATTCTTCTGGCTTTTGCCGCACTGGGTACGGCAATCGGCTTTGCTATTTTAGGCGGTAAATTCTTAGAGTCTTCAGCTCGTCAACCTGAGCTTGCTTCAAGTTTACAAACTAAAATGTTTATCGTTGCAGGTCTTTTGGATGCCATTGCGATGATCGCTGTAGGTATTTCATTACTATTCATTTTCGCTAACCCATTCATCGGTTTATTACAATAATTGTCGATTTTTTCTAATTTTATTAGCTCTTTTAAACAGAGCCGACAATATTAACAGAGGAGGGTGTTGTGAATTTAAATGCAACATTAATCGGTCAGCTTATTGCGTTCGCATTATTTACATGGTTTTGCGTTAAATTTGTTTGGCCGCCGATTATTAAAGCGATTGAAGAACGTCAAAGTTCTATTGCTAATGCCTTGGCATCGGCTGAAGCCGCAAGAAAAGAACAAGCGGACACGAAAGCGTTAGCGGAAGAAGAAATTACCAAGGCTAAAATCCAGGCTCAGGAAATTATTGATTCCGCCAATAAACGCCGTAATGAAGTGTTAGATGAAGTGAAAGCGGAAGCGGAAGCGTTAAAAGCTAAAATTATTGAACAAGGCTATGCGGAAGTGGAAGCCGAGCGTAAACGCGTTCAAGAAGAACTTCGTGTCAAAGTGGCTTCATTGGCGATTGCAGGTGCGGAAAAAATTGTTGGTCGTACCGTGGATGAAGCGGCGAACAATGACATTATTGATAAATTAGTTGCAGAATTATAAGAAGGTTGAGCTTATGTCAGAATTAACTACGATAGCTCGCCCTTATGCCAAAGCAGCATTTGATTTTGCCGTGGAACAAAGTGCGGTCAAAAAATGGCATGAAATGTTGGCTTTTACCGCGGAAGTGGCAAAAGACGAACAGGTTCAGCAATTTTTGACAGGATCTTTACCCGCTCAAAAAGTGGCGGATACGGTAATTTCTATTTGTGGCGAACAACTTGATCAATACGGGCAAAATCTTATTCGGTTAATGGCTGAAAATAAGCGTTTAACTGTGCTTCCGGCTGTATTTGACGAATTCCGACATTATGAGGAAGAACACAATGCAATTGCCGAAGTTCAGGTCATTTCGGCTCAACCATTAAATGCAACGCAAACAGATAAAATTGCCGCTGCAATGGAAAAAAGACTTGCCCGTAAAGTTAAATTAAATTGCAGTGTAGATAATGCCCTGATTGCCGGGGTTATCATTCGTACGGACGATTTTGTGATTGACGGTTCAAGCCGCGGACAATTAAACCGTCTGGCACACGAATTGCAATGATAAGAGGATTTTAAAATGCAACTAAATTCAACTGAAATCAGTGAATTGATAAAAAAACGCATTGCCCAGTTTGATGTGGTGAGCGAAGCTCGCAACACCGGGACAATCGTTTCCGTGAGCGACGGTATTATCCGTATTCACGGTTTAAGCGAAGTAATGCAGGGGGAAATGATTGCTCTTCCTACCGGTCGTTTTGCGATGGCATTAAACTTAGAACGTGATTCTGTTGGTGCGGTGGTTATGGGTCCTTACACGGATCTTGCCGAAGGGATGGAAGTACAATGTACCGGTCGTATTTTGGAAGTGCCGGTAGGTCGCGGTTTATTAGGTCGCGTGGTAAATACCTTGGGTCAGCCAATCGACGGTAAAGGCGAAATTGAAAATGACGGATTTTCTCCGGTTGAAGTAATTGCACCGGGCGTTATCGAACGTAAATCCGTTGATCAACCGGTACAAACCGGCTATAAAGCGGTCGACTCCATGGTACCTATCGGTCGCGGTCAGCGCGAATTAATTATCGGCGACCGTCAAACGGGTAAAACCGCATTGGCTATCGATACCATTATTAACCAAAAAAATTCCGGTATTAAATGTATCTATGTTGCCATTGGTCAAAAAGCATCAACTATCGCCAACGTGGTGCGTAAACTGGAAGAAAACGGCGCGTTAGCAAATACTATCGTTGTGGTGGCTTCCGCATCCGAATCCGCCGCTTTACAGTATTTAGCGCCTTATGCCGGTTGTGCAATGGGTGAATATTTCCGTGATCGAGGTGAAGATGCATTAATTATTTATGATGATCTTTCCAAACAAGCGGTTGCCTATCGTCAAATTTCGTTATTACTTCGTCGTCCGCCTGGTCGTGAAGCGTTCCCGGGTGACGTATTCTACTTGCATTCCCGTTTACTTGAACGGGCGGCTCGCGTAAATGAAGAGTACGTAGAAAATTTCACTAAAGGTGAAGTAAAAGGTAAAACCGGTTCATTAACCGCATTGCCTATTATCGAAACTCAGGCCGGTGACGTTTCCGCTTTTGTTCCGACCAACGTAATTTCTATTACCGACGGTCAGATCTTCTTGGAATCCAACCTATTCAATGCCGGCGTACGTCCTGCGGTAAACCCGGGTATTTCGGTGTCTCGCGTAGGTGGTGCGGCTCAAACTAAAGTGGTTAAAAAATTAGCCGGCGGTATTCGTACGGCATTAGCGCAATATCGTGAATTGGCGGCCTTTGCTCAGTTTGCTTCGGATTTGGATGATGCGACACGCAAACAATTGTCTCACGGTGAAAAAGTCACTGAAATGCTGAAGCAAAAACAATATGCGCCGTTAAGCGTAGCGGAACAAGCCGTGCTTTTATTCGCTGTTGAATTTGGTTATTTAGATGATGTGGATTTAAATAAAATAGCTGATTTTGAGACCGCACTTTTAGATTATGCGAATCGCACTAATGCCGAGTTTATGCGTGAATTAACCAAATCGGGCGATTACAATGATGAAATTAAAAATACATTAAAAGGTATTTTAGATAATTTCAAAGCGAGTAACGCTTGGTAATAGATTCGGAGAAAGACAATGGCTAGTGGAAAAGAGATAAAAACCAAAATTTCCAGTGTGCAAAGTACACAAAAGATTACTAAAGCAATGGAAATGGTGGCAACCTCGAAAATGCGTAAAACCCAGGATCGCATGGCTGCCTCTCGTCCGTATTCTGAAACCATACTTAATGTTATCAGCCACGTATCGAAAGCCAATATTGGTTATAAACATCCTTTTCTTGTGCAGCGTGAAATAAAAAAAGTCGGCATATTGGTTGTTTCAACTGATCGCGGAATGTGTGGTGGCTTAAATATTAACCTGTTTAAAACCGCACTTAACGAAATCAAGCAATGGAAAGAAAAAGCTATCAGTGTAGAGTTGGGTTTGATTGGCTCTAAAGGGATTGCTTTCTTTCGTTCGCTCGGTTTGAACGTAAAAGGGCAACTTTCCGGTCTTGGTGATAATCCTTCGTTGGAAGAATTAATCGGTGTAGCCAATGCAATATTCGAAACTTATAAAAAAGGCGAAATTGACGCAATCTATATCGCTTATAATAAGTTCGTTAATACAATGTCGCAAAAACCGGTTTTCCAACAGTTGGTTCCGTTGCCTGAATTGAAAACCGATAATTTAGGTAATAACCAACAGGTTTGGGATTATATTTACGAACCTGATCCAAAAGTATTACTGGATAGTTTATTGATTCGTTATTTGGAATCTCAGGTTTATCAGGCGGTTGTAGATAATCTGGCTTCAGAACAAGCGGCTCGAATGGTTGCAATGAAAGCAGCAACAGATAATGCAGGTAATTTAATTAATGATCTGCAGTTGGTGTATAACAAAGCCCGTCAGGCAAGTATCACAAATGAATTAAATGAAATTGTTGCGGGTGCCGCAGCAATTTAATGGAGAAAAGCGGTAATGTCAGCAGGAAAAATTGTACAGATTATCGGTGCGGTAATCGACGTTGAGTTCCCACAAAATGCAGTACCAAAAGTTTACGATGCATTAAAAGTTGAAGAAGGCGGTTTAACCCTCGAAGTTCAACAACAATTAGGCGGCGGTGTAGTCCGTTGTATTGCGTTAGGTTCGTCAGACGGTTTAAAACGCGGTTTAAATGTTGATAATACGGGACATCCTATTTCCGTACCGGTTGGTACGAAAACTCTTGGCCGTATTATGAACGTGTTAGGTGAACCAATCGACCAAAAAGGTGAAATCGGTGCGGAAGAAGTATGGGCTATTCACCGTGAAGCGCCAAGTTACGAGGAGCAATCCAACAGTACCGAATTATTAGAAACCGGTATCAAAGTTATCGACTTGATTTGCCCGTTTGCGAAAGGTGGTAAAGTCGGTTTATTCGGTGGTGCCGGTGTAGGTAAAACCGTTAATATGATGGAATTAATCCGTAATATTGCGATTGAACACTCGGGCTTCTCCGTATTTGCCGGTGTAGGTGAACGTACCCGTGAAGGTAACGATTTTTATCATGAAATGACGGAATCCAATGTTTTGGATAAAGTATCTTTGGTTTACGGTCAAATGAACGAACCGCCGGGTAACCGTTTACGCGTGGCGTTAACCGGTTTAACCATGGCGGAAAAATTCCGTGATGAAGGTCGTGACGTATTATTCTTCGTAGATAATATTTATCGTTACACCCTTGCAGGTACCGAAGTATCCGCATTGTTAGGCCGTATGCCGTCTGCGGTAGGTTATCAGCCGACCTTGGCGGAAGAAATGGGCGTATTGCAGGAACGTATTACATCAACTAAAACCGGTTCGATTACTTCGGTGCAAGCGGTTTACGTACCGGCGGACGACTTAACCGACCCGTCTCCGGCCACGACCTTTGCGCATTTGGACTCAACCGTGGTATTAAGTCGAAATATTGCCTCTTTAGGTATTTATCCGGCCGTTGACCCGTTGGATTCCACTTCTCGTCAATTAGACCCGCAAGTGGTAGGTCAAGAGCATTATGATGTGGCGCGCGGCGTACAAGGTATTTTGCAGCGTTACAAAGAATTGAAAGACATTATTGCCATTCTTGGTATGGATGAACTTTCGGAAGACGATAAACTCGTGGTAGCACGTGCGCGTAAAATCGAACGTTTCTTATCGCAACCGTTCTTCGTCGCCGAAGTATTTACCGGTTCGCCGGGTAAATATGTTTCCTTGAAAGATACTATTCGCGGTTTTAAAGGTATTCTTGAAGGCGAATACGACCACATTCCGGAACAAGCTTTCTATATGGTCGGTTCTATCGAAGAAGTTATTGAAAAAGCGAAAAATATGTAATCACTTCAAGACTGATTACCAGAATTGAAGGAGAAAAACATGGCAACATTCAACTTAACCGTTGTAAGTGCGGAAGAAAAAATTTTTGAAGGTGTCGTAAGAAGTATTCAAGCCACCGGTTCGGAAGGTGAATTGGGTATTTTAGCGGGACATATTCCTTTATTAACGGGAATTAAACCGGGCATCGTCAAAATTACCAGTGAAGATAATAGCGAAGAAGTGCTTTATGTATCCGGCGGCTTTTTGGAAGTTCAGCCGAATATCGTTACAGTGCTTGCCGACGTTGCTATCCGCGGTAGCGAATTGGATCAAGAACGTATTCTTAATGCGAAACGCAAAGCGGAAGAAAATATCGTGGCAAAACATGCCGATGTGGATCACGATTTACTGGTAGCAAAATTATCAAAAGAAATGGCAAAATTACGCGCTTACGAATTGACCGAAAAATTAGTGAAAAACAAACGCTGATTTTGACCGCACTTGAAGCCGTTCCTATTATTAGGAACGGCTTTATTTTTTTAGTATTGGTATTTAGGTTTGTTCTCTGTTAATTTAAATAGGCTAATAACCTTACGACAGGGAAATAAATATGCGATACAAAGCCATTTTCAGCGATATGGACGGCACTTTATTGAATAGCCGACATCAAATCGGCCCAAGAACCGAAGCGGCTATTAAAGCGGCTATTGCCAAAGGCATTCCTTTTATTCCCGTTTCAGCCCGCCCACCTTATGCCATAACACCTTATACCGAACAGTTACAAACCAACCATGGGATTATTTGTTACAGCGGTGCGTTGATTCTGGATAAAAATCTGCAGGAACTTTATAGCGTTCAAATAGATCCGGCCGATTTAGCGGCGCTTAATCGAATTCTGGCGAATGAGTCGTCTCTCTCGATAAATCATTATGCCGGTTTAGATTGGTTTACCAATGATTTGAATAATTATTGGACAAAGCAGGAAGCGGATATTACCGGTTTATCCCCAAAACAAACGCCGGCTAACCTCACCAAGGCGCATAAAATTTTGGTGATGGGGGAAGCGAATAAAATCAAACCGCTTGAACAAAAACTTAAACAAAATCTCCCGCACTTGAGCATTCATCTTTCTAAACCCGAATATATCGAAATCATGAATAAAGCGGCAACTAAAGCAAAAGCCATTGATTTCATGGCGAAATATTTACATGTCAATGCCGATGAAATGATTGCTTTCGGCGATAATTTCAACGATTTGGATATGCTTGAATATGCGGGTTTAAGCGTTGCTATGGGCAATGCGCCGGATGAAATTAAGCAGGTTACAAAAAAAGTGACGGCAAGTAATGATGAAGACGGTATCGCTCTGATATTAGAGGATGAATTTAAATAAAAAATCTGCACGTCGGGTGAATTTAAATTCAACACTGATGTGCAGATAAAAAATACAAATATGAAAAAGACTATTAGAGGATTAATTCGAGTTCACATTTTTTAAGAAAATTTGACGAGGCGATTTTAATCCTAATTTTTCCGCCTCATTAACCAGATTCAACGCTTTGTTTATATCCTTTGCTTTCAGCGCTTTTGTTACCGCTTGATTGAAATAGGCTTCGGTATCTTTATCCACCGGCGTATTTATCGCTTTACTGTGAGCAGCCGATCCGTCTACGGTTGCTCCGACTGCCGTCATTTTTTTACTTGATTTAGTTGGTAAAATATCATCCAGCCCGATAAAGCGCGTACCTTGTTCGTTGCTTACGTTCACAACGATTTCACCGCTGCGGCTGTGTTTGACTTCAATATCGTTAATTGCCGGCGGCTGATTGCCCATAGCTTTAGCGTAAATTTTCGCCGGATGCGGAACCGTTGTGGTCTTACCTAAATCCTGCTGCGTGGTGTAAATCAGCAAATAAATATAATCCTGACCGGAAACCGGAGTAAGATTCAGTTCCGCCGTGAAACGGTTTGGCAACATGCCGCGTTCTTCTTGGAATTTAAACATAGAGGAAGGATAACTTGCCGCGACATTAAAATTGGCATCCAACACTACTGCATTTGGTATAAAAACGTTTCCATCTATAATTTGGCTGTAAATATCAATGGTTAGTGCGCCTTGATTGGCGGGAATGCGGTATGCCACCACCGGGCTTTCCGTACCGGCGAAACTGCGGGTAAAGGTTTGATTTTGATTGGCGGAAAGTTCCGTTTTTACGTTTTTAGAAAATTCAATATCCTGCCATTGAACGGCTGATAATGTCTGCGGATTAATATGAACAGACTGATTTGCTGAAACAGATAAGGAGAACAATGCTAAAAGAGCGGTCGCAAGTAATGTTTTTTTCATATTAATACCTCAAAACTTAAAATGTTAAAACGAGAATAACCATCTAATATGGGATAAAAGGGGAAAAGTGCGGTCGTTTTTTTGAAAATTTTCGTATTTTTCCCCCGGTTATTATCGTTTGGAACGCTCTTTCGTTTACGAAGAGCGTCCTTTTTATTTTACCACCAGGCTTCCATTTGAACGCCGACGATGAATTCCTGATCTTTCGCTTTATAGCCGGCGCTAGTACGTTGATCGATATTGAAGGTATCGTTCCAACGACCCCAAGTTCCGAATACACGGATAGCAGGACGTGCCCAAATGCTGTCGCCGGCCTGCCATTGTTGAGCGATAGTGGCTTTTACCAAATCGTTTTTCTCGCCGCTGGCTTGATCTTTAATGCGATCGTAACCCACTTCGAATAAAGTGCTCATATTTTTCGTCCATTTGTACATCGGACGAATACCGGCGGAGTACCAGGTTTTACCTTGGTTGTTATCCAAGTCTGTTTTTTCATAAATTAAGGCATACATAGTTTCCCAGTTTTCACTTAATTTAATCGCACCGTGGTCAAGCACGCGGATCATTTTACCGTTATTATTCACGGAACCGCCTTGTGAGTGACCGGTATTCCATGAAGTCATAGAATCGGTGGCATATTGCACCACGAATTTATTGAAACCGCCGAAGAATTCGCCTTGGGTATGTTCCGCCGTGATCATAAAGCCGTCTTTTGACGCATTCGGATCAAGCCATGCATCACCGTCGGTACGGGCACGACCGTAATCGAAACCGAGTTCCAATTTACCGTTCGGATTGACGTTTAAATCCGCTAAACGAATATCAAATACGTCATTGTAAACATCACGATCTTGATTGGATGTACAAGTATTATTATTACATGACCAACTATAAGCACCGCCTGATTCGGTATTACGAGTTACCGCTAAAGACAATTTACCAAAGCCTAAGTCAATATTTTCAACCCCTGCACCCGGACCGGAAATATCCCAGTAGTAGAAGTCGTTCATATGGATGTCATGACGTTGGTAGAATCGTTTACCGGCCCATAGCGTAGCGCCCGGTAGGCTGTCGGCAAAGTTCTTAAATTGTACGTTAATTTCACGCAACGCCGGATCAGTAGCTTCCCAGTCCACCTGTTGGTTTATCGAATAAGCGAGATTGGAATCCAAATAAATGGATTTATCGCCGTCTTTATAAAGCTCTTGACCTAATTTGAATTCTGCATAGGTTTCCGCTTCGTTACCTAAACGGTATTTTGAACCGCCGCCGTTTACTTGCAACGCTTTTTGCTCACCGCCACCGGATGTCCAACCGATACCGGAACGGGCATAACCGTGGAAATCCACTGCCGCCGCACTTGTCGCAAACATCACTCCACCGATTGCAACTGCTAGAAGTGTTTTTTTGTTCATAATAGACCTCACTTAAGTCTTACTTAGGTTAATTATCAATTTTATGCTGGCTTAATACGATATATCCCCAAGGTTCAATCTCGACTTGGTGAGATATTTCAAGTTGATAAGATCGTTGACTAAACCAATCTATGTAAATTCCTTCAATACCGTCGCATTGAAGTTTTAACATTTGTCTTTTATCGCTGAAATTTAGAATGGCAACGGCGCGATCTCCGTCACTTTCGCGATAAAAGGATAGAATTTTATCCCCTGAATTTGGGATTCTAATCATTTCTCCGCCGCGCTGCCCGTTACGTAAGGCTCGGTTTTTGTGTTTCAGGCTAAATAACGTTCGATAAAGCTCCGCATTAGGATGCGGTTTCCATTCAATAAAATCTTTGTCAAAGAAAGCAAGTGAACGATCTAACCCGGCTTCCTGACCGCTATACACAAGAGGCATACCATTAGCTAAAACGGTCATTACCGTCGCCACACCGAGAGCATCGGCAAAGTTTAAATATTGATTACCTTCCCACGCATTTTTATCGTGATTGTCCGTGAATAACATGCGGTAAGCGTCTCTCGGAAATGTTTTTACATCATGAGCCATATATTCCACTAATACGGGAAAAGCGTGCCGGTTATATCCTCGTCCGTTTGCTACCGCCAGTAGTTTGTCCCAAAGATTCCAGCCGTATGTCATATCGAAAGCTTTCTGATGTAAATCGCGACTTTCCCATTCCGCTAACATAAATACGGGCTTAATCATATCAAGCTCAAAACGAACCTGATTCCAGAAATCTGTTGGAACAAACCCCGCTACATCGCAACGAAAACCGTCGATATCATAATTGATCACCCAGTATTTCATCGCTTCCGTCATATATTGACGTAATCCGGGATTGGTATAATCGAACTCAATAATGTCATCCCAGTCATACCAAGGGGTAGGTTGAAAATTTCCCTGTTTGTTTTTGCTATACCATTCGGGATGGGATTGGGTTAACGAATTATCCCATGCAGAATGGTTGGCTACCCAATCTAATATGACGAACATACCCAGAGCATGAATATCATTAATTAATCTGTGTAGATCTTCCGCAGTACCAAATTCAGCATTTACCGCATAGTAGTCTTTCACGGCATATGGGCTGCCTAATGACCCTTTACGATTTAATTCACCGATTGGATGAATCGGCATTAACCAAAGAATATCAACTCCCAAATCCTTTAATCTCGGCAAATGAGCGCGAAAGGCTTCGAATGTGCCTTCTTTTGTGAAGTGACGGATATTAACCTGATAAATGACCGCACTTTCCGCCCATTCGGGATGTTTTAATTCTACATAAGGTTTTGCTTGGTAAACGGATAAACACATCTTATCGTTCTCTCAATCAGACGCCTTTTTCCAAAAACAATCGTTTACAAGCGGTACCGTCTTCTTTAAATAGATGACAACGTTCAGGTACAATACCGATATTCATCTCGTCTCCTTCATTGACTAACACCACGTCGCTTTGGCGATAAATCAAAGAAGGTTGTTTGATCTCAGGAATTTCCAAATGAATTTGGGTTTCATTACCTAATAGTTCCACTACCTGTACTATTCCGTGTAAGGTGACGGCCGTTTGATCCGATGGAACTAAGTGTTCGGGGCGAATACCTAAAGACAGATTATTCCCTACATTTACGCCTTCGCCTGAAACAGGAATCCAGAAATTATGATGATTTGCATCAGGCAGTTCGATTTTTACTCGTTCTTTTTCCACCGCAGTAACTTTTACCGGCAGGAAATTCATTTTCGGTGAACCGATAAACCCGGCGACAAAACGATTTGCCGGATAATGGTAAAGTTCTAAAGGTTTGCCCACTTGTGCAATACCGCCCGCATTTAACACCACAATTTTATTGGCAAGAGTCATCGCTTCCACTTGATCGTGGGTTACATAAATCATTGTGCGGTTTAGTTTTTTGTGTAATTTAGAAATTTCTACCCGCATTTGTACGCGTAATGCGGCATCAAGATTTGAAAGGGGTTCGTCCAATAAAAATACTTCAGGTTGGGAAACCAGAGTTCTGCCGATAGCCACACGTTGACGTTGACCGCCGGAAAGCGCTTTAGGTTTACGATCTAATAAATGGGCAAGCTGTAAAATTTCAGCCACTTGGTTTACCCGTTTATCCCGTTCGGTTTTATTCACACCGGCCAATTTCAAACCGAAAGACATATTTTCGGCTACATCTAAATGAGGGTAAAGCGCATAAGATTGGAATACCATACCGATACCCCGTTTGGACGGCTCTACATCATTCATTAATTTATCGCCAATATAAAGTTCGCCTGTAGTAATATCTTCAAGTCCTGCAATCATCCGTAATAAGGTGGATTTTCCGCAGCCTGAAGGGCCGACAAAAACAACAAACTCGCCTTCTTCAATATCCAGATTAATGTCTTTAGAAATACAGACATCTCCGTAAGATTTACCTACATTGCGTAATGTTACATTAGCCATAATTTAACCTCTTACAACGATTTTTCGCGTTTAATCATTCACTTTTCAGTACAATAATAAATCATCCCATGACAAATTTTTTGAGGGTGAGATTAATTTGATAATTGTTAGATAAAATAAAGAGATATTCTTATTTATCAGCGTTTTTTTGTGAGATAGATCACATTTTGAAAAAAATATTTTGTGATCAGGATCACAATATAATGCCGAATAGAAATAAAATTTGATCTTACTCATATTTTTCTCATGGGGGGCGTAGAAGGGGGGATGATAACAACATAGGGGGATTAACCATAATAGCCGTCAGGTAAAAAGAATCTTTTATCCCTTTAATTTGTCAGGAACTGTATTATGAAATTAAATTGCAACTCAAAAACTCTGTTTTGCTCATTACTTTCAGGTGCAATCGCATTTTGCTCTTTTTCTGTATCCGCCAAATTCGAGGAGGGTAAATTGGTTGTTTGGGGCGGTGGTAAAGGGCATACCGTTATCGCACAAATAGGCCGACAATTTGAAAAAGATACAGGCGTTCCCGTTAAAGTCGAAAATCCGGGAAAACTTGAAGAAGACTACGCACAATTAGCGTCAAACGGTGCCGGTCCGGATATTATCATTTATGCTCACGATCGCTTCGGCGGTTATGCCAAAGCCGGTTTGTTGGCGGAGTTAAATCCGAGCCAAACATTTAAAGACAAATTCGCCAAATTCAGTTGGGATGCGGAAACCTATGAAGGTAGAATCATCGGCTATCCGATGGCAATTGAATCTCTTTCTCTTATTTATAATAAAGATCTGTTGCCGACCCCGCCGAAAACTTGGGAAGAAATTCCGGCGCTTGATAAAGAATTAATGAAAAACAAAGGTAAACACGCCATCAGCTGGAATTTAGCCGAACCTTATTTTAACTGGCCGCTCATTGCCGCTGCCGGCGGTTATGCCTTCAAGTTTGAAAACGGCAGTTATAACGTCAACGATATCGGCGTAAATAACGAAGGGTCGCAAAAAGGGCTGCAATTTTTAGTGGATTTTGTAAAAAACAAACATATCGCCTCCGATATGGATCGCCAAATTGCCGAGACACAATTTTTAAAAGGCGACGTCGCCATGATCATCAACGGCCCGTGGGCGTGGTCAAATCTGGATAGCGCCAAGATGAACTACGGCGTTACTACCCTGCCGACCTTTGAAGGTAAACCGTCCAAACCGTTCGTCGGTATCGTGAGTGTCGGCATTAACTCGGCCAGCCCGAACAAAGATCTTGCCATCGAATTTATTGAAAATTATCTGCTTACCGAAGAAAGCCTTGCAACCATCAATAAAACTAATACGCTGGGTGCGATTCCTCTGCTTTCTCTGCAGGAAAAGTTATCTTCCGATCCCCGCGTCGAAGCCACTATGATCAACGCGGAGAACGGTGAAATCATGCCGAACATCCCGCAAATGACGGCATTTTGGTATGCGGAAAACTCCGCCATTAAAAACGCGGTAATCGGTCGTCAAACCGTAAAACAAGCATTGGACGAAGCCGCTTCGCGTATTCGTTCCGGTATTACTAAATAAAATAACAGTAAGGACTAACTATGAAAAACAAACTCATGACATTTACTTTAACCGCCGTTGCAGGCTTGCTATTGTCTTCCGCAGTCGCTGCCAAAATGACGGAAGGTAAGCTTGTTATCTGGATTAACGGCGACAAAGGCTATAACGGTCTTGCGGAAGTCGGTAAAAAATTTGAGAAAGATACGGGCGTCAAGGTATTAGTGGAACATCCGGACAGACTCGAAGAAAAATTCGCACAAGTTGCGTCAACCGGTGACGGCCCGGATATCATGTTTTGGGCGCACGACCGTTTTGGCGGTTATGCACAATCCGGTTTGTTGGCGGAAGTCAGCGTAAGCAAAGAATTTAAGGATAAATTCGTTGATTTCGCTTGGGATGCGGAAACCTATAACGGCAAAATTATCGGTTATCCTGTTGCTATCGAAGCTATTTCTTTAATCTATAACAAAGATTTAGTAAAAGAAGCGCCAAAATCCTGGGAAGAAATTCTTGAGTTAGATAAAAAGCTCAAAAAAGAAGGCAAAAACGCCATTATGTGGAATCTTTCCGAACCTTATTTCACTTGGCCTGTAGCCGCATCTAACGGCGCTTACGCTTTCAAATACAACAACGGCAAATATGACGTAAAAGACATTGGCGTGAACAATGAAGGCGCGGTGAAAGCTTTACAATTTGTGGTTGATATGGTGAAAAATAAAAATATCAGCGCGGATATGGACTACGCCGTGGCGGAAGCTTCTTTCAATAAAGGCCAGACCGCATTAACCATCAACGGTCCTTGGTCCTGGGGTAATATTGATAAAAGCGGCGTAAAATACGGCGTGGCGGTATTACCGACTTTATACGGTCATGCGTCTAAACCGTTCGTAGGCGTATTAAGCGCCGGTGTGAACAGCGCAAGCCCGAATAAAGATTTGGCGAAAGAATTCCTGGAAAACTACTTGTTAACCGATGAAGGTTTGGATCAAGTGAATAAAGATAAACCTTTAGGTGCGGTGGCGTTAAAATCCTACCAGGAAAAACTGGCTAAGGATCCGCGCATTGCGGCAACCATGGAAAATGCGAAAAACGGTGAAATTATGCCGAATATTCCGCAGATGACTTCTTTCTGGTACGCGGAAAAATCCGCAATTAACAATGCGGTAAGCGGTCGCCAAACAGTCAAAGCGGCACTGGATGATGCGCACGCCCGTATCCAAAAACAACAATAATTTTCTTAATTAGAGTGGGCGTTGTTGCCCACTCTGTTTTATTCGCCTAAAAAGTGCGGTCAAAATTCGAGGTGTTTTTATGTCTACTGTCACTCAATCTCAATCCACTCATTGGTTAAAATATCTGATAGCGGGCCTTGTGCTGTTATTTGATTTTTACCTGGTCGGATTAATGTATTTGCAAGGCGAATATTTATTTGCCATTTTAACCCTCGTCATCCTGACTTCCGGCGTTTATGTGTTTACCAACAAGAACGCTTATGCGTGGCGTTATGTTTATCCCGGCATTATGGGGATGACTATTTTTATTTTATTCCCCTTAGTGGCAACCATTGCCATCGCCTTTACCAATTACAGCGGTTCGAATCAGTTATCTTTCGAACGTGCGCTTTCCGTGCTCACCGAACAGCGTTATTTTGCCGGCGATAAATACAATTTTAAACTTTATCCGCAGGCTGATAATCAATATAAAATTGTATTAACCAATCCTGTCACGGCGCAGACCTTCGTGTCCGAAAATATTGCGTTGAAGGCGGCGGAGGTGCCGGTCAGCGAACAAGCCGAACCGACAGGCGAGGTTGCTCCGCTGAAAATTATTACTCAAAATCGTAGCGCGCTTCAGGCAATAAAAGTGATTTTGCCGAACAACAATGAACTGACCATGAGTTCATTGCGCCAATTTTCCGGACAAAAAGCCCGTTATCAATTCGATAAAGAAAATAATATCTTACGTAATAATGAAAACGGCAAATTGTATAAGGCTAACAATGAAATCGGTTTCTTCCAGGCGGTAAACGAAAGCGGCGATTGGTTAAACGAAACTCTTGAACCGGGTTATACGGTGAGTTCCGGGTTCCATAATTTTGTGAAAATTTTCACCGACAAAGGCATTCAAAAACCTTTCGTGCAAATCTTTATTTGGACGGTAGTGTTCTCCTTATTAACCGTGGTATTTACCGTTATTCTCGGTATGGTGCTGGCTTGTTTGGTGCAATGGGAAGCGCTGAAAGGCAAAGCGGTTTATCGCTTGCTGCTGATTTTGCCTTATGCGGTACCATCCTTTATTTCCATCTTGATTTTCAAAGGGTTGTTTAACCAGAGTTTCGGTGAAATCAATATGATTCTGAATCAATTATTCGGTATCAGTCCCGAATGGTTTAATGATCCTTTCCTTGCCAAAGTGATGATTCTTATCGTCAATACCTGGCTGGGTTATCCTTATATGATGATTTTATGTATGGGTTTATTAAAAGCGATTCCGTCGGATTTATACGAAGCCTCCGCAATGGACGGTGCATCAACCTGGCAAAATTTCAGCAAAATTACGTTCCCGTTGCTGCTGAAACCCTTGACTCCGTTGATGATTGCTTCTTTTGCGTTCAACTTTAATAATTTCGTTCTGATTCAATTGTTAACCAACGGTCGCCCGGACATGATCGGCACCACAACCCCGGCGGGTTATACCGATTTGTTGGTCAGCTACACCTACCGCATCGCATTTGAAGGCAGCGGCACTCAGGATTTTGGTTTGGCAGCGGCCATTGCAACCATTATCTTCCTGTTGGTGGGCGGTTTAGCGTTATTGAATATTAAAGCGACCAAAATGGAATTATAAAATTTTTTCAGGTTAAGGAATTTGGCTTAACCCCAGTTGATTTAAGGAGTATTTATGGCGATTGTTCAATCTAAATCAGTGCGTTATCGCGTATGGGCAACCCATTTAATTTTAATTTGCTTTCTTGCCCTGATTATTTTCCCGTTATTGATGGTAATCGGCATTTCTTTACGCCCGGGCAACCTTGCTATCGGCGATATTATCCCAAGCCAAATTTCCTGGGAACACTGGCAAGCGGCATTAGGCTTCGATGTGACGCATGCGGACGGCACGGTGACGCCGCCGCCGTTCCCGGTATTACGCTGGTTATGGAATTCCATTAAAGTGGCAACCATTACCTCCGTTGGTATTGTGACCTTATCCACAACCTGTGCGTACGCTTTCGCCCGCATGAAATTCAAGGGCAAAAAGACGATTTTACAAGGCATGCTGATATTCCAAATGTTCCCGGCCGTGCTTTCCTTAGTGGCGTTGTATGCTTTATTTGACCGTTTAGGACAATACGTTCCTTTCCTCGGGTTAAATACCCACGGCGGCGTGATTTTTGCTTATTTGGGCGGTATAGCGCTGCACGTTTGGACGATCAAAGGTTATTTCGAAACCATTGACGGTTCCTTAGAGGAAGCGGCGTCACTGGACGGCGCTACGCCGTGGCAGGCTTTCCGCCTGATTTTATTACCGCTTTCCGTACCGATTTTAGCGGTGGTCTTTATTCTTTCCTTCATTTCGGCAATAACCGAAGTGCCGGTAGCGTCGTTGTTATTGCGCGATGTGAACAGTTACACTCTGGCGGTGGGCATGCAGCAATACCTGTATCCGCAAAACTATTTATGGGGCGATTTCGCCGCCGCAGCGGTGCTATCGGCAATTCCGATTACGTTAGTGTTCTTGTTGGCGCAACGTTGGTTAATCGGCGGATTAACCGCCGGCGGGGTGAAAGGTTAATTTTACCTAAAAGGCAAAGCCGATACGTTCTACACATACCTCGGCGCATAATTAAATTCGCTTAAACTCCCCTCTTGTTCAAAGAGGGGAGCAGCATAATAAGAATTTTAAATTCACCGACGCTGTAAATAATCGGCTCTTAACACTACACAGATTTTTTAATTTGTGTCGAATAAACAAACATAGGTTAAAAGCGTGCGTTATGGCGGAAGACGGTAAAAGTGCGGTCAAAAAAAGCAACGTTTTTTGAACGTTGGCTTTGCCAACGGTGGCGAAGCCATAAGTCATCGCACCGGCGATTACGCATAAAAAAACGATAGTTTTTTGACCCCAGTTTTGTCCGGAACAGAACCAAGCGAATGATCGCCCATAGGCGATTGAAAGTAACGCCTCGCATGTTTTTTAAGTCGAAATGTCTATTTTATAAATCAGGTCATTATGAAAAAATCCTTACTCTGTCTTTGTTTGTTCACATCGTCCGCCGCCTTCGCGCAAGGCTGGCAGCATACGCATTTTCAGCATTTCAGCGACAACGCCGAACCCCATTTATTTCAGGCGCAAGCGTCGTTGGAAAAAGGTAATTATCCTTTAACTTTCACCCTTGATAATCGATGTTATCAGCCGCAAAGTGCGGTGAAATTAAATCAAACGGTTTCACTGATTCCTTGTTCCGGCGAAGCGCCGCAGCTTCGTTTATTCCGTCAGGGGAATTATATTGCTCAAATCGATATGCGCAGCGGCACGCCGACGCTGAGAATCAGCGTAGAACAACAAGCGGAAACCGATAAAAATACGGCGAAAAGCTGTCCGATTTGGAATAAACAACCCGTTGAAATTGACGTTTCTTCCGTTTTTTCCGAGGGCGAATCGGTTCGGGATTTCTATTCGGGACAAACGGCTGAAGTGAAAAACGGCAAAATAACCATGATGCCGGCCGCCGATGCCGACGGATTGATTTTGCTGGAGAAAAGTGCGGTCAAAAAAAACGATGTTTTTTTGAATGGCGGTTCTGCTGAAGGCAACAAAGCGGTGAGTAATCGCCAACAGGCGAAGACAAATAAAAAATCGGACGGTTTTAATTGGAAAAATGCCACCGTTTATTTTGTTCTTACCGATCGATTCCAAAACGGAAATCCCGCCAACGATAACAGTTACGGTCGGCATAAGGACGGCATGCAGGAAATCGGAACGTTTCACGGCGGTGATTTACAGGGCTTAACGGCAAAACTGGATTATTTGCAACAGTTAGGGGTGAATGTGCTGTGGATCAGCTCGCCGCTGGAACAAATGCACGGCTGGGTCGGCGGCGGTGACAAAGGCGATTTCCCTCATTACGGCTACCACGGTTATTATCACCTCGATTGGACAAAACTGGATGCCAACATGGGAACGGAGGCGGATCTGAAAAACCTGATGCAGCAGGCCCATCGGCGCGGCATTCGGGTGTTGTTTGATATCGTTATGAATCACACCGGCTATGCCACGCTTGCCGATATGCAGGAATTTAACTTCGGCGGTTTTTATCTCAAACCGGAAGAAATTACCGCCACGCTGGGTAAAAAATGGACGGATTGGCAACCGAAAAAAGGGCAAAACTGGCACAGTTTTAACGATTTCATCAAATTCGGCGACAGCCAAGCCTGGCAAAACTGGTGGGGAAAAGATTGGGTGCGCGCGGACATCGGCGATTACGACAGCCCTAAATTCGACGATTTAAAAATGTCGCTTTCCGCCTTGCCGGATTTAAAAACGGAAAGCGAAAGTGCGGTCAAATTACCGCGATTTTTTCAGCATAAAAATACCAATGCGAAAGAATTGGAAAATGCCAAAGTACGGGATTATTTAATCGCATGGTTAACGGACTGGGTGCGTCGATACGGCGTTGACGGCTTCCGCGTGGACACCGCAAAACACGTGGAAAAATCCACCTGGCTTGCGTTGAAACAGGCTTCGCAACAAGCTTTAAAAGAATGGCAACGGAACAATCCGAAAGAAAGTTTCGGCGACGATTTTTGGATGACGGGCGAAGCCTGGGGACACGGCGTATTCAAAAGCGATTACTACCAGAACGGTTTTGACGCCATGATTAATTTTGATTTTCAGGATCAGGCAAAAAATGCGCTGGACTGTTTTGCCCGGATTGAACCCGCATATCGGGAAATGAACGATAAACTGAAAGATTTCAATGTGTTGAGCTATTTGTCTTCCCATGACACGCGGTTATTTTTCCATTCCGACAGCGAACGGAATACGGCAAAACAAAAAACCGCGGCCAACCTGCTTCTTCTTTCTTCGGGCGCGGTGCAGATTTATTACGGCGATGAAAGCGGGCGCGAATTCGGAGCCACCGGTTCCGACCCGATACAAGGCACCCGTTCGGATATGAATTGGTGGGATTTGCAAAACGATGGGAACAAACAGGCGCTGCATCGACACTGGCAGAAATTGGCGCAATTCCGTCAGCGTCACCAAGCCGTTGGCGCCGGCGTTCATCAAACGCTAAAATCCGAAGGCTATTTCGCTTTCAGTCGAACCCTTGGCGAAGATAAAGTCATGGTGGTTTGGGCCGGAAATTAGCTGAATCGGAAAAGTGCGGTCAAAAAAAGCAACGTTTTTTGAACTTAGATCCGGCGACGACCTCGAAGGAACGAGTAATCGCCGACAGACGAATATAAGTAAAAAAACATTCAAAATTTTCACCGCACTTTTATTTAATTATAACCCATTAAGACCAGTAATTCTTTGGTGTAACTGATGGCTTCGTTGCGATTGGTTACGCCGATTTTCTGATAAAGATTGCGGATATGGGTTTTTATGGTGGTGGCGGCCACCTGCAATTCATCGGAGATTTGCTCGTTACTGTAGCCGGAATAAATCAGTCCCAGCACCTGCCATTCCCGTTGAGTCAGCGGGCTGATTTTTAGAAGCTCGGGCACTTTCGGGTTGTTTAATAACCGGTTGACGAAAGCTTCGTCAAAATGAGCAAATTTATGCCGGTAGAATTGGTTAATGTTGCGCAAAATAAACTGCGCTTTGTGTAAAACCAGTTCGTCCAACACGTTTAATTGCAATAAATTACGGATTTGTTGCGCCATCACATCGCCTTCAATCACAAAAGCGCTGATAAAATTGGTTTGTCTGGTCAGTTTCAGGGCGGCGATTAAATCCTGTTGCGCCGATTCCTTCATTCCCTGCAGATAATAGAGGCGGTTGCGTACAATCAGCGCCCGGTTTAAATCGCTAACCAGAGAAAACGCTTCCGCCGTTTCAATTAAGTTATCCAAAATACTTTTCGCCTGTTCGTATTGGCCGAGCAAAATATGGGCCCGCGCAATATTGCGCCATTGTATTTGGGTAAAATGATTTTTATCCGAAACGGGAGAAGGATTTTGAATCAACCAATTGCGAACGGATTCTACGTCATTGGTCATTTGCCAATAAAAAATATGCACCTGATCGGCGTTGGCTATCCAGTCGTGGTGATAGGTATGCGTGCCTTCCAGCTGTTCCACTTCGTTCAGCAGGCGGGCGGTGTTGTCTAAATGACCTCTGACCAGTGAAATTTTCGTTAACAGGGTCAGACATTGTAATTTATCTTCGTTTTTCTGTAACACCTGCATGCCGGCATTGGCCATGGATTCCGCTTTATCGAGATTGTACCATTCCCACAGAATTTTACCTTTCAAGCGCAGGAGAAATTCATACATAGGCACTTTCTGAAGGTGATTTTCCTTGACGAATTCATGGGCTTTATCCAGCATTTCGTAAGCGGCTTGGGAAAAGCCTTGCGCCAGTAAAATTTCGGATTGCTGCAAAAGGGACCAAAGAATGTTGTGATAAGTGTGATGTTGACGCGCCATCCGTTCGGCTTTTTGCAACATAGCGAGCGCTTGAGGCAGATTCGCGTGGCAATGATGGGCTTCGCCAATGATAGAGGTGGCGACGATATGGGCGTAATAGGCGTTTTCCGACAGATCTTTTAATGCGTCGGAAGCTAATTGGAGCGCCGTATTTTCATCGCCCGAATTAATGGCCACTTGTGCGCGCAATACGTTAAATTCCGCCAGCGCCGTTTTACTTAATTCTATTTTGTTTTCCGTTAAGGCCTGAGAAAATTCCGCCAAAATACCGCTCACTTCCGTATGGCGGTGTTGGCTTTGTACCAACCAGGCTTTTAATAACACTAAATTGATGTATTTGCTTAAATGGGCGTAATCCAGGCTGTTTAAGCTTTCTTCCAGCAGTTTGAGTTCACCCTGATGAAATAAACTCCAGCCGTGTTCTTCTAACAGGTTGAGTAATAAGGTGGTGTCGGATAACTGCATAGCGTGATATAACGCTTCGGTAACGTATCCCAATTTAACCCAGGCATAGGCGGCGCGTCGGTGTAATTCCGGCAGTTCGTCATGTAGCTCGTGGTGACAATGAAAATTCAGGAACGAAGCAAACAGCGGATGGAATTTCCACCAGTTTTCGTCTATGGATTGTCCGTTGCCGTTAGCCATTTGTTGTAGGAATAATCCTTGTTTTTCTAATGATTCCAATTTATTACAGCTGTTTTTTTCTCCCGTTACCGCTTGTACTAAATATTCGTTCATCGAATGTAATACGGAACAGCGCAGAATAAATAACCGCGTGTTATTGTCCACCTTATTCAGTACTTCGTCCGCCAGATATTCGTTTATGTGGTAGTTGTTAGAAACGGCAAGACGTTTGGCGATATCCTGTAACGGCACCTGTAACGCGCGGGATTTGTTTTTGGCAAACAGGCTGATCAACTGTAATGCGGTTGGCCATCCCTCCACTTCGTTACACAGCGCGATGACGTCCTGTTGTTTGAGCTCCGATCCTAGTCTGGTCTGGAAAAACTCGATGCATTCGGAATGATCAAACATAAGCTGATTCATGTCTATTTCCAGTAACTGTTCCTGGACGCGCAGGCTGGCTATGCCTAACGGCGGAACCGAACGGGAAATTAAAATCAGCGTCATGTTGGACGGTTGATGTTTAATCCAATATTTTAAGGCTTCGTGAATTTCATCGTTTTCGATCAAATGATAGTCGTCGATAACTAAGTACATATGTTGCGGAAAATGGGAAACCTTAACCAATAATTGGTTGAATTGCGCTAGCAAGTTCGCTTGTCGGTTTTCTTCCGACTGCGGTTCCGCTTCGTTAATCGCCGTGTAAAGTGCGCTGCTGAAATAAGCGGCAAAACGATCCGATTTATTGTCGCCATCGTCTAAAGAATACCAGCCGATATTTTGTCTATTTTCAAGCCACTGGGAAACCAGGGTCGTTTTACCGTAACCGGCGGGTGCATTCACCAATACGACGGGATAGAGAGAAGATTTATCTAATAATTGCGTTAAACGCGTACGCTGCACGCTGTTTTGTAAGCGATAGGAACAGATAAGTTTAGATGGTATCAACATAATGGGCTTCTGTTTTTCTTTCATAGCAAAATGAAGATAAATCCCCCTCCTTTTGCATTTCAACTACTTCCCGATAATCATACTAAATAAGATGATTTCAGGGATGATTTGCTTTTATTCGGATTCCACATAATAAACGACAACTAATTTCTAATTTAGGAGCTTCCTATGACATTTCAATCAATTGTAGAAAAATATTGCCGTTATTTCGATGTAGCGGATCCCAAACAATTCACCTTACAACAATGGTATCAAATTGTTGCCGAAGGATCACTCGAATTAGCTTACAGCCAACCGGCCGTCAAACCTGCGGAATCCCGCCATGTTAACTACCTGTCTATGGAGTTTTTAATCGGTCGTTTGACGGGAAATAACCTGATGAATTTGGGATATTACGAACAAATTCGTGACTATCTTAAACAATATCAGGTGGAATTAGTAGATGTTTTAGAACAAGAACGCGATCCGGCGCTCGGAAACGGCGGTTTGGGACGCCTTGCCGCTTGCTTTCTAGACTCTATGGCGGCCTTGGGACAAAATGCTACGGGTTACGGTCTGCATTACCAATACGGTTTATTTAAACAAAGTTTCGCCGACGGTATGCAAAAAGAAACGCCGGATACCTGGGATCGCAATAGCTATCCTTGGCATCGCTTCAACCCGTCGAAAACCCGTCTTGTCGGTTTTGGCGGTAAAATCAAACATATTCAAGGGGATCATTACGAATGGTCACCAAAACTGACGATTCAAGGCAAAGCCTTTGATTTGCCGGTTGTCGGTTACCGCAATAATATTATTCAGCCTTTACGTTTATGGCAGGCGGACAGCGATCAATCCTTTGATTTTGACGCTTTCAACGAAGGTAAATTCCTCAATGCCGATAAAACCATCGTCAATGCCGCCGCGCTGACTCAAGTGCTTTATCCGAACGATAATCATAAAGCCGGCCAAAAATTACGCTTAATGCAGCAATACTTCCATTGCGCCTGCTCCGTTGCCGACATTTTAGAACGTCATTTTGCCGAAGGCTATCAATTGGCGGATTTTGCCAAACGTCAGGTTATTCAGCTTAACGACACTCACCCGACACTGGCCATTCCGGAATTAATGCGCCTGTTGTTGGACGATTATCATCTTAACTGGGATCAGGCCTGGGACATTTGTGCCAACACCTTCGCCTACACTAACCATACGTTATTGCCGGAAGCCCTCGAACAGTGGGATCAACGCTTATTCAAACAATTACTGCCGCGTCATTATCAAATCGTGGAAAAAATTAATGATATTTTCCATCAGAAAGTGCGGTCGGAATTTGGCGAGAATTCTAAAGTATGGGAAAAACTTGCGATTCTCTTCGATTATCGCGTGCGCATGGCTAACCTTTGCGTGGTAACCTGTTTCCGGGTTAACGGCGTGGCGCAGATTCACTCCGATTTATTGGTTACCGATTTATTCCCGGAATATAACAAATTATTCCCGGGCAAATTCTGTAACGTGACAAACGGTATCACGCCTCGTCGCTGGATTCGTCAGGCTAACCCGCAATTAAGCGATTTATTGGACCGCACCATCAAACAGGATTGGACCAAAGATCTGGAATTGCTGGCCGGAGTGGAAAAATACGTGGACGATGCCGGTTTCCGCGAAGAATATCAGGCTATTAAACGTCATAACAAAGTCGTACTGGCCGATGAAATCAAGCATACTTTAGGTTTACAGGTGAATCCTGACGCCATTTTTGACGTGCAAATTAAACGTTTCCACGAATATAAACGTCAACATTTAAACTTGCTGAACATCATCGCCGATTATCAATCCTTAAAGGCCAATCCGAATCAGGATTATACGCCGCGTGTGTTTGTGTTTGCCGGTAAAGCGGCGCCGGGTTATTATCTGGCGAAGAATATTATCCATGCCATTAACAATGTGGCGGATATTATCAATAATGACAAACAAGTCAGCGATCGCCTGCAAGTGGCGTTTTTACCGGATTATCGCGTCAGCCTGGCGGAAAAAATTATTCCTGCCGCCGACGTATCGGAACAAATTTCCATGGCGGGGAAAGAAGCGTCCGGCACGGGTAATATGAAGCTTGCGCTCAACGGTGCATTGACTTTAGGCACTTTAGACGGCGCGAACGTAGAAATCGCCGAAATGGTGGGCGAAGAAAACGTCTTCATTTTCGGGCATACGGTAGAAAGCGTGCGGGAATTGTTAGCCAAAGGTTATCAGCCGAAAAATTACTACAAAAAAGACAGCGTATTGAAAAATGCGGTGGATTTCTTAGCGCACGGAAAAGCCTCCAAAGGCGACAAAGAGACGTTCAAATTAATGCTGGACAGTCTTCTTGAACGGGATCCGTTCCTGGTATTTGCCGACTTTGACAGCTACCGCCGGGCACAACAAAAAATCGGCAACGCGTATTTAAATCGGGAAGCCTGGTTACGCAGCGCGATTTTAAACACCGCCCGTCTGGGTACCTTCAGCTCGGATCGCTCCATTCGTGATTATCAACAACGCATTTGGTTGAAGAAATAATCACTTTCAGGCGGCTTCTTCCCGAGAGGAAGCCGTCTGCTTTTCCAATGTACCTGAAGTGTAAGCCATGGAGAAAAATAATGACAATAACAACCAAGCAATTCCGCCGTGCAGGAATCATGCCTTATTTCTTCGATGAACGAGGCGTGAAAAAATGGGCGCCGTATAACATTAAAAAAGCGCTCTTCAACACTTTTGACGGTAATATTCAAGCTTCTTCCGTTCCTATTCCTGCGGTAAAAATTCTTTATCAAAATCGCCCGCACTTTTTGCCGTTTAATCTGGCGGATAAAAAACATCCGTTAAAAGGTCGTTGGCAACTGCAATTGGAAAACAGCCAATCGGTGATTTCCGGGTCTGTTAAGGCGCGCGGAATTAACTTGCCGAAAGATTTGCCGTTAGGCTATCACCAACTGCAATTGCAAAGCGGCGGTAAAGTTTTTAACTGTACGGTGATTGTTGCGCCGCAAGCCTGTTATCAACCGCAGGCATTGCGCGAACATAAAAAATTATGGGGAACCTTTTTACAGCTTTATACCTTAAAATCCGAGCAAAACTGGGGAATCGGCGATTTCGGCGATTTGAAAAAATTCCTGCAAAATCTTGCGCCGTTCCAGGCGGATTTTTTAGGCTTAAACCCGATTCATTCGCTTTTCCCCGCTAATCCCGATTCGGCAAGTCCTTACAGTCCGTCTTCTCGTCAGTGGCTGAATATTGCTTATATTGATGTGAATCAGTTAGCCGAATTCCAGCAAAGCGACGAAGCGCAGGCTTGGTTTCATTCCGCCGAAGTACAGAAAAAGCTCACGGAATTGCGCCAAGCACAGTGGCTGGATTACGGCAAAGTGATTCCGCTTAAACTGAAAGGGTTGCGTTTTGCCTTCAAAAAAACTAAGCAAAATCCGACCGCACTTTCCGTTCGACAATTTGCGCAATTTGTGCAACAGGGCGGAGAAAGTCTGCAGGTGCAGGCGACTTTCGACGCTCTTCATCAGTATTTGGCCGAGCGGTTTGATAATCAATGGGGCTGGGATTTTTGGGCTAAAGAATATCAGGATTATCATTCTCCGGCGGTGCAACAATTCCGCGCCGAACATCAGGAAGATATTGAGTTTTATGCATGGCTGCAATTTATCGCCGATCAACAGTTGGCGGAATGTGATGCGGTTTGCCGGCAACAAAATATGCGCATCGGCATGTATCGCGATTTAGCGGTGGGCGTTACGGGAAGCGGCGCGGAAACCTGGAACGATAAACGGCTTTATTGTTTAAAGGCTTCCGTCGGCGCGCCGCCCGATGTGTTAGGTCCGCAAGGACAAAACTGGGGCTTAACCCCGATGAATCCGCATGTGTTAAAACAGCAAGCCTATCGTCCGTTTATCGATCTTGTTCGCGCCAATATGAAACATTGTGGGGCATTACGTATAGACCACATTATGTCGTTGCTTCGTTTATGGTGGATTCCGAAAGGCGACAGCGCGGTGAACGGCGCTTACGTACGTTATCCGGTGGACGATTTAATCGCCATTCTCGCTCTTGAAAGCCAACGCCACCAATGTTTAATCATTGGCGAAGATTTAGGTACTGTGCCGAAAGAAATCGTCAGCAAATTAAAAAATGCCGGAATTTTATCTTATAAAATCTTCTATTTTGAGTTTGACGAACAAGGACAAAGCCGGGATTTGCAAACCTATCCTTATCAAGCCATGACGACTTTAAGTACTCATGATTTGCCGACCATCAGCGGCTATTGGCGCGGTTATGACTTTGAATTAGGGGAAAAATTCGGCGTGTATCCGAATCCGAAAATTCTGGAGATTTTACAGCGGGATCGCGTGCGGGCTAAAACCCAGATTTTACGCCGATTACGGCAACATCATGTGCCGGTAGAAGCGGAAATTAGTGCGGAATTAGGTTCTCCGGCGAGCAAAAAATTTATTTATCGGTTACAAACCTATGTGGCCCGTGTGAGCAGCGGTTTATTCGGTTTCCAACCGGAAGACTGGCTTGGCATGAGCGAACCGGTCAATATTCCGGGCACCAGTACTCAATATGCCAACTGGCGCCGCCGTTTAAGCGCAAATATAGACGATATGTTTGCCGATACGGATATTCGGAAGCTGTTAAAAGAAGTGAACGATATTCGTCAGAAAGAATAATGGCGGGCGTTTGTTGATAACGGACGTTCGAAATTAAATTATTTTTTCCGCCGATAGTTTTCGATAAATCCACGCCGCCCTTGCTTTGCTAAAGCGGGGCGGCGGATATTACGGAATATCATGCTCCTGAGCGGCCACGTAAACCTTAATCCATTCTTCTTCGGTGAAGGAAATTTGCAGCGCGTCCGCCGCACTTTTCATTCGTTCGATTTTACCGGAACCCATAATCGGCATAATGTTCGCCGGATGCGCCAATAACCAGGCGTAAGCCAAGGTATCCAAACGGGTTTCGCCCTTCGTTTCGCCGATTTCGAGCAATGTTTTTTGCAGCGCCCGGCTGTTTTCGTCCTGATTGAACAAACGACCGCCGGCCAGAGGAGACCAAGCCATCGGTGGAATCCGTTTTTCCAGTAAAAAATCCAAGGTACCGTCATCAAAAGCTTGACGATGAAGGGGCGAAATCTCGATCTGATTCGTCATTAACGGCTGTTTCACATAGGATTGCAGCATAGCGAATTTAGCCGGCGTATAATTCGATACCCCGAAATAACGCACTTTTCCGGTTTGATGAAGTTCGTCAAAAGCCCGTGCGATTTGTTCGGGATCCGCGCAGGGAGAAAGGCGGTGAATCAGCAATACGTCCAAATAGTCGCATTGCAGTTTTTCGATGGAGCGTTGCGCCGACCACATAATATGCCGGTAGCTGTTGTCATAATGGTGAGATTTTATCTCGGGCAATTCTTCGTTAGGATACAAAATTCCGCATTTCGTTACCAAAGTCAGTTGCGCGCGCAAGGATTTATCCAGCGCCAGCGCCCGTCCGAATTCCGCTTCGGACGTAAAAGCGCCGTAACAAGCGGCGTGATCGAGGGTATCGATGCCGAATTCCAATCCTTGCTTGATAAAAGTAAGCAATTCCTGCGGCGATTTTCGCCAGCTCTTTAACCGCCAGAATCCTTGAATTAATCGACTGAATGTTAAATCGGGAGCCAGTTGAATATGTTGCATAAGGCACTCCTTCTTGATTAAGCGGATTGTAAATCTTCCGGGCTATTAAAATTACGAAAAGCCGGTTTCTGTTCGGAAAAGTCCACAGCGACGGCATGTTGGCGGTTTAAAAAATGCAGCATGCGCCGTTCGCCGGCGGCCAGATATTCCGCAAGTGCGGTCAATAATTGACGAGAAATTAAACAAAAAGTGGGATGTTTTTGTTCGCCGTCGCAGGCGTAAGCCGCTAAAACGTCCGATTGTCGGCGATTGCTCGCTGATTCGCAGCCGCCCTCGCAATCAAGGTTCAAAAAAACATCGTTTTTTTTGACCGCACTTTTTAATTTTTCCAGCAAATTTAGCGGCAAAAACGGGCAGTCGCAAGGCACGAACAGCACATAATCCGTGCCGGCTTTTTTTAATCCCGTCAGCATGCCGCTTAACGGGCCCTGATAATCGGCGAGTTCATCGCAAAAAACCGGCAAACCGAATTTTTCATAGTCCGCCAAATTACGGTTGGCATTAATGGATATGTCGGAAATCTGCGGTTGTAAGCGTTCAATTACGTGCTGAATCAGCGGTTTTCCATGAAATTTTTGCAAGCCTTTGTCCGCTCCGTTCATGCGTCTTGCCAAGCCGCCCGCTAAAATCACCGCGCTTATTGTCATCATTGTTTGTCATTCGCCTCTAATTCAAGTATTATGCACCGCTAGCTTATTTATATTAAAGGAAATGATTATGAAATGTCATCGTCTGAATGAAGTTTTGGAACTTTTACAGCCATACTGGTCTAAAAAAGACCCGGAAATGAGTTTAATGCAGATTTTGCAAAGCATCGCGGATGAAGCGGGATTTGATAAACCGTTAACGGAGTTGTCGGACGAAGTCATTATTTATCAGTTGAAAATGCGTGATGCGGATAAGCTGGAACCGATTCCCGGCATTAAAAAAGATTACGAAGAAGATTTTAAAACCGCATTATTAAAAGCGCGCGGTATTATTAAATAAGGATATTTTCATGAAGAAAATGCTGTTTACCTTAATTGCGGCGACAACCGCCGCGATGTCATTGCATGTTCAGGCCGCCGAATTAAAAGAGGGCGAACAATATATTACGGTGGCGCAAAATCCTTCCTCTGAGCCGGAAGTGATTGAATTTTTCTCATTTTATTGCCCGCACTGTTACAGTTTCGAAATGACCTATAAAATTCCGGAAAAAATCAAAGCCGGCCTGCCGAAAGACGCTTCATTCAAACAATATCACGTCGATTTTTTAGGACCGCAGGGTGAAAATCTCACTCGCGCCTGGGCATTGGCGATGGCGTTGGGTGCGGAAAGTAAAGTGAAACGGGCGCTATTCGAAAGTGCGCAGGCAAACGCATTGCGTTCAATGGATGATATTCGTCAGAAATTCATCGATAACGGCATCACGGCGGAACAATTCGACGGCGGCATTAACAGTTTTGCCGTCAACGCGCTAGTGAAAAAACAACAAAATCTGGCGGAACAGTTTAAAGTGCAGGGCGTACCGGATTTTTACGTTAACGGTAAATACCGGGTGAACGCAG
Organism: Exercitatus varius; assembly: GCF_029577735.1. NCBI lineage: Bacteria > Pseudomonadati > Pseudomonadota > Gammaproteobacteria > Pasteurellales > Pasteurellaceae > Exercitatus > Exercitatus varius. Next base: position 22,065 of record NZ_JARQTO010000004.1, on the reverse strand, counting down.
AAGGTTTATCCCATGATGATTTTGTGGGCGATTACGTAAAAACAACAATCGAATTATTAAAAAAGTAAGTGAGGAATGAAAATGGCAGAAAGCTTTAGCGTAGAACGTCGTTTTTTCGATGATAAAAATTATCCGCGCGGTTTTGCTCGTCACGGTGATTATACCATCAGAGAATCTCAGGCGTTGGAACAATACGGTCAAGCGTTTAAAGCGTTGGAACTCGGCGAACGCAAACCGAAAACCGACGAAGAAAAAGCATTTGTGGCCTTCTGCAAAGGCGAACGTCAACCGGAAACTTTCTTTGAGAAGACCTGGAATAAATACCGCACCCACATCAGCACGACCAAACGTGTTTATACTCTCTCAGGCGTCGTGGGTGACAATCTGGACGAAATGACCAATGCGGATTAATTTCCGTACGATAAAAGGCTTGGATATTCCAAGCCTTTGTTCTATGGTAGGCTATATTTCTAAGCGAAAGGAAAACAATGATGAACAATGAGAAATTTATCGGTTTGGGCGTGGCGGGCAATTTTGCCGGACACCTCGAACAAGCCGGCGAAGCCGCGGATTTTGCGAATGTCAAAACTCAGGAAGAGGTTCAGCCTAAAGCCATTTTTCCGTTTTATGTTCCTGCTGAAAAGCCGGATGAATCGATGCAGTTTTTATCGATATATCCCGTTTCCGCCGATCGTTTAACTTTCCCGAATGATGCCGATAATTTGCAAATCGAACCGGAAATCGCCTTAATCTGCGAGGTCAAATATTCGGGGCAAAAAGTGACCGCACTTTATCCGACTCATTTTGCCGCCTATAACGATTGTTCAATCCGCCGCCCTAACGCCCGTAAGATTTCCGAAAAGAAAAATTGGGGCGCGAATTCAAAAGGTTTGTCCGCCACCCGGATTGCGTTGGATAAATTTTCCGCCGGCGGCAACATCGACGCCTATCGCATTGCCTGTTTCCACAAACGCGACGGCAAATTGAACGAATACGGGCAGGACAGCCAAGCCGTGGGTTACAGTTATTTTCACCAAAAATTACTGGATTGGATTGTCGATCGCATGAATAATCAACCGGACGAAGGCCCGATGAACGATATCGCCCGTTTGCTACGGCAGGCGGATTATCCCGCTAAAGCCATCATCAGTATCGGCGCCACGCGTTACACGCCGTTTGGCGAAAGTCATTATTTACAACCGGGCGACATCAGTATAGTGGCGGTTTACAACGGCGAAAAATACCATCACGCACAGATTGCGGAAATGGCGAAAGAAGAATGCTTTGCACCGGATATTTCCGCATTGATACAAAAAGTCGTGTAAAAAAACGTGGCTTTTTTATGCGTGATCGCCGGTGCGATTACTTATGGCTTCGCCACCGTTGGCAAAGCCAACGTTCAAAAAACGTTGCTTTTTTTGACCGCACTTTTGTGCCGTTTATCTGTTTGACGGAGAAAATATGACATATAACATCGGCAAAGTGAGTCCGACCAATCATAAAGAGCTGGCGGAAATCGACCAATTACTGGCGCAGGAAGGCATTCGGCGGGATCAGAATTTGGATTACACCTGCGCCATGTACGATGACGAGGGCAACATTATCGCCACCGGCAGTTTGTTTGCCGACAGTTTGCGGTGCCTGGCGGTATCGGCGGCGCATCAGGGCGAAGGATTGATGAATCAAATCGTTACCCATCTGATTAACGAACAGTTTGAGCGCGGTCGTTTTCATCTTTTTCTGTATACCAAAAGTTGTGCGGCCAAATTTTTCTCCGGTCTGAGTTTTTATGAAATTGTCAACATAGACGGCAAAATTGCGTTTATGGAAAACCGTCGTAACGGTTTTGCGGATTATTTGCGGAAACTTGCCGAGGAATCGCCCGAACCGCAGGCCGGACAGCGGATTGCCGCCATTGTGATGAACGCCAATCCTTTTACTTTGGGCCATCAGTATTTGGTGGAAAAAGCCGCGGCGGAAAATGACATCGTGCATTTGTTTATGGTGAGCGAGGATCAAAGCCTGGTGCCCTTTGACGTGCGCAGAAAATTGATTCTGGCGGGCGTGGCGCATTTGCCGAACGTGATTTGTCACGACAGCGGTTCTTATATTATCAGTTCCGCCACTTTTCCGAGTTATTTTCAGAAAGACGATGATGCGGTGATCGAAAGCAATGCGCTGGTAGATGTGAATGTTTTCGTCAAAATTGCGCAAAAACTGGGAATTCAGCGACGTTATGTGGGCGACGAACCTTTCAGCCATGTCACCAATATTTATAATCGGATTATGCAGCGGCAACTGCCCGAATCCGGTATCGAATGCATCGTGTTGCAACGAAAAGCCGTTGACGGGCAAATTATCAGCGCTTCCGCCGTGCGTCAGGCAATCAAGGGTGACGATTGGAAGAAATTGAACAGCATGCTGCCCGTTTCAAGTTTGCGTTTTTTAGCAAGCGACGAGGCAAAGCCTATTATCGATAACATTAAACAAACATCGGATGTATCCCACTAACTTTATGATAAATAAGGATTTTTTTTATTTTCATCAAAAAACTTCGTCAATTTTGACCGCACTTTTTAAATGCCGAGGCATGTGAATAAAACGAAAAAAACACATCAAAACTTGTTGTAGATCAAAAAAGAATAGACGTAAAGCCTGTATTGTTAGGCTTATCTCTTATAAAGATATATATGAGTTAAGCAATAAGACAATTTGACTGACGGAGTTTTTATGACCCCAAGTGCTATTACGCTTTGCTTCCTTGTTTTTGCGATCATCATGTTCGCATGGGAGAAATTACCTCTTGCCGTGACGGCAATGGTTGTCAGCGTCGGTTTGGCTTTAACCGGCGTTTTACCGACCCGGGACGCTTTCATGGGATTTGTGGACACCAACGTGATTTTATTCGTTGCCATGTTCGTTATCGGCGGCGCCTTGTTTGAAACCAGCATGGCGAACAAAATCGGCGGAATTGTCAGCCGTTTTGCTTCCAGCGAACGTAAACTAATGGTGGTTTTAATGGTGATTACCGGTGTGATGTCCGGCGTGCTGTCCAATACCGGTACCGCAGCGATTCTGATTCCGGTGATTCTGGGGATTTCGGCTAAATCGGATTTTGCCCGTTCCCGTTTATTAATGCCGATGGCCTTTGCCTCCACCTTGGGCGGGAATCTTTCCCTTATCGGTTCGCCGAATAATCTGGTGGTTCAGGGCGTTTTATCACAAACCGGCGAAAAGTTCGGTTTCTTCGAGTACGGTGAAATCGGTTTGCCCGTTCTGGTTTTCGGTATTTTATATTTTGCATTTATCGGTTACCGTTTATTGCCTTCCAATTTGAATCTGCATGTGAATGAGGAAGAATATCAGGCTTACCATAACCATCACAACCACATTCCGAAATGGAAACAGTGGCTTTCGCTGGCGGTATTGATCGGAACGCTGATGGCGATGGTATTTGAAGATTTTATCGGGGTGAAATTGTATTTGTCCGCTTGTGTGGGCGCGTTGATTCTGGTGATTATGCGCGTGATAACGGAAAAACAAGCTTATCAGGCCATTGACAGTCAGGTTGTGTTTTTATTCGCCGGAACTTTAGCCCTGGCAAACGCTTTACAAACCACCGGGGCGGGCGCACAAATCGCCCATACCATTCTCGGCTGGTTAGGCGCTCATCCGAATTCCTATTTGTTGCTGTTTACCATTTTGGTGCTGAGCTGTCTGCTGACCAATTTTATGTCCAATACGGCAACGGCCGCATTGCTTGCACCAATCGGGCTTTCCATAGCCAATTCTCTGGGCGCGGATCCGAGAGCGGTATTAATGGCGGTTGTGGTGGGCTCGTCCTGCGCCTTCGCGACACCAATCGGTACGCCGGCAAACACTATGATTCTTTCTGTCGGCCATTACCGTTTTGCGGATTATGCCAAGGCCGGGGTGCCGCTCATTATTGTGACAATTGCGGCGGCTATGATTTTATTACCGATTTTATTCCCGTTTTTTCCATCCTAGGCATGGCATTTTAAAAGGCGCGTTATTTATCGCGCCTTTTAATCGGGTGAAAATGAAATTTTTAAGAATTTGATCTGTATCACAACATTTCTGGTCAATAATAGCTAGAATGCGCAAATCGATGTTTCTTTGTTAACAAAAAAGGACTAACCAATGACTCCAGCAGAACTCTTTGGTGAAGGGATTAACCTGATGCTTTCGGGTATGGGTTTTGTAATTGTATTTTTGCTCATTTTAATTTGGGCAATCAGCCTGATATCAAAACTCATAAACCATTTTTTCCCCGAACCCGTTAAACAACCTAAAACTTCGCAAAATTCGCCCGCACTTTCTGCGGCGCCGGTCAGCGATTTAGAACGTTTACGTCCCGTCATCGTGGCGGCTATCGCCCATCATCGCCGTTCTCAAGGCTTAAATTAAAATAGAAGGAATTTTTATTATGGCTAAAAAAATTAAAATTACCGAATTAGTACTTCGTGATGCCCACCAATCTCTTTTCGCAACACGTTTGCGCCTTGATGATATGTTGCCGATTGCGGCGGAATTGGACAATATCGGTTATTGGTCATTGGAAGCCTGGGGCGGCGCGACATTCGATAGCTGCATCCGTTTTTTAGGCGAAGATCCTTGGGTGCGTTTACGCGAATTGAAAAAAGCCTGTCCGAAAACGCCTCTGCAAATGTTATTACGCGGCCAAAATTTATTAGGTTATCGTCATTATGCCGATGACGTGGTGGATCGTTTCGTCGAACGCTGCGTGGCAAACGGCATGGACGTTTTCCGGGTATTTGATGCGTTAAACGACCCGCGCAATATGAAAGCCGCATTACAGGCGGTGAAAAAACAAGGCGGCCACGCACAGGGTACGTTAAGTTATACCACCAGCCCGGTTCACACGTTACAAACCTGGTTGGACACGACCGAACAATTATTGGAAATCGGTGTGGACAGTCTGGTTATCAAAGATATGTCCGGCATTTTAAATCCGATGGCCGCCGCCGAACTTGTGGGTGAAATCAAAAAACGTTTTGACGTGGAATTACATTTGCACTGCCACGCCACAACCGGTATGTCAGAAATGGCCTTGCTGAAAGCGATTGAAGCGGGCGTTGACGGCGTGGATACGGCGATTTCCTCGATGTCCGGCACCTACGGTCATCCGGCGACGGAAGCCATTGTCGCAACTCTGCAAGGCACGGCGTTTGACACCGGATTAGATATTCCTCGGCTGGAAAAAATTGCCGCTTATTTCCGTGACGTGCGTAAAAAATATGCGAAATTCGAAGGTCAGTTACGCGGCGTAGACAGCCGTATTTTAGTAGCGCAAGTGCCGGGCGGTATGTTAACCAATCTTGAAAATCAACTCAGACAACAAAATGCATCGGATAAACTTGACCAAGTATTGGAAGAAATTCCGCGCGTCCGTGAAGATTTAGGTTACATTCCGTTGGTTACGCCGACTTCGCAAATCGTGGGAACCCAGGCCGTGATTAACGTATTGATGGGCGAACGTTATAAAACTATCGCTAAAGAAACCGCGGGCGTCTTGAAAGGCGAATACGGTAAAACGCCGGCACCGGTTAATGCCGAGTTACAAGCGCGGGTGTTAGAAGGCGCGGAACCGATGACCGATCGTCCGGCCGATCATCTTGAACCGGAAATGGCGAAAATCGAAGCGGATGTGATTGCCCAAGCGCAAGAAAAAGGCGTGAAATTGGCGGAAAATACCGTGGATGATGCGTTAATTGCGGCGTTATTCCCGCAAATCGCCTGGAAATTCTTAGAAAATCGTAATAATCCGGCAGCCTTCGAACCGGCACCGACCGCAGAAAGTGCGGTACAAAAAACGCAAGAAAAAGCGGCGCCGAAAGCGCAGTCCGGTTCTGCGGTTTATACCGTTGAAGTGGAAGGCAAAGCCTTTGTGGTAAAAGTCAGCGAAGGCGGTGATATTTCAGCCATCGCATCGGTAGCGGCACCTGCGGCACCACAAGCCGCACCGGCTGCTGCGGTACCGGCTTCTTCGGCGGGTGGTGTTCCGGTTACCGCGCCAATGGCCGGTAATATCTGGAAAGTGGTGGCAAGCGAAGGTCAGGCTGTGGCGGAAGGCGATGTGTTGTTTATTCTTGAAGCCATGAAAATGGAAACGGAAGTGAGAGCGGCGCAGGCCGGTACCGTTCGCGGTATTCAGGTGAAAGCGGGCGACAGCGTCTCCGTCGGCGACGTTGTGATGACCTTGGCATAAGGAGCAAATAATGGAGAGTATTATTGCATTAATCCAAGGTACGGGAGTAATGCACATGGAATGGGGGCAAGCCGTAATGATTGCCATCAGTGTGCTGTTATTGTGGTTGGCCATCTCGAGAAAATTTGAGCCTTTGTTGTTATTGCCAATCGGTTTTGGCGGGCTGTTATCCAATATTCCGGAAGCCGGTTTGGCGATGACGGCATTGGAAAACCTGTTGCATTTAGGCTCGCCCGAACAAATCGGCGTTATTGCTTCGGAATTAGGTGTGGCGGCTGATCCCGCCACCATCAAAGCGGCGCTGTCTTCTGTTCCGGCTTCGACGGTTAACCAGCTTGAAGCGCTGTCTGTGGATATGGGGTATTCCGCCGGGATTCTGGCTTTATTCTATAAAGTGGCCATCAGTTACGGCGTGGCGCCGCTCATTATCTTTATGGGCGTAGGCGCGATGACCGATTTCGGTCCGTTATTGGCGAATCCGAGAACCCTGTTGTTGGGAGCGGCGGCACAATTCGGTATTTTCGCCACCGTATTGGGAGCCTTAGCGCTGAACTATTTCGGTATTATCGAATTTACTTTGCCGCAAGCGGCGTCTATCGGGATTATCGGCGGTGCGGACGGTCCGACGGCCATTTATTTGACCAGTAAACTCGCCCCTGAATTGCTTGGTGCGATTGCGGTCGCGGCATATTCTTACATGGCGTTGGTTCCGCTTATTCAACCGCCGATTATGAAAGCGTTAACCACGGAAGCAGAGCGTAAAATCCGAATGACGCAATTACGTACGGTAAGCAATACGGAAAAAATCATGTTCCCGATTGTGTTGTTGTTGCTCGTGGGCTTATTGCTTCCGGATGCGGCACCGTTGCTGGGGATGTTCTGTTTTGGTAATTTGATGAGAGTGAGCGGCGTGGTTGATCGTTTAAGCGATACCACACAAAACGCGTTAATCAATATCGTGACGATTATTTTGGGATTATCCGTCGGTTCAAAACTGATTGCGGATAAATTCCTGCAACCGCAAACGCTAGGAATTTTGTTATTGGGCGTAATCGCCTTCTGTATCGGCACGGGTAGCGGTGTGTTGATGGCGAAACTGATGAATAAATTCAGCAAAAACAAAATCAATCCGCTTATCGGTTCCGCCGGGGTTTCTGCGGTGCCGATGGCCGCTCGCGTTTCTAACAAAGTCGGGTTGGAAGCGGATAATCAGAACTTCCTGCTTATGCATGCCATGGGGCCGAATGTGGCCGGCGTAATCGGTTCCGCCATTGCCGCCGGGGTTATGCTGAAATATGTGGCGGCGTTTATGTAGGCAAAAAACGTTGTAAATTTTGCCCGCACTTTTCTGCATAAAAGGCTGCAAATTTATGTTGCAGCCTTTTTTATGAATAAGAATGGAGAATTAGTGGGAACGTAACCGGTGCAAAAACGCTTTTGTGCGTTCGTGCTGCGGATTGTCGAATAATTGCTGCGGCGAACCCTGTTCTACAATCACGCCGCCGTCCATTACAATCACCAAATCCGCTACATCTAAGGCAAATTTGATTTCATGAGTTACCACCACCATGGTCCAACCTTCTTTGGCAAGGGATTTCATGGTGTCCAGCACATCCTGTACCAATTCCGGATCAAGGGCGGAAGTGGGCTCGTCAAACAGCATCAGCTCCGGTTGCAATGCCAACGCGCGGGCGATTCCCACCCGTTGTTGCTGACCGCCCGAAAGTTGGAACGGATACCAATCCGCTTTATCGGACAGCCCTACTTTTTTAAGCAATTCCAACGCTTCCTGACGGGCTTGCGGCGTCGGTTTGCCTTGCACCTGAACCGGGCCTTCCATCACGTTTTCCAATGCGGTTTTATGGGGAAACAGATTGTAATTCTGAAAAACTATACCGGATTTGCGACGTAAGGCAAGAATGTCTTTTTTCGACGGTTTTGCCGCGAAATTTATCGATAACGGATTGGCGTTATCAAACTCAATCGTTCCTTGTTCCGGCATTTCCAGCGCATTTAAACAGCGTAAAAACGTCGTTTTACCCGAACCGGAAGGGCCGAGGATAACCACCACCTCACCTTTGGTGATGTCCAAATCGATACCGCGTAAAATTGTGTTGTCACCGAAAGATTTATGAATATTTCTGACTTTAATCATGTTTTTTCCTGCCACATTAACGGGCGACATAACGTGCCATGCGCTTCTCAAGGCGTGCCTGAACGAAGAATAAAATCCAGCAGAAACACCAGTAAACCAAACCGGCTTCGATATAAACCGGCAGGAAATCGTAGGACATATTCGCCACTTGCTGCGCCACGCGGAACATTTCCGTTACCGTCACAACGGAGGCCAGCGAAGTATCTTTAAACAAGCCGATAAAAGTATTGCTTAGCGGCGGCACGGCGACGCGAAACGCCTGCGGGGCGATAATGCGGCGGAATGTTTGAATATAATTCATGCCGATGGTGTAACCCGCTTCCCACTGCCCTTTCGGCACGGAAGAAATGGCGGCGCGCACGGTTTCCGAAGCGTAAGCGCCGATATTGAGCGAAAAACCGATAATCGCCGCCGGAATCGGATCGATAAAAATACCGATTGCCGGCAAGCCGTAAAACACCACGGAGATTTGCACCAACATCGGGGTGCCGCGAATAATGGAAATATAGATTTTGACCAGCACCAATGCGATGCGGTGAATCAATCCGTTCACCGGCGTAATGCGGATTAACGCCACGCCGACCGCAATAATCATGCCGATAATAAAAGACGCAATCGCCAATGGGATGGAAACCAGAACGGCGGCTTCCACCATTGGCCAGAAAGCGTTAATGACCAAGTCCGCACGGGACTCGGTCATAAAAGGCAAAGAAAGAAGAAGATTATTTAACACTGATATCTTTTCCGAAGAATTGTTCGCCTAATTTTTTCAATGTACCGTCTTGTCGCAATTCGACAATTGCGGCGCTGATTTTGGCTAAGGCTTCGTCGTTGCCTTTATTGACGATTAAACCGGCGCCCAGTTTTTCTTCAGCCGGCGCTTCCCAGGCGGTTTTCAAACCGGCGTTCGGGTTTTTCTTTAAATAGTCTAAAATCGCCAGGCTGTCGTTTAAGGTTAAGTCCGCGCGTTTTTGCTGAACTACCAGCAAAGATTGGGCCAAACCGTCAACCGGCACGATTTTCGCCTGTTTTTCGCGAGCCAGTTCGCCGTAGTTGCTGGTTAAGGATTGTGCCGCTTTGCGACCTTTAATATCATCCAGGGTTTTAATGCCGTTCTCATCGGCGCGTACCGCCATCATGGCGCCGGACCAGCTGTAAGGCTCGGATTTATCGAATGTCGCCTGACGTTCCGGCGTGGTTAACGCCACTTGGTTTGCCACAACATCAAACCGACCGGCTTTCAGTCCCGCCATCATGGAATCCCAAGCCGTTTCTTTGAAATCCACTTTCACCCCTAATTTTTGCGCAACGGCGCGCGTTACTTCCACGTCGTAACCGGTTAATTTGCCGTTTTCGTCATGATAGGTAAAAGGCGCATAAGTTCCTTCCGTACCGACGGAAATAGTGCCTTTATTGTTAATGCGATCAAGTAAGCTGTCCGCAGCCGCCGCCTGAGTTGCGGTCGCAAGCGCGAATACGGAGGTTGCCAGTAATGCTAATTTTTTAAACATAGAACTTTCCTTTTTAAGATTGAAATGAAATTTGCGTGCATTCTAATAGAATTCGGCCGGGCGACGAAATAAAAAAACGTCATATCTTATAACAAAAGTGCGGTCATTTTTTTGCCTGTTTTTGGCTTTTACAAAAGCAGCCGTTGAGGTGATCGTCCACCAACCCCATGGATTGCATAAACGCATAACAAGTGGTTTCGCCCACAAAGACGAAACCTTTTTTCTTCAACGCTTTCGACATGGCTTTGGAGGTTTCCGTTTTCGCCGGTACGCAGCTTAAATCCGACACATCGTTGATTTGCGGTTTATGGTTGACAAATGACCAAATAAAATCGCTGAAATTTTGCCCGCACTTTTGCATTTCCAGATAGGCGCGGGCGTTTTTCACAATGGCTTCCAGCTTCGCACGGTGGCGAATGAGCCCGGCGTTTTGCATTAAACCGTCAATGTCGGTTTCCGTCATTTGCGCGATTTTTTCCGGATTAAACTGATGAAACGCGGCGCGGTAAGCGTCCCGTTTTTTCAGCACGGTAATCCAGGATAATCCCGCCTGTTGGCCTTCCAGACAGATTTTTTCGAATAGTTTTTGGCTGTCGAATTGCGGTTTTCCCCATTCATTGTCGTGGTAATCCCGATAAATTTCGCTGTCGCCCACCCAATCACAACGTGTCATATTTTTCTTCCGCCATAAAAAATCGGCGTAAGGCGCCGATTTGAAAATACATAATTAATAGTAAGAATGTTCGCCGCGCTGATGTTCGGTGACGTCTTTCGCCCCTTTGAGTTCGCCGCCGAAGAGTTCCACCAATTGTTTTTCCACGCCGTCTTTCAGGGTGACGTCCACCATCGAACAGCCGTTGCAACCGCCGCCGAATTGCAGCACTGCGTAGCCGTCGTCGGTAATTTCGATTAAGGTAATGCGACCGCCGTGGCTGGCAAGTTGCGGGTTGATTTGGGTTTGAATCACATAATCCACCCGTTCGATTAACGGCGCGTCATCCGCCACTTTGCGCATTTTGGCATTGGGCGCTTTTAAGGTTAACTGGGTGCCGAGTTCTTCCGTTACATAATCGATTTCGGCATCTTCCAGAAACGGATAACTGATATCGTCGATAAAGGCGGAAAATCCGTTGAATTTCAGTTCGGTATCGTTTTCTTCCACGTTGCTCGGCGGGCAGTAAGAAACGCCGCACTCCGCATTCGGCGTACCGGGATTGACGACGAAAATTCGAATATTGGTGCCTTCTTCCTGACTTTCCAGCAATTTGCGGAAATGAGCCTGCGCGGCCTCTGAAATTTTAATATGTTCCATAAATATTCCTGATTTTATCTGAGTTTTATGGTCGGGAATAATACGCCGATAGAGACGTTTATGCAAATTTTCACTATAATTCTTTCATGGTTTACCCGCTATAATTGCAATAATTTGTGTCTATCGGCGGGCGGAACGGTCGGAAAAACCGGCGTTTTGTTTATAATCTTCGGAAGCATTGCTTTATTTGGGGCGTCGGCAGGGCTAACGTTTCAAAAAACATCGCTTTTTTTGCCCGCACTTTTACGGAATATTATGGCTAAATCGAATTATATTACCCGCCAGGGCTGGAACGCTCTGGATCAGGAATTGAAATTTTTATGGAAAGAGGAACGTCCGAAAGTGACGCAGGCGGTTTCTGATGCGGCCGCGTTAGGCGATCGCAGCGAGAACGCGGAATATATTTACGGTAAGCGCCGTTTGCGCGAAATCGATCGCCGCGTTCGGTTTCTGATGAAACGGCTGGAAGTGTTGCAAATTGTGGATTATCACAGTCGGCAGGAAGGCAAAGTATTTTTTGGCGCCTGGGTGGAATTGGAAAACGAGGATGGCGAAGTAAAGCGATATCGGATTGTGGGCTGCGACGAGTTTGACCCGGCGAAAAACTGGATTTCGGTGGATTCTCCCGTGGCGCGGGCGTTAATCGGTAAAGCGGTGGACGACGAAGTGCGGGTGGAAACACCCGCCGGCAAGGTTACGCTGTATATCAACGAAATCTGGTATGAGAAATAATTATTCAAATACCGACAACAAATCCAGCGGATAAGATTCGCCTTTCAGATAATCCTGAACGGCTTGAATCACCAGCGGATTGCGTTCGCATTGTTCGGGCTGGGCAATGTAATGCCGGAATTCCTCCAAGGTTAACCATAACGCCCGCGTGATGTCGCTGTCATGCGGCGTTGTCGTTAGCCAATCGTCCAGTTCCAGCGCAAACACGAAACGCAGATAATCGGTTTGGCTGCGCGGCGCGTGCCACTGGTAAATTTTAACCAGTTTTTGCATATCGGCGCGAATACCGGTTTCTTCGTAAAGTTCGCGACTGGCGCCTTGTAAAATGGTTTCGTTTTTTTCCAGATGTCCCGCCGGTTGGTTTAAGGTTCGTTTGCCGTATTCGATTTCTTCCACGAACAAAAATTTGCCTTTGCAATGCACGACGCATGCCATAGTGATGTTGGGTTTATGCATGATTTTCCTCTTAAACGGTTTTCAACTTGAATCGCCGGCGATTTTGAGCTAAAGTTGAGTTCCTTTCGGAAGGTCGTCGTTTCCGGTGAAGCGGCAGGATTTCAAATCCTGTTAAGGACGCCAGCGTTCTTGGGTGGGTTCGACTCCCATGACCTTCCGCCAAATGACTTTTCCGCTTCATTTTGTTATTCCGCCCGCCGTATTTCAAGTGTTTTGTGATCGATATTCCAATCCCGTGATATTTTCACCCGTATTCCTTATTTTTCAATTAAAGTGCACAAAAGTGCGGGAAAAAATCGGGATGTTTTTTTATGAATCCGTTGGGATTTTGTTGTGTACGGTGCGGCGAGCGTCTGGCGCTGGCCCGTCATGGTTTGTGCAGCCGTTGCAATCGGCTGATTGAACGTTTTCCTTATTGCGGCACTTGCGGCGCGTCGCTGCGGGAAAACGCCTTGCATTGCGGACGCTGCTTGCAATCTAAACACGGTTGGGATCGGCTGGTGATGATCGGGCGTTACGACGAGCCTTTATCGAGCCTGATTCATCGCTTTAAGTTCCGGCGTCAGTTTTGGTTGGATCGCACGCTGGCGCGCCTGATGTTGCTGGCGATTATTCGTGCCAGGCGGGAACAGGGTTTGTGTTTGCCGGAAGCGATTTTGCCCGTGCCGTTGCATCATTTTCGCCAATGGCGACGGGGTTACAACCAAACCGCGTTGCTTGCCCGTTATTTATCCGAGTGGCTGAATATTCCTTGCGATTTACACCAGATCCGGCGTATAAAACGAACGCCCAATCAACGCGGATTAACCGCCGCGGCGCGCCGTTCTAATCTGAAAAACGCTTTTTGGGTGAATGCTTCCGTGCCTTATCGTTCGGTCGCTTTGCTGGACGATGTGATTACCACCGGTTCCACCTTGAATGAAATTGCCCGACAACTACGTAAGCAGGGCGTGCAGCATATTCAGGCGTGGGGATTGGCGCGGGTTTGAGTTTCTCTTGTCGGGAGAATGAAAATTCCGTTCTGCGCGGCATAAATCGGCGTGGAAAATCTATTTTCCGCGCGGCACCGCTTTCTGTTCCCGCTAAAATTCGTTACAATTCTTAACCTCGGGATAAGGGGAAAATCATGAATTTTTTGCATGAAATGCAGGACGTGCTGCTGTCGTCCACGCATTTTATTATTTTGTTAAAACTGTTTATTGCCTTGCTGTTGGGGGCGATTATCGGGTTGGAACGCGAGTTGAAGCATAAACCCGTCGGCGTGAAAACCTGCGCGATTATTGCCATTACCACTTGCATTTTAACGGTGATTTCCATTCAATCGGCGGAATATTATGCGCAGATTTCGGAAAATATCCGAACCGATCCGATGCGTTTGGCGGCGCAGGTGGTGAGCGGTATCGGTTTTCTGGGTGCAGGCGTGATTTTGCGTAAAAGCAACGACGCCATTTCGGGCTTGACGACGGCGGCGATTATTTGGGCGGCGGCGGGCATCGGCATTGCCTCGGGAGCCGGATTCTTTTTCGATGCCGTTATGGCGACAGCGATGATTCTGGTTGCGATTCGTCTGAGTCCGATTGTGCAGCGTTTTGTTCATAACCGTCAGAAAGCGAAGGAAAAGAAAGCGGTGATTCGGGTTTATGTGTCGCAAATTTCGGCCATGACTTATGTGACGGATTTGCTGTTGGTGAATAATTTCCCTTTTGAAAACTTTACCATGAAGGAACAGGGCAACGGCGAAATTAAGTTATCTTATCGTTATGGCCCGCTGACATCGGAGACACTTGAGCGGATTTATTCGCTGCTGAAACAGCAGGCGCAGGTGCTGCGGGTGGATGTGGAAAATTAAAGGATAAAACGCATTCCGCGCGATAAAAAAACATGGTTTTTTTTGACCGCACTTTTACGGATTCGGCTTATCGAGGCTGAAATTTTGTAAAGTGCGGTCAGTTTTTTATCGATTTTCGGTGACGCAAATTATTGCCGTCTTCCGGATGCAGGCGCGACATGAGGATCGCCAGAAATACGGCGAACAAAGAGGAAACCAGAAAGGTATGACTGAATGCCGAGACCAAATTCCCGGTTTGCCCGAAATATTCGCGAAATAAGGCGAGCACAACGGAAGAAATGGCAATGCCCACGCCGATTCCCAGTTGCTGCATCATGCTTAAAATAGTGGAACCGGAACCCGCCAGATTATCCGGCAAATCGCAAACCGCCAGCGTATTCACAGCGGTAAACATCAACGATATACAGCAACCGTACCACATCATAATCAGGATATACAGCCACAGCGGCGTGTCCTGGGTGAAACGGGACATCGCGCCAATCGCCGCCGCCATCAGCAGGGCGTTGACCACCAAACTGTTGCGATAACCGAAACGGTACAGAATTTTCGTGACAACGGATTTCGCCAGAATAGAACTGATGGCAATGGGCGCCAGCATAAACCCTGAGGTTTGCGCATCAAAATGAAAAGCAACCTGCCACATCAGCGGCAACAGAAAGGGAATGCCCGAACCCGAAATGCGGATGAACAGATTGCCGAGGATGCCCAGATTAAAGGTGCGGAAACGCAATAAAGACAAAGGAATCAGCGGATTTTTCGCTCGTAAGGCGTACAAATAATATGCAATAAGCAACATTATGCCGCTGAGGATAAGTATTACCGCTTTGCTTTTATTCGCCAGATTTTCGGCGATGACGTCCAGCCCGTAAGTCGTCGTGACCAACCCGGCGGCAAACAACAGAAAACCCGCCCAATCCAGTTTTCCCGCATTGCCGTAACTGTTGGTCATGTATTTTCCCACCACGATTATTCCGATAATGCCGATGGGCAGATTGATTAGAAAGATCCACGGCCAACTGGCGTGAGTGACGATCCAACCGCCGAGAATCGGCCCCAACACCGGCCCGATTAAACCCGACATCGCCATCAGATTCCAGGCTACGATAAGCTGGCTTTTCTCCACATTGCGGATGATGGCCAGGCGCGCCACAGGCAACATTAACGCGCCGCCTACGCCTTGCAAAATGCGCGAGGCCACCAACGCGTCCAGGTTGGTGGAAAGGGCACAGGCCAAAGAACCCAGCACGAAAATGAACACGGCGGCGCGAAAGGTGAACAATGTGCCGAAACGATCGGCAATCCAACCGCTTAAAGGAATGATCGCTGCGACGGTCAAGGCGTAGCTGATAATCGCCAGTTCCATTTCCAGCGGCGATTGATTCAGACTACGGGAAATAGCGGGTAACGCCGTGTTCAGAATGGTGGCGTCGAGAGACTGCATAAACAGCGCCATGGCGGCAATCCAGGCGAGCGGACGGTAATCTTGTGTTTTTTCGGTGGCGCTGTTCATGGTTATTTCTGTCGTTGGTAATAATCGAAAATGAAGGCGGCGATTTGCGAAATCTCGTTAATATTTAACCGCACTTTTTCCGTATTTAACGGATAATCCGTGGCGATGGCAAGCACATTTTCATCGCATTCCGGCAAGGGTTTTGTCATGTCGCGACGATGAAGCAGAATTTTCGGAATCGGTTCCTGTTTGAAGCCTTCCACCAGCACGAGATCCGTCAGGTTTTGATCAAACTGCGCCGCCAGATAATGCAGCGAAACCGGTTCCCGCGGGGTTTCCGTCATTAACGCCCAGCGGCTGTCGCAGGCCATAATCACTTGGCTGGCACCCGCTTCCTTCATGCGCCAACTGTCTTTGCCTTCCTTATCCACCGAGGCGTTATGGTGGCTGTGCTTGATGACTGCTACGCGCAGTCCAAGTGCGGTCAATTTCGGCACGATTTTTTCCAATAAAGTGGTTTTGCCGCTGCCGCTGTAACCGGTGACGCCCAGAATCGGAATCATTGCGGATTTTCCTGTTTCAGATTTTTCGCCGCATAAGCCTGTAATTGCGCGATTTCGCGTTTGGCTTTGTCGGACAGCACTTTATTATCCCGCAACATTTGTTCGCTGCGAGCCTGGATGTAGCGTAAATAATCCGCGTTTCGGGTTTTCTCAAACTGTTGTTGCGACAGATACATTTCGCGGAAGTCTTTATTTGCCTGCGCCAACAGCATTTTCTGCCCCATCAGCACAAATAACGCCAGCACCAAAGCGATAATGGAACCGTATTGCGTTACATACCACAGCAATCCCGCGATAATCAAAAGTGCGGTCACTAACGGCGATGAATTTTTCACATAGGTTTCACTTGGCGGCGGTTGGATGAGATCTTTGAGTTTCATAACGGTCCTTCTAAAAAACGATGAAAAAATCGCCCGCACTTTATTAGCTAAATAAAAACAGGGCAGCCCGAAGAAGACTGCCCCGAATTATATCACGGTCCGTAAGAATTACGCCAAAATACCTAGCCAATAACCTAAAATACCGACGCCGAACAAGGCGAAAATGATGTACATGGCGTTCACTTTTTTGCGTAATAACCACATACAGACGAAAGTCAGTAACAATGCCATTAGCCCCGGCAACAGCTGATCCAGCACGCTTTGCACGGTAGTGACCACTTCTTCGCCCATGGCGTTTTTATAACGGGACAATTCGAGCGGAATATTAATGCTGGTCCATTTGGATACCAGTGAGCCCATCACGAATAAACCGAGAATTGAGGCGCCCTGAGTGACTTTTTGTAAACGACCGCCGCCCATTTCGGACACGATTTCCGTCCCTTTGGCATAACCGTATTTAAAGCCGTACCAACGGGTCAGCGCACGGAAAATGTTGATGCCGATGAAGAATAATAACGGGCCGAGTAAGCTGCCGCTGATGGCAAGACCGGCGCCGAGCGCGGCTAATACCGGACGTAAGGTTCCCCAGAAAATCGGATCGCCCACACCGGCTAACGGCCCCATCAGACCGACTTTCACCCCACTGATTGCCGCATCGTCGATGTCCGCGCCGTTGGCCCGTTCCTGTTCCATGGCCGCCGTTACACCCATAATGGCGGAGCCGATCCAAGGCTGAGTGTTGAAGAATTCGAGGTGACGTTTTAAGGCGGCGGCCTGATCTTCTTTGTTGCTGTAAAGGCGTTTTATCGCCGGAATCATGGATACGCAAAATCCCATGGACTGCATACGTTCAAAGTTGAAAGAACCCAAAAGGAATGTTGAACGCCAGTAAGTTGAGCGAATATCGCGCGCGGTTAATTGTTTTTTCTCAGACATTTTCGTATTCCTTCTTATAGACCTTCAAGTTCGTCGTCCGCAAGTTCGCGTTTTACGCTACCGACTTGCCCCGCCGCTTTGTTGAATTGTGGATTTAATTGGATGTAAATTAGGGCTAAACATGCGCCCAGGAAACCCAAACCGACCAAGTTGTAGTTTGAGAAGGAGGCGATAACGAAGCCCATAAAGAAGAACGGCATTAACGCACCGGCGCGCATCATGTTGATGACCATGGCGTAACCGACGACCACGATAAATCCGCCGGCGATTTGTAACCCGCGGGTAACCACTTCAGGAATCGCATTTAACGCGGCGGTTACGGTATCCGTACCGGCAACCAGCGCCACGAAAAATGTCGGAATGGCTACGCGTAACGCCTGCAGGCTGAGACCCGCAAAGTGACAGATTTCGATACCGCGGAAGTTGGCTTGTTCCGCATAATCATCAGCTTTGTGTTGTAAGAAAATGGTTAAAGTACGGACGAAGATGGTTAATACCTGGCCCGCTGCGGCAACCGGAATAGCGACGGCGATTGCGGTCGCTTTATCCTGATTGCCTTTAATTACCAGAATTGCGGCAATAACGGAGGCCAACGCCGCATCCGGCGCCATTGCCGCACCGACGTTCATCCAGCCTAACGCCAGCATTTCCAGCATACCGCCGACAATCACGCCGGACTGTAAATCGCCCAATACTAAGCCGATTAAAGTACAAGCCACCAGAGGACGGTGAGTTTGACGTTCGTCAAGCACGGAACCCATACCGCAAATCGCGGCGACGAGGGTTACTAAAATAATTTCTAATGTAGTCATAATGTTTTCCTGAATTAGAATTGAATTGCATCAAGTTTTTCTTTGGTAAGCGGTTCTTTACGGTTCGCGGCGACCTGTTGAAGCGACATATTCACACCGAGTTCCAATAATTTTTTGAATGCCGCCACATCGTCTTTGTTTACTGCAACGGCTTGCGAAATCAGCTTGTCGCCTTCGCGGTAAGTCATGCCGCCTACATTGACGTCCGAAATTTTTACTCCGCCCTCAATTAAGCGCACGATATCGGCCGGATTGGTCACCAGCCAAATGATGTTTTTGCCTGCGTATTTCGGGTTGTGCCATACTTTAATCGCTTTCTCAACCGTAATAACGTAACCTTTTAAGTGAGACGGCACGATTTGAAGCAATAATTCGCGTCGGATGTCATCTTTTGCGACACCGTCGTTAATGGCAAAAATCGCTTCGCATTTTACGGCTTTCGCCCAGGACGTCATCACTTGTCCGTGGATTAAACGGCTGTCGATACGCAATAAGGAGATGTTCATATTACCTTTTAAGTTCGGATCGCGCGGCGCCGCCGGAACCGCCGCGGCTGCCGGTTTTTCTTCCGTTTTGGCGGCTTTCGGTTCAGGATTGCGGAAAGATTTCACCGCCATCACGCCGACTTCTTTCGCCGTTTCCACTAATTCCTCTAAAGAAGCGCTGTCTTTGGCGTCCAGAGTTTCAAGCAGCATCGGCAGGCTGATACCGGTTACGATATCGGTGTTTTCGCGGTTGGTGGCAACACGGGCCGCCGCGTTGTAAGGGCTGCCGCCGAATAAGTCCACCATAAACAGAACCGGTTCGTTTTCAGGCAATGTTTCAAGGATGGCATTGTATTTGGCAACCAGGTCGTCGCCGCCTTCGCCGGGTAAAAATGTGACTACATGGGTATTTTCATCTTCACCGAAAACCATGGCCGCTGAGTTTACGATTTCTTCTGAAAATTTTCCGTGTGTCGCAACGATAAGATGCGTCATTTCAGATCTCCGTTTGTAATGAGGATTGATAATTGTCACGTTTCAGCCGCTCGTCAAATAACAATGCAAACGGTTGCTGAACATTGGCAAGTCTAAATGTCGGGTGAAAATAGTCAAATTTTTTTTGCTTAAAATATGATCTTGATCACACAAAAAGGGTAGAAAAAGTGCGGGCGATTTTTTGAATGTTTTTTTCGGAAAAATGCGGCGTTTTTTGCCCGCACTTTTTATTAGCGGGCAAAGGTCATTATTTCGTCATAAACCAACGGCAATTGGGTGACGCCGTAATGTTCGGTGAAATGTTTATAACCCTGAGTTGTGATATATTTCGCTTGCAGATTCGCCGCCAGTTGTTCGCTGAAAGCGGGATTTACCACATTATCGTCCAGCGACGCGATAACGGTGCGTTGCGGGATGCGGCGGATGAGCGCGGCATAATCCGGTTGTTGCGCGGTGAAGTCGTTCAGTTCGGGCAAGTTGGGTAACGCTTGATCGAATCCCGCCACCAAAATCAGCCCGCCTACCGACCGGTTTTGTTGCGCCAGAAAGCGCAAGGTGGCGATGCAGCCCAAACTGTGTCCGATAAAAATATCCTGCGGTGAAACGTTAGGAATATTTGCCCGGTGATGCGCCAGCCAGATTGCGGGATTCGGCTTGTCGGCATTCGGCATATCGAAAACCTTAACGGAAAATCCTTCATTTTCCAACCGCACTTTTAGCCAGGGAAACCAATGTTTTTGCGAGTTTGCGGTGTAGCCGTGAGTAATAAAAACGCGTTTTTGCATAATGCCGTCCGTTCTAAAATTAACGGATGTTAGCATAGCATAATCAAGGCGATATGATGCGCGGAAGTTGAATTTTATTGGAAATTTCAGCGTAATTGTCAAGCTTAATCGTTTCGGTTAACCAGTTTTTTATTGACTGAGAGGATTTTTCCTTTATATTTCCTTATCCAATGTCTTGACTTAATCTTTACTTATAACAACAAAGGGGTGTCAGAATGTCGAATTCTACACGTGAAACATTTTCCGGGCGTAAAGCCTTTATTATGGCGGCCATCGGTTCCGCCGTCGGGTTGGGAAACATTTGGCGTTTTCCTTACACTACTTATGAAAACGGCGGCGGCGCATTTATTATTCCTTATATTGTGGCGTTATTGACCGCCGGTATTCCGCTTTTATTTTTAGATTACGCCATCGGGCATCGTCACCGCGGCGGCGCGCCGTTGTCCTATCGCCGTTTCAATAAGCATTTTGAAACCTTCGGTTGGTGGCAGGTGATGGTGAATGTCATCATCGGATTATATTACGCCGTGGTGCTCGGTTGGGCGGCAACTTACACCTATTTTTCCTTTACCGCCGCGTGGGGGAATGATCCCGTTCAGTTTTTTATTAACGAATATTTGAGAGTCGGCGATATTAAGCAAGGGGTGAGTTTCGAATTTGTCGGCATGGTGATCGGACCGTTGATTGCGGTTTGGCTGGTCGCCTTAGGAGTGTTGGCGTTGGGCGTACAAAAAGGGATTTCAAAATCCTCCAATATTTTAATGCCGGTGTTGGTGGTGATGTTTATTGTGCTTGTGGTGTCATCGCTTTTTCTGCCGGGCGCGGCAAAAGGATTAAACGCTTTATTTACGCCGGATTGGGATAAGTTATCCGATCCGAGTGTTTGGATTGCGGCATACGGGCAGATTTTCTTCTCATTATCCATTTGTTTTGGAATTATGATCACTTATGCTTCATATTTGAAGAAAGACTCCGATTTAACCGGTTCCGGCTTGGTGGTAGGTTTTGCCAACTCCAGTTTTGAACTGTTGGCGGGAATCGGCGTTTTTGCCGCACTCGGTTTTATGGCGACCGCGCAGGGACAGGAAGTCAGCGAAGTGGCGAAAGGCGGTATTGGTTTAGCCTTTTTTGCATTCCCGACCCTCATTAACGAAGCGCCGTTTGGTGAAATTATCGGTGTGTTATTCTTCGGTTCGTTGACCTTTGCGGCATTAACGTCGTTTATTTCCGTTATCGAAGTTATCATTTCCGCCGTACAGGATAAATTGCGCATCCGTCGTTCAAAAGTCACTTTCCTGGTCGGCTTGCCTATGATGGCGGTTTCCGTGATTTTATTCGGTTCTACCACCGGCTTGCCGATGTTAGACGTCATGGATAAATTCGTGAATTATTTCGGTATCGTCGCGGTGGCGTTCGTTTCGCTGATGGTCATTGTCGCGGACGAAAAATTAGGCGTGCTGGGTCAGCACATTAATGAAACGTCTTCATTCAAAGTCGGTTTCGTGTGGCGGTTGTGTATCGTGGTAACCACAGGAATTCTGGCCTTCATGTTGTTCAGCGAAGGAGCGAAAGTCTTCACGGAAGGTTATGAAGGATATCCGAATTGGTTTATCAACACGTTCGGCTGGGGCATGTCGATTATGCTAGTCGTGGTGGCTTTCCTGCTTTCTCGCTTGAAATGGAAAAACGAAGTGATAACGGAACGTAAAGGAGAACAATCATGAATACCAGTGCAATCGTGATGATGGTGATTGCCCTCGCCATCATTTGGGGCGGATTAATAGTTTCAATCGTTAAGCTGCCGAAAGAGTAAAAAACAGATAAAAAATCACCCGCACCTTTACAATGGTATAAAGTGCGGTCAAAATTTTGACCGTTTTTTATCGGTTTGGAT